>JBBSMC010000031.1:0-33576 GCA_038233375.1 Solirubrobacterales bacterium
GATGGTCGCGATAGAGAACCGGTGCACGGGAGCTCCTTCGTGGACGTCGACCTATAGACCCCTGCTGACTGGGAGGTTTTCACCCCTGTCAAGGCGCCAGGTCGGCGGCGCGGCACCCACGGGCCGCGGCCGGGTGCGAGACTCGGCGCGTGGAGCGCAAACGACAGTTGGTCACGGCGATCCAGGTCAAGCTGCTCAACCCACCGATCCGCGCCCTCGCGGCGCGCGGCCTGGCCCCCGGCGTGGCGCTGCTGGAAACGACGGGGCGCACGAGCGGCGTGCCGCGCCGGACGCCGGTCAGCCACGGCCTGGAGCGAGGGACGAACACGTTCTGGATCGTCGCCGAGATGGGCCGCAAGGCGGCCTACGTGCGCAACATCGAGGCGGACCCGCGCGTGCGCATCCGCCTGCGCAAGGGCTGGCGCGAGGGCACCGCCCACCTGCTCGACGGCGCCGACGCGCGCGGACGGCTGAAGACGCTGTCGCGCCTCAACGCGGCCGGCGTGCGCGCGATGGGCACCGAGCTGCTCGTCGTGCGCGTCGACCTCGACGCGCCATGACGCCCGGCCGTCCGGCCTACCGGTCAGGTCGCTCCGGGTAGACGTCGTCGATCGTCGTCAGGGCGATGTACGGCGCTCCGGCCGCGGCGGCGATCCGCTCGCCGCCGCCGGCGAGCCGGTCGAGCACGCTGACGACGCCGCAGATCTCGTGGCCGGCCTCCTGCAGCGCCTCGATCGCCGCGATCGTCGAGCCGCCCGTGCTGACGACGTCCTCGACGACGAGGCAGCGGTCGTCGGGCGCGAGCAGCGGTCCCTCGATGCGGCGCGAGAGCCCGTGCGCCTTGGCCTCCTTGCGCACGAAGAAGCCCTTGCAGTCGGCCCCGCCCGCGAGCGCCGCGCACGTGACGGCGTCGGCGCCCATCGTCATCCCGCCGACGGCGGTCGCGTTGCAGTCGCGCGCGCGCTGCGCCAGCAGCTCGCCGAGCGCCGAGAAGCCGGCGGGCAGGAGGATCGCGCGCTTGGCGTCGACGTAGTACTGCGCCCGCAGGCCGCTCGTGAGGGTCACCTCGCCGAGCACCAGCGCGTGCTCGCGCAGCGCCTCGATCAAACGTCCATGGGCATTCATCGCTCGCGTACCTTAGAGCGGTGCTCGAACGTCCCCTTCGCTACCTGGCGATCGCCCTCAGCCTGATCGTCGCGATCGGCTTCACGCTGTTCGCGCTGGAGGACATGGGCCGCGCCTCGGCCGCGTCGGAGGACCGCATCGCAAGCTCCATGGCCGCGAGCCCCACGCCCGCCGGCGAGCGCGCGCGCGAGCGGCGCCACGGGGACGTGCGCGAGCTGATCGACGACGCCAACGACGTTCTGCTGTCGCCCTTCGCCGGCCTGACCGAGAACGACGAGAGCCGCTGGATGCAGCGCGGCATCCCGGCGCTGCTCGGTCTGCTCGTCTACGGCTTCGGTCTCGGCTACCTCGCGCGGTTCATGACCGCCCGCGGCGGCTCGCCGCGACGCGCCCGCACCGCGTAGGCGGGACGGGCTGCCTACCTGTACACGTCGACCGGCGTGCCGATCCTGATCCAGTTGAACACCGGCCGCGCGTCGGGGATCGGCAGCCGGAAGCAGCCGTGGCTGGCGGGGAAGATCGGCACCGACCGATAGCCGTGGGTCGCGTAGCCGCGGATGAAGTAGGCCGAGTCGACCATGCCCTTGGCGTTCACGCCCGGCGTCTTGAGGTAGACCTTGAACGAGCCGAGCACCGTCGGCGTCGCCGGAGCCCCCGACGACGTGGGATAGATCCGCTGTACGCGGCCGTTGTCGATGAGCGCGATCACCTGGCGCGAGAGGTCGCCCTCGATGTGCCGTCCGTGCTCGGGGAAGCGGACCTTGAAGGTGCCCTTGCCGCGCGCCAGCGCGCGCATGACCTCCAAAGACGCGTTCGTCGTGCGCGCCATGCCGGTCACCTTGCGGAAGGCGAGCACGGCGCGCGCCGTGCGGCCGTCCAACGCGCCGGGCGAGCCGGTGACGTAGCCGAGGCGCTCGAGGCGCACCTGCAGCGCGCGGATCGAGGCGCGCCCGCTGCGCGGCACGACGCGCCGCGGCAGGACGTCGACGGTCGCCGCCCGCGCTGCCATCCCGCCGAGCTGCGGCGTCGGATCGTGCGCAGCGCGGACGCTCAGCGGCCCGGGTGAGACGGGCTTGTAGGCGAGCGTGAAGACGCCGGCGCCGTTCGGCCCCGGCCGCAGCATCACGCGCCTGGCGCCGCGCTTGCGACCGCGCTCGTAGAAGCGCACGTTGACGGCCTCGTTGGCGACGAACGCCGTCGTCGCGCCGCGCACGACGACGCGCGAGCCGGTCAGCGTCGTGGCGCGGGGTCCGCCGACGCGCTCGAGCTTCAGCGCCAGCTGCGCCTCGACGGGGGCCGGGACGGTCTGGCCCGGGAGCGCCGGCGTGGTGGGCGACTGAGCCTGCGCCGCGGCCGGTGCCAGCACGATCAGCAGCGAGACGAGCAGGACGAGGGGGCGCATCGCGCGCACTATGCCACGTCACGCCCGCATGAGGGAACGGCTTTCAGGCAGGTTCGGGCGCGGCGGCGCTGTCCGGCTCTCGGCGGCGATCGCCGATGGCCCTCGCGAGCAGACGCGCGCACAGCAGCGAGGCGATCGTGGAGCCGACCATCATCGCGACGATGACGCCTGCGCCGTAGTCGAGGTTCACGCCCAGCGCGATCGAGTTGTTGAGCGCGTGCAGCGCGATCGCCGGATACAGCGAGCCGGTCATCTCGTAGAGCAGGCACAGGCCCGCGCCGAAGATCGCGAGCGGCACGAGGTAGCCGATCGGCGCCGAGCCGACATGGATGAGCCCGAAGACCGCACCGGTGAGGATCGCGGCGAGGACCGGCCCGTGCCAGTTGCGCAGCGAGCCGAAGAAGAAGCCGCGGAAGAACAGCTCCTCGCCGAGCGGCGCGATCACCGTGACGAGCACGATCACCGCAAGCGCGTTGACGAGCGGGCCGTCGGCGCCGAGCTCGTCGGGCAGCGTCTGCTGCTCGTCGAGGCTGAGCGCGACGGCCCAGATCGCGCTGAGCACGAAGAAGCCGATCCAGATCACGACGAGCAGGCGCACGCTGCGCCACAGCGGCGCCGGGCGCAGCCCGAAGTCGGCGGCGGCGGGCCGCCCGCTGCTGAGCAAGGCGAAGAAGTACGCCGCGCCGACGAGCGCGACGTTCTGGCCGACGGTCAGGCCGATGTTGATGCCCGGCGGCGGGTCCTTCGTCGCTGCGCCGAAGGCGCCGGCGACGACGAGGACGATGAGCCCGAGCACGATCGTCGACCCGTAGCCCGTCGCGAAGCCGGCGATCGACAGCCAGGCCGGCCAGCGGTCGCGGCCGGACTGCTCGTGCGGCTCCAGCGGCGCGGGCTCGGTCGGCGCCGGGGACGTCTCCGGCGGCGGCGGCGGCAGCGGCAGGCCGGGCTGAAACTGCGGCGGGACGTTCGACACGGTCGACCCAGGTTACGCGGCCAGGCTCGCCAGCCCGTCCAGCGAGCCGAGGACCGTGACACCGGCGGGCACGCTGTCGGCAACCGGACCCCGCGCGACCAGCACCGCGTCGAGACCGGCCGCCCGGGCCCCTGCCACGTCGAGTGCGAGCGAGTCGCCGGCGTGCAGCGCCCGCCGGCCGTCGTCGCGGCCCGCCAGCGCCAGCGCGCTGCGGAAGATCGCCGGGTCGGGCTTGCGCGCGCCCGCCTCCGCTGAGCTGATCGCCCCGTCGACGAGCGCGGCGAGACCGGTCGTCCGCAGCATCTCGTGCAGCGACACGTCCCAGTTGGAGACGACCACGAGGCGGTGGCCCGCGGCGCGCAGCTCGGCGAGCGCGCCGGGCACGTCGGCGAAGGGCCGGAAGCGCAGCGCGGCGAGCAGCGACTCGACGATCGCCGCGGGCGCGATCGCGCGCACGTCGGCACCCGCACGCTCGAGCCCGGCGCGCAGCACCCCGGCGCAGCGCTCGCGCAGCCGCGCCAGCGAGGCGGCGTCGACGCCGGCGTCGTGGTGAGCGCGGTAGAAGGCGATCTCCTCGGCGAGGGCCGCGCCCGCCTGCGCGGCGCTGACCGCAGCGCCGCGGGCGCCCAGCGCATCGACCAGGCGCGGCACGGGGTCGGCGAGCTCGACGAGCGTGCCGAACGCGTCGAGCGTGATCACCCGCGCCATCACGCCACGAAGTGCCAGGTGGCGAAGATCGCGCTGTAGATCGCCAGCGCGAGGGCGAACGCCGCCAGCACGATGCGCTCGCGCAGCGCCCGCCCGGTCATCCACACCGCGAGCCAGATGGCGAGCGGGAACAGCACTGCGACGAACCGCGGCAGGGACATCAGCGGCTGCGGGGCGACCGGATAGGAGAGCGGCAGCGCGAGCGCCGCCACGACGTAGGCCCCGTAGGCCGCCGGCAGCCGGCGCAGCGCGCCGGCGGTGGCGACGAGCGCGAGCACTAGCCAGGCGAACAGCTCGATGTTGTGGCGCGCGCCGAGGAACGGGTCCCCGCCCCAGGCCGTGAAGTAGACCGGGTCGCGCGATCCCGACAGCAGCTGGCGCGCGCCCTGCCAGGCGGCGACCATGCCGTCCCAGGCGCCGACGAACGGACCCGCGAACGAGCGAAACCAGACCTCCTGCGCGCGAAACGGGGCGAGCGGGTCATGGCCGCCGAGCCCGAGCAGCGCGCAGTACAGCGCCAGGCCGAGCGGGACCAGCGCGAGCCACAGCACGTCGGGGCGCAGCGGCCGGTGCACGCGCAGGCTTGGCCGGCCGATGTCCCAGAGGTAGATCATCGCCAGCGGCACGAGCAGCAGCACGCCGGCGCTGCGCGTCGTCGCGGCGAGCATCCCCAGCAGCCCCGCCCACATCCAGCGCTCGCGCCGCGCCGCGTAGACCGCGCCGACCGACAGGGCGAGAAACAGCGACTCGCTGTAGACCGCCGAGAAGAAGAAGGACATCGGAAACAGCGCGGTGACGAGCACGGCGTTGCGCGCCACGGCGCGCTCGTTGTCCAGCGCGACGAGCCGGTGCAGGAGCACGAGCGCGACGCCGAGCAGCGCCGTCGAGAGCAGCGCGCCGCCGACCAGCGCGGAGCCCAGCGGGGCGCCCACGAGCTTGACCAGCAGCGGGTAGAGCGGGAAGAACGCCTCGCGGGCGCCGTCGCCGTAGCCGCCGTCGGCGATCGCCAGGTACCAGACCGAATCCCAGCGCCCCAGCGGCGCCGCGAGCAGGTTCCCCGTGGCGCCGAAGGGAGAGGTCAGTCCGGCGGGATCGAAGTCGCTCGCGCGATCGGACAAACCGAAGACCGCGACCGCGGCGATGGCGGACGCCCAGACGAGCAGGCGCGAGACCCACAGCGCCCGCAGGGCATCGACGAGCGCGGCGTCAGCGGACGCGGCCCGGATGACGCGAGCGGGCGCGACGCGCGACAGCATCCGCGCATCTTGGCAAGGGTCGTGCAGGAGCAGGACCGGACCCCGGCGTGCCCGAAGACCCACTCCACTAGAATCGCTGGTTCCCGCGACCGTCCATCCCTGGTTCGCGCGGGACCTTTCGACCCGTATGTCCGCTCGCCGCGAACGCCAGCGTCGACGCCGCCGCAGAGGCGGGGCCGCGCGCGTCATCATCATCACGGTCTCCGTACTGGTGGCCGCGTCGATCATCGGCGCGCTCAGCGCCGTCGGCTACGTCGTCGGCATCGCCAACTCGGCACCGGACCTGGAGGCGCTCAAGCCGCAGGCCCCGGGCCGCTACTCGACCGTCTACGCGTCCGACGGCAAGACCGAGCTGGGCAAGATCTCCAACGACATCCTCAGCGACCCGATCCACAGCGATCAGATGCCGCAGGACGTCCGCAACGCGACGGTCGCGATCGAGGACCAGCGCTTCTACCGCCACCGCGGCGTCGATTTCGAGGGCATCGTCCGCGCGGCGTTCAAGAACGCCAACTCCGGCAAGACGATCCAGGGCGGATCGACGCTGACGATGCAGCTGATCCGCACCCTCTACACGGGGGACAGGGATCGCTCGCTGAAGCGCAAGGTGCGCGAGGCGAAGCTCGCCGAGGAGCTCGAGAACGCCCACAAGGGACGGAAGGGCAAGAAGTGGATCCTCACGAAGTACCTCAACTCCGTGCCCTACGGGACGAACGACGGCAAGCAGGCGATCGGCATCCAGGCCGCGGCGCGCGCTTACTTCGACAAGCCCGCTCGGAAGCTCACGCTCGCGGAGTCCGCGCTGCTCGCGGGACTGCCTCAGGCGCCCAGCCAGTACAACCCGTTCAAGGCGCCCGGCGCCGCGACGGCGCGGCGCAACGAGGTGCTGCGCAAGATGGCCGACCTCGGCTACATCTCCGACAGCGACGCGCGGGTGGCGATCGCCGAGCCGCTGGAGCTGCGCAAGAACACGTTCTTCAAGCAGAAGCGCGAGAGCTTCTTCTTCGACTACGTCACCGACGAGCTGATCAAGAAGTACGGCCAGCGCGACGTGCGCGGCGGCGGCCTGCGGATCCGCACGACGATCGACCTCGACCTGCAGCGCAAGGCACGCGACTCGATCGCCAAGAGCCTGAGCTTCGACGGCGCGCCCTCGTCGGCGATCGTCAGCATCGACCCGACCAACGGCTACATCCGCGCCATGGCCTCGTCGGCGAAGTACACGAACTCGCAGTTCAACCTCGCCGCCGACGGCAAGCGCCAGCCCGGCTCGGCGTTCAAGGTCATGGCCCTGGCCGCCGCCGTGCGCGAGGGGCTGAACCCCGCCACGACGAGCTTCCCGTCGGCGCCGCTGAAGCTCGCGCCGCAGTACGGCGACGTGCTGATCAACTGCTACGGCGGCAAGTGCTCGGGCGGCTCGAAGAACCTCATCTCCGGCACGCTCTCGTCCGACAACGGCGTGTACATACGCCTCGCGCTGGCGCTCGGCCCCAAGAAGGTCGCCAAGGCGGCGAAGGACCTGGGCATCACCTCGAAGCTGGACGGCTATCCGTCCGAGACGCTGGGCGGCCTCGAGAAGTGCTGCTCGCCACTGGAGATGGCCAACGCCTACGCGACGATCCTCGACGGCGGGTGGCGCAACACCCCGAAGGCGATCACCGAGGTGCGCTTCCCCGGCGGCAAGACCGACGATCTCTCCAAGCCGGTGCGCAAGAAGGTCTTCGACTCCGCGGCGATGTTCGAGATCGTGAAGATCCTCGAGATGAACATCAGCCGGCCGGGCACCGGCGGGCGCGCGAAGACCGGCTGCCCGGTCGGCGGCAAGACCGGCACCACGGACAAGAACTCCGACGCCTGGTTCGTCGGCTTCTCGCCGCGCCTGGCCACGTCGACATGGGTCGGCTTCCCGAAGGGGCGTATCCCGATGGGCCCGCTCTTCCACGGCGCCAACGTCGACGGAGGCACGTTCCCCGCGGAGATCTGGGGCCGCTACATGAAGGCCGCCGCCGGCAAGTACTGCGGGAAGTTCGTCGCGCCCAAGGAGAAGTTCGAGACCAAGCGGTTCAAGCCGCGGGGCGGTCAGCAGGTCGGGCCGGGCGGGCAGCTGCCGATCGTGCCCGTGACCGACGAGGCGCTGGAGCAGGCCAAGCGCGACAACAGACAGGCGCTCGCGGACGAGCGCGCCAACCAGCGCACGATCAAGCCGGGGACCGGGGCGCCGCAGACCGGCACGGGGGGCAACAACTACGATCCGGGCACGTACGTCCCGCAGAACCCGCCGGCCCAGCCGGAGGTCACCGACCCCGACCCGCCGTCCACCGAGGGTCAGGCCACGCCGCCCTAGCAACCTGCGCGGGTGCGCTACCGTAGCGGCGCAGATGGCCAAAGAGGAAAAGGTCGAGTTCGAGGGCGAGGTCGTCGAGGCGCTGCCCAACGCGATGTTCCGCGTGAAGCTCGACAACGATCACATGGTGCTCGGGCACGTCGCCGGCAAGATGCGCCGCTTCCGGATCCGCATCCTCCCGGGTGACCGGGTGCGCGTCGAGTTGTCGCCGTACGACCTCGACCGCGCGCGCATCGTCTACCGCCACCGCTGACGCAGGAGTTCGACCTCATCGCCGCCCTGCGGGAGCGCTTCGCGCCACCGCCGGAGCGCGTGCTCGTCGGCTCGGGCGACGACGCCGCCGTCGTACGTTCGCGAGCGCTGTCGGTCACGTCGACCGACGCGATGGTCGACGGAGTCCACTTCCGGCTGGGCGACACCGCGAGCGCCGCCGATGCCGGCCACCGCGCGCTGGCCGGCGCGCTGTCGGACCTAGCCGCGATGGGCGCCGATCCGGGTGAGGCCTACGTCGTGCTCGGCCTGCCGCCGGGCTTCTCCCGCGACGACGCGCTGGCTCTCGGCGACGCGATGGCCGCGCTCGCCGCGCGCTGCGACGTCGCGCTGATCGGCGGCGACGTCACGCCGGCGCCGGTCCTGACGCTCGCGATCACCGTCGTCGGCTGGGCCGACAAGCTCACGCAGCTCGTGCGGCGCGCGGGCGCGCGCCCCGGAGATCTCGTCGGCGTGACCGGTACGCTCGGCGCCTCGGGAGCAGGGCTGGCGATCCTCGAGGGGCGCGCGACGGGCCCGTCATCCCTGACCGACCGCCACCGGCGTCCCGAGCCACGCCTGGCCGAGGGCCGCGCGCTTGCGCGCGCCGGCGTGCACGCGATGATCGACCTGTCCGACGGGCTGGCCTCCGACGCGCAGCACGTCGCGCGGGCGAGCGGCGTGACACTCGAGATCGACCTCGACGTGCTGCCGCTCGCCGAGGGCGTGGCCGACGTCGCGCGCCGGCTCGATCGCCCGGCCTGGGAGCTCGGCGCGGCGGCCGGCGAGGACTACGAGCTGCTCGTTTGCGTCGCGCCCGGCGACCACGACGCCGCCGCGTCGGCCGCGTCGCTGACCTGGATCGGCGAGGTCCGCGCGGGGCCGCCCGAGGTCGTGCTGCTGTCGGACGGCGTGGCGCAGACCGCGCGCGGCTTCCAGCACCGCCTCTGACTCACCGCATGACGCAGCATCGCCGCCGCGACGAGTCCGGGGTCCACCGTGTAGTCCGCGCGCTCGACGCGCAGCTTGAGCTCTTGCAGTCGCATCCCAGCGGCGGTATCGAACGGATCGTGGTCGTGCTTGAGTGCGATGGTCGGCGCCTGCGCGATCGTTAGGGTCCGTGACACAACACGTCACGTGTTGAGTTACGGGCCCTCAGGGTCAGATCCGCGCTTCGCCGCGCGCCTGCGCGGCCACGAGCCGCGCGAAGACGATGATCCGCTTCGCCGCGCTGTAGAGCGGATGGCAGGCCGACAGCACGAGCCGGTCGTAGCTCACGCGGCGGATGACCTCGAGCGCCGTCGGCTTGACGATGCGCGTCTTCTCGACCTCGTAGGTGAACGTGCCGTAGCGCATCTCGACGACGAGCTCGTCGCCGCGCCTGATCTTGTCGATCTTGCGAAAGGGGGCGCCGTAGGTGGTGCGGTGGCCGGCGATCGCGGTGGTCCCGGGGGCGCCGGGGAACGGGACGTCGTCGTAGATCGCGGGCCCCTTGCGCAGCGAGGTCGGATCGCTGCCGTTGACGAGGACGTAGTCGGCGTTGATGCGGTCGATCTTCAGGCGCCCGGCGGCCTTGCCGCGACCCAGATCGGAGCGCAGCCTCCGTCCGAGGAAGGCCATCCGCCGCTTCTCGGTCGCGAGCTTCTGCAGCGCCGCGAGATCGAGGCTGCCGGGCTTGGCGAGCTCGAGGTCGCGCAGCTCGTCGCTCAGGCTCCCCTGCAGGATCTTCGCGTAGACCGCCGAGACCGGCTCCTGCCAGACGAGCGTCAGCCCCGCGTCGGACAGCATGAGCACGCCGGAGATGATCAGGACCGTCGAGAGGCCGCGCAGCGCGCGCCGGCGCGCGGTCATCGGCGCAGCGCCGATTCGGTGCCGCCCAGCGATCCCGGCCCGGCGTAGCTGCGCGGGCCGCGCACGGTGACCGGCACGTCACCCGCGGCGGCCGGCGTCTCCCCGGCCGCGGCGACGAGCAGGGCGCTGATCGCGCAGCCGGCGGCGAGGCTCCACAGCAGCAGGCTCCCCGCCGAGATGTGCCCGCCGGCCGTGAGCAGCAGCAGCTCCCAAGCGGCGTCGAGGGCCCCGAGGCCCAGGGACCGCGCGAGCCCGATCAGGACGAGCGCGATCGGCAGCAGACCGAGCCCCGAAATCAGCAGGCGCAGCGCGCGCGGCATGCGCAGGTCGGGCGCGAGGACGAAGAGCCAGATGTGCAAAGCGGGGATGAGCAGGGTGGCGGCGTAGGGGTTAGCGATCCACATGACACACGCGACCGCGGTCGCTACCAGCACGATCATGACGCCTGCGGCCTGATCGCAGCGCACCGGCGCGTCGGCGCCCAGCAGGCGCAGCACCGCGGGCCGCAACCAAACCCAGCCGAGCGCGAAGACGAAGACGGCGGCCAACAGCGCCGCAAGCCGTGCGGGCAGCGCGTCGGGCGCGACCGGGCCGGCGGGCACGGGGCCGAGCAGCCCGACCGCCGCCAGCGCCATGCTCGCCAGTGCCACGAGCAGGAAGGGCAGCGCGTTGACGAGGGTCCAGCGCAGCCGGACGCCGATCGGCTCGCGCTTGCGCAGCAGCGCGGCGAACGCGTCCACCGCCGTGATGAGGACCGTCAGCAGCAGCGCGCCGGTGAACAGCCGCACCGCCCAGAGCGGCAGGATCTTGCGGCTAGTGAGCAGGTCCCGGTTGGAGGCCTCGGTGATGATCGGGCGCGCGCTGGGGGCGGCATCGAGCACGGTCACGGTGCGCAGCGCGGCGCGGCCGAACGCCTGCAGCCGATCGCGCGAGATCGGCGCATCGGCCGGCGGCGGCCGGTCGCCGCCGATCGACAGCAGCACCGCGGGCAGCCCGCCCGCCAGCAGCGGCCCCTGCTCGCCGAAGGTGACCGGCATCGCGAAGTGCGCGAACTGGCTCAGCGCGCGCGGCGCGCCCGCACCCGAGCCGGTCTCGATCTTCACCGCCTCCTGCACCGTCGCGCGCAGGCGCTGCGGCGTCGCGCCGAGCGCGTTGGACCAGCCCGTGACGAGCGGGGCCTGGACATTGCGCGAAGCGAGATCGCCGAGCACGAGGACCGCCCCCACCGGCCCGCCGCCGGCCAGGTCGTCGACCAGGCGCGCCGCGCCGGCCGCGCCGCCGCTGCCGCCACTCGTCGAGACGAGCGTGATGGTGCGGCGCGTCTGGCGTGGAGCGCCGAAGATCCGTGCGAGCTCGAGCAGCGCGGCGGTGCCCGACAGCTCGGCCTCGGCGCGCTCGCCCGCGGCGTCGCGGTGCGCCACGACGACGACGCGCTCGTCGACCGTGCCGACGCGCTCGGCGATCACCGTGCGCAGCGTCTTGCGCCCGTCGATCGTGTCGCCCTCGTGCGTGACCGTGCGCACGCGAAAGCCCGGCGCCTGGCGCATCTGGCGTGCGATCGTCGCCGCCAGGCGGGTGTCGGCTTCGGACCCGGGACGGCGTCGGGGGAAGCGATCGGAGAGGCCCTTCACGCCACCGCCGTCGCCGTAGGCGCGGTCGAACGCGCGCTTGCCCTGGAACGCATCGGGGGCGATCGCGGTGCGCAGGGGCTGCGGGCGGTTCTCCAGGGAGAACGCGAGCAGCACGAACGCGAACAGCACCGGGATGAGCGCGGCGCGATAGATGCGCGAGTCGATCATCAGCGTTGTCACACTATTGGGATGGTGGATCGTGCTCCTCGCATCCTTCTCGTCGATGACGAGCACGCAATCCAGACGCTGCTCTCATATCCCCTGCGCAAGGACGGCTACGACGTCGTGCAGGCAACCGACGGGCGGGCCGCCCTCGCGCGCTTCTCGGAGGGCACCTACGACCTCGTCGTCCTGGACCTCATGCTGCCCAAGCTCGACGGCCTGGAGGTGTGCCGGCGCATCCGTGCGCGCAGCACGGTGCCGATCATCATGCTGACCGCGCGCGCCGAGGAGATCGACAAGGTCGTCGGCCTGGAGATCGGCGCCGACGACTACATCACCAAGCCCTTCTCGATGCGCGAGTTCCGCAGCCGCGTAAAGGCCGCGCTGCGCCGCGCGGAGATGCAACCACAAGACGCGGCGGCCGGGGCGGACGGTCGCAACGGGCCGCTCGAGGTCCCCGGCCTGCGGATCGATTTCGACAAGCGCGCCGTGACGGTGCGCGGCGAGCCGGCGCAGACGACGTTCGTGGAGTTCGAGATCCTCGCCGCGCTGGCGATCGCGCCGGGACGCGTCTTCACGCGGGAGATGCTGCTCACGCGGATCTGGGGCGACGCCGCCTACCGCGACCCGCGCACGATCGACGTCCACATCCGCCATCTGCGCGAGAAGCTCGAGCTCGACGCCAAGAAGCCGGAGTACCTCTTCACGGTGCGCGGCGTGGGCTATCGCTTCCGCGACGACGCGGAGCGGTGAGGCGGGCGGTCATGCGCCTCGTCCGGCCGCGCTCGCTGCGCGCCCAGCTGACGCTCCTGTCCGTCTCGGTCACGCTCGTCGCGCTGCTGGCCGTGCTCTTCTACGTCACGCCGCAGCTGGAGTCCTCGCTGCGCGACCAGAAGCTGCGCGCGCTGACGGAGACCGCGCGCGCCTTCACGCCCCAGATCGCCTACGTGCTGCGCTCCAACGGAGACGACAGCGCGATCGACACCATCGTCTCGAGCGTCAGCGACCGCACGAACGCGCGCGTCACGCTGCTGCTCGTCAACGACGGCACCGAGGGCCTGCAGCTGGCGATCTTCTCGGACTCCTACACCGACAACCGCATCATCGATCTCGACCAGGAGATCGCCGACGTCGCGGCGCGCACCGGGCGCGTGTCGAGCGGCGTCGGCTCGGCGCGCACCGGCGAGCTGGCCCAGGTCGCGGTGCCGATCGAGGACGACGGAACGGTCAGCCGCGTTGCGCTGTTCTCGGCGCCGATGGCCGACGTGCAGGGCAACGTCGCGCTGATCCGCCGCGAGATCCTCATCGCGGGCGCGCTCGGGCTGGCGCTCGCGCTCCTGGGCGGCTTCCTCGTCTCGCGCTCGATGGCCCGCCGCGTACGGCTGCTCGAGCGAGGGGCCGGGCAGGTGGCGGCCGGCGACTTCACGGCGGTCTTCCCGACCGGCAAGGACGACGAGCTCGGCCAGCTCGCGCGCGCGCTGGCCGACATGCAGCACCAGCTCGCGCGCCTGGAGAGCGCGCGCCGGCGCTTCATCGCGACCGCCTCGCACGAGCTGCGCACGCCGATCTTCTCGATCGGCGGCTTCCTCGAGCTCATGGAGGACGAGGAGCTCGACGAGGAGACCCGGCGCCAGTTCGTCGCGACGGTACGCGAGCAGGTCGAGCGCCTGGGCAAGCTCGCGACCGACCTGCTCGACCTCTCGCGCCTGGAGGCCGGGTCGCTGGAGCTGCGTCCGGAGGACACCGACATCGGCGAGCTGACGCGCGCCGTCAGCGCCGAGTTCGCGCCGGCGCTGGACAAGCACGAGTCGACGCTCGACGTCCGCCTGGACGGCGAGCGGATCGAAGCCGTCTGCGATCCTGAGCGCGTGGCGCAGGTCCTGCGGATCCTCATCGACAATGCGCTGACACACACGCCAGCGGGTACTGGGGTCGTCGTGTCCGCGGTACGCGACAACGGATCGGTCCGGCTTGCCGTCAGCGACGACGGCCCGGGGATCAGCCGCGACGCCGCCGAGCGCGTCTTCGAGCCGTTCTTCACCTCCGACGACGCCCAGGGCTCCGGCCTCGGGCTGGCGATCGCGCGCGAGCTCGCCGAGCGGATGGAGGGCTCCCTGGAGGTCGACCCGAAGCCCGGCCGCACGACGTTCTCGCTGGAGCTGCCGGCGTGAGGCCGCGCTGGCGGCTTGCGCTGGCCGCACTCCTGGCGCTCGTCGTCCTGGCCGGCTGCGGCGGTGACGACGGCGACGGCAGCGGTACGCCGGCCGCAGACGACGACGCGGCGGCCACGGCCGTCGACCGCACGACCACCGTCGAGGTGGTGCGCGGCAACGAGGACGACGATGACTTCGATCCCGCGCGGATCTACGAGCGCGACGCGCCCGGCGTGGTGACGGTGTTCAGCGTGCTGCCCGGCCAGTCCGACGTGAGCGGCAGCGGCCAGTCGGGTCTCGGCTCGGGGTTCGTGCTAAACGAGCGCGGTGAGGTCGCGACGAACGCCCACGTCGTCACCGAGGGCGAGGGGCGCTCGATCCGCAGGGCGAAGGAGGTCTACGTCGCCTTCGCCGACGGCAACCAGGTGCCGGCGAAGATCGTCGGCTACGACGCCAACGCCGATGTCGCGCTGCTGCGCCTGGATCCGGCCGGCCTGACGCTGCGCCCGCTGCGCCTCGGCAACTCGCGCGACCTGCGCGTCGGCTCGCCGGTGGCGGCGATCGGATCGCCGTTCGGCGAACCGCAATCGCTCTCGGTGGGCGTCGTGTCGGCGACCGACCGCTCGATCACCTCGCTGACCGGCTTCGAGATCTCCGGCGCGATCCAGACCGACGCGGCGATCAACCGCGGCAACTCCGGCGGCCCGCTCGTCAACGCCAAGGGCGACGTGCTCGGGATCAACTCGCAGATCCAGACCTCGTCGGGCGGCGGCGAGGGGGTCGGCTACGCCGTTCCGGCCGAGATCGTCCGGCGCACGCTGACCCAGCTGCGCGAGGACGGCACCGTCGACTACGCCTACCTCGGCGTGTCGACGGCGCGGATCTATCCGCAGCTCGCGCGCCGCTTCCGCCTGCCCGTGACCAGCGGCGCGTGGGTGCAGGAGGTCGTGTCCGGCGGTCCGGCCGACAAGGCGGGCCTGCGCGCCGGGACGGTCGAGCGCCGCTTCCAGGCGCGCGAGATCACCGCCGGTGGCGACATCGTCACCGCCGTCGACGGCGAGAAGCTCCCCGACGAGAACGCGCTCGGCGTCGCGCTGCTGGCCTTCAAGCCCGGTGACACGGTCACGCTGCGCGTGTACCGCGGCGGCAAGCCCCGGGACGTGCGCGTGCGGCTCGGCTCGCGCCCGCAGCAGACCGGCGACACGGGCGGCCCGCGACGCGGTCCGCCGGGGAGGCCGTGATGGCGTCCGACGCGAGCGGGAAGGCCAGCGGCCAGTCGCCGCTCGTGCTCGTCTCCAACCGCGGGCCGGTGACGTTCGACGTCGACGGCTCGTTCACGCGCGGCACCGGCGGCCTCGTGACCGCGCTGACCGGACTGGCGACGCACCGCGACGCCGTCTGGATCGCCTCGGCGATGACCGAAGGCGACGTGCACAAGTCACGCGAGCGCGACGGGAAGGCGTTCGTCGTCGACACGCCGAGCGGTGAGTTCCACGTGCGCCTCGTCATCTCCGATCCCGAGGCCTACGACCGCTTCTACAACGTCGTCGCCAACCCGATGCTGTGGTTCATCCAGCACTACCTCTGGGATCTGTCCAACGCGCCCGACATCCGCGAGAACGAGGTGCGGGCCTTCGACGAGGGCTACAAGGCCGTCAACCAGGACCTCGCCCAAGCCGTCATCGAGCAGATCGAAGAAGAGGAGAACCCCGTGGTGATGGTCCACGACTACCACCTCTACACGCTGCCGGCGGTCGTCCGCGCCGCGCGCCCGGACGTCTTCCTACACCACTTCATCCACATCCCCTGGACGCAGCCCGACGCGTGGCGCGTGCTGCCCAAGCGCATCCGCAACGAGATCTACGACGGTGTGCTCTCCAACGACATCGTCGGATTCCACACGCGCTCGTACCGCTGGAACTTCCTGCAGTGCTGCCGCGACCTCATGGACTACGACGTCGACTTCGAGCGGGGCATCGTGCGCATCCCCGACGGGCGCGAGGTGTGGGTGCGCCACTACCCGCTGCCGATCGACTACAAGGCGACGCGCAAGGTCGCCGCGAGCGACCGGACGCGCGAGTTCGAGCGCGAGATCGAGCGCCGCCGTCGCGAGCACATCATCCTGCGCGTCGACCGCTCGGATCTCTCCAAGAACGTGCTGCGCGGGTTCAGCGCGTTCGACCAGTTCCTCGACGAGCATCCCGAGTTCATCGAGAACGTCACGTTCATCGCCCAGCTCATGCCGTCGCGGATGGACGTGCCCGAGTATCAGGAGTACCTCGAGCGGATCGAGGCGCTGGTGGCGATCGTCAACCACCGCCATGGCACGCCGGACTGGATGCCGATCCAGCTCAAGCTGCGCGACGACCTCGAGGAGGCCGTCGCCGCGTACAAGCAGTACGACCTGATGATCGTAAACGCCATGTTCGACGGGATGAACCTCGTGGCGAAGGAAGGTCCTCTGGTCAACGAGCGAAACGGCGTGTCGATCCTGTCGGAGAACACGGGCGCGCATGAGGAGCTCGGCGAGTGGGCGTTGAGCGTGAACCCGTTTGACATCAAGGAGACGGCGGACTCGATCCACCGGGCGTTGACGATGAGCGGGGAGGAGCGCGAGCGCCGTTCGCGCGGCCTCAAGGACGCTGTCACGGCGCGCGATCCGGGGGACTGGATCGACGAGCAGCTGGCGGATATTCGGGCGAAGAATGCCGCGATGACCGCGCGGTAGTGCCCGGGGAGCGGGCGGGGAGGGCCGATTCGGCCCTTCGGGTGATTTCCGTCTCGACCCTCCCCGCCCGCTCCCCTTCTGTCAGCCGAATTCGAAGGCGAACTCGGGGGCTCCCGCGGTGGGGTCGTCGCGCGGCAGCGGTGATGGCTGCGGCTTTGCGCTGGCGGCGGGTCGGGTCGGCGCCCGGTGGGGGGTGGAGCGGGGCGGCTGGCGCCGCGTTGGTGGGGCTGGGACAGGCGCTGTATGTGCACGACGTTCGGGGCGCCGCGTGGCGGGCGCCTGGCGCGCGGGGCGCGGCGTCGGGGTCCGCTTGTGTTGGCGTTGGCGGCTGGGTGGCGGCGGCGAGCTGGTGGGGGCCTGCCCCGGCGACGGCACGACGGAAGCGGGCGGCGGGGTGGTGGGCGTGACGGCAGCGGGCGGCGGCAGCGTGGTGGGCGCGACGGCAGCCGGCGGCGGCAGCGTGACGGGGATTGCTCGCGCGGGCGGGAGCTTGGGGTCGGGGGTGCGGAGGTGGGGCCAGGCGACGACGAGGAGGGCGAGAATGAGGAGGGCCAGTGCGCGGGCGACGTTGGCCCAGCGGATGCGTGCGTGCAGGGGCAGCGGTCCGTCGGGGTCCATGTGCTCTTAAGGCTCGCGGCCGCCGGGTCTCGTCCCCCCGCGGCGATCGGCGGCGGGCGGCGCTCGCTATCCTTGCCGCCGCATGCTTGCACATGATCCCCTGTACGACCTCATCCTCATGCTCGACAGCGCGGCCCCCGAGGACCAGCGTCAGCGGGTGCTGACGGGCGTCGAGACCACGATCGCCTCGGGCGGAGAGATCGTCAGCACGCAGGACTGGGGCGTTCGGCAGATGGCGTACGAGATTCGCCACAAGACCGACACCGAGTACCACCTGCTCCAGTTCCACGGCACGCGCGAGGTGCTCGAAAACCTTCAGCGCACGCTGAAGATCGCCGACGGCGTCATGCGCTTTCGTATCATCAAGCTTGCGCCGGGCACCCCGGCGCCCCCCGCGAACCGCCCCGAGCCGCGCCCGACGGGCATCGGCGAGCCGGTCGCAGCAGAGGTTTCCGCGCCCGTCGCGGAACCGGCCGACGCCGTCGCATAAGCGGGTAGCGTCGGCGGGAGGCAGTCGCCTGCGGCCGCCGGCGCGGCGCGGCGGGTCGTGGACGTAGGCCGGCCGAAAGGCGAAAGGCGGGAGGCGGAACGCGAATCCGCGCGTCTCCGCGACAAAAGCGCGGAGAGAGCGGCGTGGTCGGGGGTGACGGCCGATCCCAGCCCTAGACTGGCTGGCAAGTTGGTTCGTCCCCGAAGGAGATTTGCATGAGCGGTTTTGACATCAACCAGGTGACCGTCTCCGGGAACCTCACCCGCGAGCCCGAGTTGCGCAACCTGCCCAACGGCGGGCCGTCGGTCTGCTCGCTGCGGATCGCGCACAACGATCGCTACAAGGACGGCTCCGGAGAGTGGGCCGACCGCGCGAACTACTTCGACGTCTCCGTCTGGGGCGGTCTGGGCGAGTGGATGGCGAGCAACCTCTCCAAGGGTCAGAAGGTCGTCGTCTCGGGCCGCCTGAAGTGGCGCGAGTGGGGCGACGAGGGCAACAAGCGCCAGGCCGTCGACATCTCAGCCGACAGCGTCGTGCCGGTCGTGCGCGACGGCTCCCGCGGCCAGGGCGGCGGTCAGTCCAACGGCTTCACGCCGCGCTCGGACGTGCCCGCCAACACCGACGACTTCCAGACGGTCCCCAGCGGTGGCGGCAGCCGCAACGTCGCCGACGACGACATTCCGTTTTAACCTGTATCCACCGAAGATCGTGGATGGCTCGGCGTTGGGAGTCGAGCCCGCGTGGATCGGCCGCGGAGAGCGGCCGATCCGCGCCGGCGAAGGCTCCCGGCGTCGAGACGCCGCGAGATTCGGTGGATCCAGGTTTAGCCACGGGCTCGCGGTTTGACCCCGGCGCCGCGGCCACCGCGGCGCCGGCTCGAGCCGCGTCACAGGCCACCGCCCGGCTCCGGGTGATCTTGCGCTAGCGTCACGCCTCGTGGACGAGCGCGCGCTGAAGTTCGAGGGGTTCGATGCTCGTGACGAAGGGCTCCGCGAAGCGCTGACGTCCACCGGCAACGGCTACTTCTGCACGCGCGGAACCGCCGAGTGGGAGGACGCCGACGACGTCCATTACCCGGGCACGTACGCGCACGGCCTCTACAACCGCGAGACGACGATCATGGGCGGCCGGCCCGTCCTCAACGAGGACCTCGTCAACCTGCCCAACTGGCTCGTGCTGAAGCTGCGCGTCGAGGGCGAGGACGCCATCCGCGTCGGCAACGTCGAGCTGCTCGAGTACCGCCACGAGTACGACATCGGCGTCGCGATGGTCAGCCGCATGCTGCGCTTCCGCGACCGCGGAGGGCGCGAGACGACGCTGCGCAGCCGGCGCTTCATGAGCATGGCCCACTCCCACCAGGCCGCGATCGAGTGGACGCTGACCCCGGAGAACTGGTCGGGCTGCGTCGAGATCGTCACGGCGCTCGACGGCCGCGTCACCAACGGCGGCGTCGCGCGCTACGGCGATCTCGAGGGACGCCACCTCGACGCCGTCTCGCCGCGCACGTTCGGCCCGGAGGTGATCGCGCTGCACGTCGTGACGCGCCAGTCGAACATCTATGTCGCTCAGGCGGCCCGCACGCGCGCCTTCCGCGGCGCCGAGCAGCTCGACGTCAAGCGCACCCTCTTTCAGGCCGAGGACTACATCCAGCAGGTGCTCAGCTTCGACGTGACCCAGGGGGAGCCGATCCGCGTCGAGAAGCTCGTCTCCCTGTACACCTCGCGCGACCGCGCGATCTACGAGCCGCTGACGAACGCCGGCAAGTCGGTCGGGCGCTACCCCGACTTCGCGGAGGCGCTGCAGCGCCACACCCGCGCATGGGACGAGCTGTGGCGTTCCAGCGACGTCCACCTGCCCGGCAACGAGCGCGTCCAGCACCTGCTGCGGCTGCACATCTCGCACATCCTGCAGGTCTGCTCGCTGCACACGACCAACCACGACGCGGGCGTGCCCGCGCGCGGCCTCAACGGCGAGGCCTACCGCGGCCACGTCTTCTGGGACGAGCTGTACGTCTTTCGCTACCTGACGTCGCGCCTGCCCGAGATCACGCGCGAGCTGCTCATGTACCGCTACCGGCGTCTCGGCGAGGCCCGCGCGGCGGCGCGCGAGGCGGGCTACAGCGGCGCGATGTTCCCCTGGCAGAGCGGCAGCGACGGCAGCGAGGAGACGCAGGTCGTCCACCTCAACCCGCTGTCGGGCCAGTGGGATCCCGATCTCAGCCATCGCCAGCGCCACGTCAACGCGGCGATCTTCTACAACGTCTGGCACTACCACCAGGCGACCGACGACCTCGACTTCCTGCGCGACCACGGCGCGGAGATCATGCTCGAGATCGCGCGCTTCTGGAGCTCGATCGCCCACTACGACTCCGAGCGCGACCGCTACGAGATCCACGGCGTGATGGGCCCCGACGAGTTTCACGAGAAGTACCCGGACGCAACGGAGAGCGGGCTGCGCAACAACGCCTACACGAACGTCATGGTCGCGTGGATCTGCGAGCAGGCGCAGGTCGTGCTGGGGCTGCTCACCGAACGCCGGCGCGACACGCTGCGCGCCAAGCTCGGCCTGACCGACGAGGAGATCGCGACCTGGCAGGCGATGAGCGAGAAGATGTACGTCCCCTTCCACGGCGACGGGATCATCAGCCAGTTCGAGGGCTACGACGAGCTCGAGGAGCTCGACTGGGACGCCTACCGCGCCAAGCACGAGAACATCCAGCGCCTGGACCGGATCCTGCGCGCCGAGGGTGACGAGGCCGACCGCTACAAGCTCGCCAAGCAGGCCGACACGGTGCTGCTGTTCTTCCTCTTCTCGCCCGACGAGATCAGCCGGCTGTTCGAGCGCCTGGGCTACGAGTGGGACGCCGACAGCGCGCGGCGCAACATCGACTACTACGACGAGCGCACCTCGCACGGCTCGACGCTCAGCTACATCGCGCACGCCGGCGTGCTCGCGCAGATCGATCCCGAGCACTCCTGGGAGCGCTTCCTCGTCGCACTGGAGAGCGACGTCGGCGACGTCCAGGGCGGCACGACGAAGGAGGGCATCCACCTGGGCGTCATGGCGGGCACGGTCGACCTCGTCCAGCGCGCGTACACCGGCGCGGAGATCCGCGACGGCGTGCTGTTCTTCGCCCCAACGGTCACCGACAAGCTCAACGGGCTCTCGTTTCCGATGCAGGTGCACGGCACGCCGATCCGCGTGACGATCCGCGACGGCGAGCTGACCGTCGTCATCACCGGCGGCTTCAGCCGCGCGATCAGGGTCGGCATCGGCGACGACGTGCGCGAGGTGGGGGCGGGCCAGCGCTGCACGTTCAGCCTCGCGCCGCCGGAGGCGCCGGCGCCGGTCGGACAGGGCAGCGACTCCCGAGGGGGAACATGACCACGCAGGACGGCTTTCGCGCCGCGATCTTCGACGTCGACGGCGTGCTCGTCGACTCTCCCCACGAGGCCGCCTGGCGCGACGCCTTCAGCGAGCTGATGGAGGGCTCGTGGGCCGACATCCGCGACCAGACGAGCTGGACGCCGGACGCGTTCACGGCGAAGGTCTACCAGGAGGTCCTCTCGGGCAAGCCGCGGATGGCGGGCGCGATGGGCGCGCTGGAGCACTTCGGCGTGCCCGACCCCGAGTCGCGCGTCGACGCCTACGCCGATCGCAAGCAGGAGATGGTCGTCGAGCTCATCGAGGCCGGCAGGTTCTCCGCCTATCCCGACGCGCTGCGCTTCGTGCTCGCGGTCAAGGACGCCGGGATGACGATCGCCGCGGCCTCGTCGTCGAAGAACGCCGGGCTCTTCCTGCGCCAGATCCGCCTGGACACGTTCGCCGAGCAGGATGGCGTGACGCCCGCCTGGATGACGCCGGGGCTGACGCTGCTGGACGCCTTCGACGTCGACATCTCCGGCCGCGAGTTCAAGCAAGGCAAGCCGCATCCGGAGATCTTCCTCACCGCGGCGAGCGAGCTCGGGGTCGAGCCCAGCCACGCCTTCGTCATCGAGGACGCCGAGTCGGGGATCCAGGCGGCCAAGGCCGGCGCCTTCGCCGCGCTCGGTGTCGCGCGCCACGACGACGCGGCGCTGCTGGAGCGCGCGCACGCCGACATCGTCGTCACATCGCTCGACGAGATCTCGCTGGAGGGGCTCGCCGAGGGCCGCCTCGAGCGCCGCGCGGCCTGACGCCGGATGATCGCCCCTAGCGCAATCCGCGGACGTCGCGCCGCGTTTGTCACAATGACGAGCCGTGCGCATCGCCGTGCGCGCTCTCAGCAAGCGACTTAAGGACTTTCGTCAGTGGCAAAGCAGCGCAACCGTGGCAAGCCCACGCGCCGACGTGACAAGAAGGGCGGGCCCGGCACCGGCCGGCGCAAGCCTTGTCCGTATTGCAAGGACAAGGTCGAGCAGGTCGACTACAAGGACACCGCCGTCCTACGCAAGTTCATCTCCGAGAAGGGGAAGATCCGCTCGCGGCGGATCACGGGCGCGTGCCGCCGCCACCAGAGCCAGATCGCCCGCGCGGTCAAGCGCGCCCGTGAGCTGGCGCTGCTGCCCTACGTCAACGAGGGCGGCCGTGACGACACCGAGCGCGAGGGTGGCCGCGGCGGACGCCGCGGACGCGACTAGATGCCTTCCGCGATCCTCATGCAGGACGTCGAGCACCTCGGCGAGCGCGGAGCCGTCGTCGATGTCTCCAAGGGCTACCTGCGCAACTACCTCATGCCGCGCAAGCTCGCCCAGCCGGCGACGAAGGGCGCCCTGGACGAGGCCCGCCGCCGCGCCGAGAGCACCGATCGGGCGACGCAGGCGGTCATAGCCAAGGCCAAGGAGGACGCCGAGGTCCTCAGCCGCACGGTGCTGACGATCAGCCAGCAGGCCGGCGAGGACGGGCGCCTCTTCGGATCGGTGACCAACCAGGACATCGCCGAGGCGATCGAGGAAGCGCGCGGCGTAAAGGTCGACCGGCGCAAGATCCACCTCGACGAGCCGATCAAGAACGTCGGAACCTACGTCGTCGTCATCGAGGTCGCCGAGGGCGTCACGGCCTCGGTCAAGACGATGGTCGTCGAGCGCACCTAGACCTGCTTCCGCTCGCCGCCCTCGCCGACACGATCTGGAGCGCCGTCGGCGTGATCGGCGGCATCGCGGGTGTGGGCCTGCTCGTGTGGGCCGCGCGCAGCGGCCCAGGCGAGCGCGACGCGGAGGACGCGGCGCGCGAGTTCTACACGGAGCACGGGCGCTGGCCTGACGAGCCCGCCTGACGCCTGCTGCGTCCGTCCCGTGTGCGAACATGTGTTCGTCCATGCGGAACCGTCCTTCGGCCCCGAACAACTTTCCCGCAGCATGCGGCAACACCCGCCGCCGGAGGAGCAAGACCGGCCGCGCGCGACCTAGGCTCATCAGCTCGTGAGCACGCACCCCGACTCCCCTCCCCGCCCACCGGCCACGATCGCCACCGGCGTCGCGCCACCGCACTCGCTCGAGGCCGAGCAGTCGGTGCTCGGCGGCATTCTGCTCTCCGACCGGACGATGTACGGCCTCGTCATCGAGGAGGGCCTGAAGGCCGACGACTTCTACCGCGATCGCCACCGGCTGATCTACGAGTCGATGCTCACGCTCTACCGCGAGAGCGAGCCGATCGACGTCCTCACGGTCAGCGAGCACCTGCGCTCGACGGGCAAGCTCGAGCAGGCCGGCGGCAAGGCGGCGATCGACGAGCTGACCGGCGGCGTCCCCGGCCTGGGCGGCATCCGCCGCTACGCGCAGATCGTGCGCGAGCACGCGCTCATGCGCCGGCTGCTGAGCACGACCTACGAGATCCAGGCGTCGGTCCTCAACCACGCCGCGGCGCCACGCGATCTCGTCGAGCAGGCCGAGCGCGCGATGCTCGAGGTCGCCCACGACGACCGCCAGAAGGACTTTCGCACGATCGACGACATCCTCGACGACGAGCTGCGCAAGATGGAGAAGCTCTCGCGCGAGGGCACGTCGCTGACCGGCACCCCCTCCGGTTTCCGCGACCTCGACGAGATCACCGGCGGCTTTCAGCCGGGAAACCTGATCGTGATCGCGGCACGCCCATCGATGGGAAAATCTGCGCTGGTCACGAACATCGCCGAGAACGCCGCGATCGACCACGGGCGGCCCGTGGCGCTGTTCTCCCTCGAGATGTCCGAGACGGAGCTCGCGCAGCGCTTCGTCGCGTCCCAGGGGCGAATCAAGGGCGACGAGCTGCGCAAGGGCCGCGTGCCCGACAGCAAGTGGCCGAAGATCCTGCAGGCGTCCGCGAAGCTCGCCGCGGCACCGCTGTTCATCGACGACTCGTCCGACGTCGGGATCACCGAGATTCGCGCGAAGGCGCGCCGGCTGCATCAGCAGCAGCCGCTCGGCCTGATCATCATCGACTATCTGCAACTCCTGCGCGCTGACGCGCGCGTCGAGTCGCGTGTCCAGCAGGTCGGCGAGATGAGCCGTGGGCTCAAGATCCTCGCCCGCGAGCTCAATGTTCCGGTCATCGCGCTGTCCCAGCTCAGCCGCGCGGTCGAGTCGCGAACCGATAAGAAACCGCTGCTATCGGACCTGCGCGAATGCGTGACCGGCGACACGCTCGTCACGCTCGCCGATGGGAGCCGCACGCCAATCGCCGAGCTCGTCGGAGAGGCCCCGGAGGTCGTGGCGGTGGGTGAGGACGACCGCGTGCTGCGCGCCCGCAGCGATCGGGTTTGGAAGGTGGGTCGACGCCCGGTACTGTCCATGAAACTCGCGTCGGGACGTCAGCTACGGGCAACGCCCGACCACCGCGTCCGCACGGGACGAGGTTGGCAGCCGCTCCGCGAAATCGCGGCCGGCGACCGCGTCGCGCTTGCGCGGCGGCTTCCGTCACCGCCGCAGCCCGGACGCTGGCCCGATGATCGTGTGATCCTGCTCGGCCATCTCATCGGCGACGGCAGCTACCTCACCCATCAGCCGCTTCGCTACACGACGGCATCAGAAGACAACAGCGCAGCAGTTGCCCTCGCGGCCGAACGTGAGTTCGGCGCCACGGTCAACCGGCACGAAGGTCGCGGCAACTGGCATCAGCTCGTCATCTCGGGCAACGGGGACCGCTGGCATCCCGCCGGAGCCGGACGCTGGCTCCGCGAGCTCGGGATCTGGAATCAGCGCTCCGCGGAAAAGCGTGTCCCAGCCGCCGCGTTTCAGTTGGACGACGGACAGATCGCGCTCCTGCTCCGGCATCTGTGGGCGACGGACGGAACGATCTGGGTCGGCCCGACGGCGAACGGCAAACGCCACGCGGCCCGCGTGGCGTTTGCGACCGTCAGCGAGGGCCTCGCCCGCGACGTAAGCGCGCTGCTGCTACGGGTCGGGATCGTCGCTCGACTTAGCAGGCTCGTCCAGCACACAGGCACAGATTTGTTCAACGTCGACGTGTCCGGGTCCGCCGACCAGCGCCGGTTTCTCGCCCGCGTTGGCGGCTTCGGGCCGAAGGCAGAGCACGCGACCACGCTCCGACTCAGGCTTGCCGACATTCACCCGAACCCGAACGTCGACACCCTGCCCCTGGACGTATGGCAGATCGTGCGAGCGCGGATGGCGGAGCAAGGCGTCCCGCAGCGTCAGATGGCCACGCTGCGCGGGACGAGCTATGGCGGCACGTCGCACTATCGCTTTGCGCCCTCCCGGCGAGTCTTGGCCGAGTACGCAGCGATCCTCGATGATGCGGCGCTCGCCTCGCTGTGCGAAGGCGACCTGTTCTGGGATCGTGTCGTGGCGGTCGAAAGCGCGGGTGAGGAGGACGTCTATGACCTCACGGTGCCAGGCCCGTCGTGCTGGCTCGCCGACGGCATCGTCACGCACAACTCCGGCCAGATCGAGCAGGACGCCGACCTCGTCGCGTTCATCTTCCGCGAGGAGTACTACGACAAGGAGACCGAGCGGGCGGGGATCGCGGACATCATCATCGCCAAGCACCGCAACGGCGCGATCGGTGACGTCGAGCTGACGTTCGCCAAGGAATATCCGAAGTTCCTCAACTACACCTCACCGGACCGCTACGTGTAGCGAGCGGTTGAACATGAGCAATGCTCAGCATAGGTGAGCAGTGAATGGGCAATGCTCGCTCTATGCGAGCTTGGTAGCGAGCGTCGGTCAGGCCGACCCCGGCATCCGGTCACGCAGGCCCCGCGTTCGGCATGCCGATCCTTTCCCGACGTCAACCGGCCGCGACGATCGTCGCGGCCGGTGCGCGAAGACCTGGTGGCCACCTCAAGGAGGGATCGCGCACGATCTCGCACGCCCCGCACGGTACGCCGCAGCTTCTCTCGCAAGTAGCGGGCTACCCGTTCGCCGCCGGCGACGGTGTCCTGGCTCGCTGCCATCATCGGGCGCTGACCGATTGTGCGACATCGAGGCGACACCAACGCAGCTTCGGCCGGCGTCACCGACGACGCCGGCTCCATAGCTGCGCTGCCGCCCGCGCTCGCGTCGTACGAGACGCTGCTGCATCGACTCAAGACCGGTACGCCGGTCACGCACGAGCATTCGGCGCTGGTCGACGATGCGCTCGCCGTGTGGGCGCGGCCGGGCTTTGACAGCTTCGTGTGCCTGCCGCGGCTGCGCTTCGAGCCATTCGCCCATCAGCTCGACGCCGCGGCACGGGTGCTGCGCCAGATGCAGGGCCGGGCGATCCTTGCCGACGAGGTCGGGCTCGGCAAGACGATCGAGGCGGGGCTCGTGCTCAGCGAGCTGCGACTGCGTGGGCTCGCCGGGCGCGTGCTCGTGCTCGTGCCCGCGGGGCTCGTCGGGCAGTGGCGCGAGGAGCTCGAGCGCAAGTTCGCGCTGCCGTCGGCCGTCGCCACGGCGCAGTCGTTCGAGGCGCTCTCCAGCGAGCACATGCCCCCCGTCATGATCGCGTCGCTGCCGACCGCGCGGCGGGCGCCGCTGCGCGACCTGATCGCGGACTCGAGCTGGGACCTCGTGATCGCCGACGAGGCGCACCGGCTGCGCAACCCGCGCAGCGCATCGGGTCGCCTCGTACGGTCGCTGCGCACCCGCTACCTGCTGCTGCTCAGCGCGACCCCGGTCGAGAATCGGCTCGCCGACCTCTTCGAGCTCGTCAGCCTCGTCCGACCGGGCCTGCTCGGCAGCGCGCAGCAGTTCCGCACCCGCCACGGCGCCAGCGGCGACGGCCAAGCAGCCCGCAACGTCGGAGAGCTGCGGCTCGTCATGCGCGACGTCATGGTGCGCCATCGCCGCAGTGAGGTTCGCGCGATGCTCCCGCGCCGACTCGCCGAGACGCTGCGTGTGACGCCCTCCGACGACGAGCTCGCGCTCTACCAAGCCGTGTCGCAGCGCGTGCGCGAGGAGGCTCGCAGCGCCGGGCCGGCACGGCTGCTGGCGCTGCGCAGCGCGCAGCGGCTGGCGGGCTCAAGCCCGCACGCCCTGGCCCCCGCGCTCGTCAAGCTGGGCTGGAGCGACCTGGCGGAACGCGCCGGCGGTGCGCGGACGAGCGCCAAGGCCGCGACGCTTGTCGAAGTGCTGCGCCGCCATCTCACGCGCGGCGAGAAGGTCATCGTCTTCACGGCGTTTCGGCGCACGCTCGATGCGCTCGCCGAGGTCGTGGCAGCGCATGGGATCACGCCCGCCGTCTATCACGGTGGGCTGTCGCGCACGGCCAAGGACGCCGTGATCGCCGACTTCGCTCAGGACGCGCCCGTGCTGCTGAGCACGGAGGCGGCGGGCGAGGGGCGCAACCTGCAGTTCTGCCACGTGATGGTGAACTTCGACCTGCCCTGGAATCCGATGCAGATCGAGCAGCGGCTGGGCCGGATCCATCGCATCGGCCAGGCCCACGACGTCATCCTGACGAACCTCGCCACGCGGGGGACGGTCGAGGATCGTCTGCTGGAGGTCCTGCAGGCCAAGCTCAACCTCTTCGAGCTCGTCGTCGGTGAGCTCGACATGGTCCTCGGCCGCATCCACGACGAGCTCGACTTCGAGGCACGCGTGTTCGGCGAGTACGTCGCCAGCGGCGGCGACGACGAGTTCGACGAGCGCCTCGCGGCGATCGGCGATGAGCTGGCGCTCGCACGCGTCGCGCACCTCGACAGCCGTGCGCGCAACGACGACCTCGCCGACGCCGCGTGATACCGGCAACCGCGGTCGCCACCCACGAGCCGGCACTGCGCTTCTGGCTACGTTTCGCCACGCGCGAGGGAGCGCTCGTCGAGGAGGCCGGCGACCACGCCGTGCTCGTCCTGCCCGAGGCACTTCAGGAAGCTGCCGAGCTCCCGGAGGAGGTCGCGGTGACCTCCGATCCGGACGTCGCGCGCGAGGACGGCGCGGTGCTGCTGATCGCCGGGCACCCGGAGCTCGAGCGTGCCGCGTCGGCCGTGCTCGAGACCGGCGACATCGGACGGGCCTACCTGCCATGGCCGGCCTCGGCGCCTCCGCGCGTCGAGGATCTTCAACGAGCCGCCCGCGACCGCTGGACCATCGAGCACGGCCGCATCGACTGCGGCGGACAACCGCGGCCCGTCTTCGCCCCGCTGCTGAGGGTCGGCGCGATGGTGCGCTACGAGGCGTCGTTGAACCACCAATTCCACGAGCAGATGGAGTCATGGGTCGACGCGCGCAGCGGGCTGCCACCGCCGGAGCGAGCGCTCGACGCACTGCTCGGCCAGCACCGGCTGCCCGAGCCGGACGTTCGGCACGCGACGCTCTCCGCCCGGCTGGAGCTCGCCCTAGCCGCGGGCCACGCCGACCTCGAGCGGCGTGCCGCGGCGCGGGCGGCGCGGCTGCTCGAGCACGGCAGGCGCGCGCACGACGCCGAACTCGCGCGCGCGGACGACTACTACCGCGGGGCGCTGGAGTCGATCGAGCGCCGCCGCGCCGCCGCGGCGCCCGATCGGGCGCGCCTGCTCGAGGATCAGGCTGCGGCGACGCGCGGCGAACGCGACCGACGCCGACGCGAGATCGAGGAGCAGTACCGTCCGCGTCACGAGCTGCGGCCGTTTCGCCTGCACCTCGTCATGGTGCCGGCGTACGCCATCGCCGCCGAGGTCCGGCGCGGCGCGCGCCGCTACCCGCTCGAACTCGTCTGGTTCGCGGGCGGCGCCGGTTTCGCGCACCTGCGCTGCCCGGGCTGCGACGGTGACGGCGACCTCGTCGCCGGCCGCGAACGGCTCGGCTGCCACGCGTGCCTGCCGCGTCAGCCGGCAGCGGCGGACGGCGCCGCCCGGGGCGCGGTGGCCGACGGTCCGCGATCCGGCGCCGCCGACTCTGGGCAGCAGCCTACGACGACGCCTCCCGGCGGCCGCCCAGGCTTCCCGGAAGGCGACCGCCGCGAGGCGCCGCGGCCCACCGCTGCCGAGAGCGGCGAGCGGGCTGCGGCGGGTACGGCCGCCGTGAGCCCGGCGCGGCGGGCTCCGGGACGCCCACCGCCGGCGGCGCGCCGACGGCTGGCGGCCGAGCGCCGCCGGGGTGTGTCCGGCGCCGCCGGCATCGAGCAGCGCGGCAACAAGCTCGCGCTCGAGCTGTGGCAGCGCGTGGCGCTCGGTGAGCGCCTGCCGCGTTCGAAGATCGTCCGCGACTCCCCACTGAGCGCGCTGCACCGGCTCTACGGCGCCGAGGGTCCCCTGCGTGCGATCGGGGTTGTGCCCGGCGGCTGTCCATCGGAAGCGACCGCGAGCACGTTCCCCGGCGCGCCGGTCGGGTCGGGCGAGCCTCAGATCACCGCGGGCGAGATCGTGGCCGGCGGGCGAGAGTATCGCTATGTGCTGTGCTGGTGGCTGCTCGGCGGCAAGCCGGTCGCCGCGGAGCTGGCGACGACGATCGACGACATCCTGCGCCTCCGGCGTCGCCGGTCCAGCGCGGACGCGCTCGCCGTCGAGCGACCTCCCGCGCCCATCATCGCGCTGGATCCCGTCGCGGCCGCACTGTGGAGTGTCGAGCCACAGCGCGTCGGTCTGCCGCTCGCCGCCCGCTGCCTGGCGACGTGGTGGCGCGTCGCGACCACCGTCGGCGAGCCGGCCGATCCCGCGGTCGTGGCTGGCGCGATCGGGCAGGCCGTCAGCCGCGCGTCGGGTCTGCGCCGCTCGCGTGCAGATGGCGCCGGCGCGTACGGTGTGGCGCCGGGCGCGCTGGACGCGGCGGCGCGGGCGTTGGCGCCGCTGCTGCGCCTGGATCCTGGACGCGGCTGGTAGCGGATGGCCTTCTGCCGGGACGGGCTGCAGGACCTCGCGCGCAATCGTCCTACGCGTGCGGGGCCGGCTCCCCCGTCTGCGGGCGCAGCCCGCGCTGGGCCCGAATCCTCCACATGACGACCGCTGCGACGACGATCAGCGGCGCGGCCTCGAGCACTCCGAGAGCCCAGTGTCCTGCGTGTGCGATGGCGAACATGGTCTTAAGTGCTTCCCGCCGTAAGTTCCGTGGAGTTCTCCCGGATGCCCGGCCGTGATCTGACGGTCGATGGTGACCCGCCTTCGTGCCGGTGGCACGGGGGCGGGCGCCAGCGGCCGTCAGGCGCGGATCGGGCGCCGGGAGAAACCGCGGAACTTGTGGCGGGGAGTACTAAGCCCCAGGCGAGGCCGGGGACGCCCGTCGCGCCCCCGGCCCGCAAAGGCATCGAGCTAGACCGCGGCCGCGCGGCGCGTGCCGCCCGTGGCCGGGCTCGCCAGACCGACCGCGATACCCGACGCGGCGATCGCGATGTGCAGGAGGTTGTCCGCGGTGTTGATCGGGATGATCGACAGCAGCAGACCGCCGTCGCCGACGATGAAGCCGAGGATCGTCACGAGCACGTAGACGACGCCGTAGCCGATCGCGAACATCCGGGCGCTGGCGGCCGACCCCGCCATCGCCAGACCGATGATGCCGGACAGCAGATGAACGACGTTGTGCCAGCCGTTGATGTCAAACGCGATCAGAATCCCGCGCTCTGCATCGTCACCGATGCCGAAGCTCGGCTCCACGAGGAATCCGAGGATTCCGACCAGCACGAGCACCGCGCCGAGCACCAGGACGTAGATCTGTGCAAGCGTCTTGCCTTCCATCATGTACCTCCAACAATTGGTGAACTACTCGAAGGTCAGTGCGAGGCGTCGGTACCCCGTGGATCAGCTGGGCAGCACATCGACCGAAATGCCTGCAGGGCGGGCCTGAACGCCTGAACGCCGAACACACAATCGCTCGGATGCCGCCCCGCGTGAGTCACTCACCCTCGCGGACGCGCCGATGACTCCGGCCCCCCGTCCGATGCCAATCAGCCAGGACCGCTGCCCGTTCGACCTCTGCGACGGCAGCGGCTTCGTCAGGACCGTCCGTATCACCTCGCTCCGCAGCCGCGTATCCGAGCTCGCCACCGCCTGCGCTTCGGCTTCGGCTTCGGCTCGCTCGCGATTGGCCGACCTGATGATCCAGCCGAGCACGAGCGGCACGGCGAGCAGCAGCAGCACGCCTGAGAGCAGCGTCAGCCCTCCCTGAAGGGCGATCGCGAACGCGATCACCGCGAACGCCGAAAAGCGGCGCTTGGCGGCGCAGCGCATGCGAGGACACCCGCAGCGGCGCGATGAGCGCGGCCACGCCGATCACCAGCGCGACGTTCGCGATGTTCGAACCGACGATGTTGCCGGCGGCGATCGAGACCGAGCCCTCCGCGGCGGCAAGGGCGGAGATCAGGATCTCCGGCGCGCTCGTCCCGACTCCGATCACGAGCGCGCCGATCAGCACCGCGGAGACCCGCAGAGCGATCGCCAGCCGACTGGCGCCGAGGACGAGCTGATCGGCCGCCCACGCGAGCAGCGCGAGCCCCGTCAGCAGCGCAGCGACCGAGATGATCACGTCGCTGGTATACACCCAGCGATCGTCCTGCTCGATCCACCCTCGCAACAGCCCGCATGCACTCCACACGGCACGTGCCACAGCGGGTGACCGGGCGCCGATGATCGACGCCCCGCGTGGCCGCGCGGCCGCGCACAGTTTGCCTGCCGCTGTCGCGATCCTGGCAGCCGCCACCGGCTTCGCCGCCACCCTCTGGTCCTGGTCGCAGGGCGGAGGCGTGCTCGATCTGCCATGGGCGGCCTCGCTTGACATCCGACTGCGCTTCGAGCTCGACGGGCTCGGCGCGCTCTACACGCTGCTGGCGACGGGCGTGGCGCTACCCGTCTTCGTCTACGCCGCGCGCTACCTCCCGGCGCACCTCGCACAGCAGCGCCGGCCGGCGAGCCACGCGCCGCGCTTCTACGGCCTGCTCGTCCTGTTCATGGTCTCGATGGCGGGGCTGGCGATGGCGCAGGACATGGTCGTGCTGTTCGTCTTCTGGGATCTGACGGCGGTCGCGTCGTACTTTCTGATCGCCTACGACCGTCACGAGGACTCCGCTCGCTGGGCGGCGCTGATGGCCCTGCTGGTGACCGGCGTCAGCGCCGTGCTGCTGCTGATCGGAGCGCTCGTGCTCTACGCCGAGTACGGGACGTTCTCCGTGCCCGAGCTGTTCGAGCGCGCGCAACCCGGCGGGACGCTGACGCTCGCCGGCGGCCTGATCGCGGTCGCCGCGCTCGCCAAGAGCGCGCAGGTCCCGTTGCACTTCTGGCTGCCCCGTGCGATGGCCGCGCCGACGCCCGTGTCGGCCTATCTGCACTCGGCGGCGATGGTGGCGGCCGGAGTGCTGCTGCTGGGACGCCTGTACCCGCTGATCGAGCCGAGCGCGCTGCTGCGCGACGGCCTGCTCGTGATCGGCGGCGCCTCGATCGCCGTCGGCGGCGTGATCGCGCTGACGCGCGACGAGATGAAGCAGCTGCTGGCGTACTCGACGTTCTCGCAGTACGGCTACGTCGTCTTCCTCTATGGCCTCGGTGGGGCCAAGGCGGCCGTCGCGGCGGCGTTCTATGTCATTTCCCACGCGCTTGCCAAGAGCGCGCTGTTTCTCACCGCGGGCGCCGTCACGCAGGCCACCGGAGCCAAGCAGCTCTCGGAGGTCGGAGGGCTGGCTCGCGGCCTGCCGCTGCTGGCGGCCGCGAGCGCGGCGGCGGTCGCGGCGATCGTCGCGCTGCCGCTGACCGTCGGGTTCTTCGCCGACGAGCTCTTCTTCGCGGCGGCGCTCGAGCGAGGGCCATGGGCCGCGGCGCTCGCGGTCGCCGCTGGCGGCCTCACCTTCGCCTACCTGGGCCGCTTCTGGATCGCCATCTTCCTCGGCCCCCCGACGCCGTCGGGGCGGGTTCCGGCGGCGATGCTCGTGCCGGTCGCCGCGCTCGGCGCGTGCCTCGTCGCGACCGGGTTCTGGCCCGAGCCCGTGGCCTCGCTGGCGGCAGCCGCCGGCGAGGCGAGCGTGCGAGCGCCGACCTCGGCAGCGGTCGCCTACCATCTCGACGCACGCTCCGAGAACCTGATGGCGCTGGCGACATGGTCGATCGGGCTCACGCTGCTCGTCCTGCCGATGCTGTGGCGGGCACCGGCTGGCGCCGTCGCGCGGCTGGGCGCCCGCGTCGGGCCGGAGCGGCTTTACGCCGCAGGCCTGCGGCGCATGAACCGGCTCTCGGATCGCGTCCACGACCTTGAGGTGCGCGACCTGCGCGCGCGTGTCGCGTCGGTGCTCGTGCCGGCGGGCGCGCTGGTCGCGCTCGGAGTCCTGGCGACGCCGACAGCCGGCTCCTATCGCGTCGGTGAGATCGCGGCGCGCGACGTGGCGCTCGTGCTGATGCTGGCGCTCGCCTGCGTCGCGGCGGTGGCGGCGACGCTGCAGCACCACCACCTCAGGCTCACGCTCGTGCTGGCAACGCTCGGCTTCGCGCTCGCGGGCGTCTACGCGTTCTTCGGGGCACCCGACGTGGCGCTCGTGGCGGTGGTTGTGGAGGCGTTGCTCGCGCTGCTGCTCTTCGGCGTGCTCGCGCTGATCC
>JBBSMC010000032.1:0-33300 GCA_038233375.1 Solirubrobacterales bacterium
GACGGGTACGCTGCAGGCCGCGGGGGTCGCGGGGCGGCCCGAGATGGATCCCGCGGGGGGTCCGCGCTTTCGCGCGGACGCCCGTGGCGGCAAGCTCAGCCGCTTCCTGGGGGGCGGCTGGAAACGCGAATGATTCTCGTGAAGCACGAAGTTCACACGATGTTCGTGCTTCGAACCGCTCGCCTGGGTGCATAATCGAAGGCAGATGAGTTCAGAGAACGACACCACGACCAGCACCGCCAGCGGCCCCGGGACCAATGGGACGAACGCGCCGAGCGGCGAGGAGACGCTCTCGGTCGTCGACAACCGCACCGGCCGCAGCTACGAGATTCCGATCGTCGACGGCACCGTCCGTGCCCTCGACTTCCGTGCGATCCGCGTCACCGAGGACGACTTCGGCCTCATGACCTACGACCCCGCCTTCATGAACACGGCGGCCTGCCGCTCGTCGATCACCTACCTCGACGGGACCAACGGGGTCCTCGAGTACCGCGGCTACCCGATCGAGCAGCTCGCGGAGAGGTCCTCCTACCTGGAGGTCGCCTACCTGCTCGTGTACGGCGAGCTGCCGACGGCCGCGCAACTCGCCGACTGGCGGCACAGGATCACGATCCACACGTTCGTGCACGAGAACATCAAGGAGTTCATGGGCGGCTTTCGCCATGACGCCCACCCGATGGGGATGCTGCTCGGGGCGACCGGCGCCCTGTCGACGTTCTATCCCGACGCCAACGACATCGACGACGACGAGAACCGCGACATCCAGACCGTCCGGCTGATCTCCAAGATGCCGACGCTGGCGGCGTTCGCCTACCGCCATGTGCAGGGCCAGCCGTACGTCTATCCCGACAACGACCTTGCGTACTCGGGCAACTTCCTGAACATGATGTACAAGATGACCGAGCTGAAGTACGAGCCCGATCCGCGGCTGGAGCGCGCGCTCGACGTCCTCTTCATCCTGCACGCCGACCACGAGCAGAACTGCTCGACGAGCGCCGTGCGCTCGATCGGCTCGGCCAAGCCCGACCCGTACTCGGCCGTCGCCGGCGGGATCGCCGCGCTGTACGGGCCGCTGCACGGCGGCGCCAACGAGTCCGTCCTGCGGATGCTGCGACGCATCAAGCACCGCGACAACATCCCGGACTTCGTCAAGGGCGTGAAGGAGGGCAAGCAGCGCCTGATGGGCTTCGGCCACCGCGTCTACAAGAACTACGACCCGCGCGCCCGGCTGATCAAGAAGGCCGCCGAGGACGTCTTCGAGGTCACCGGCCGCAACCCGCTGCTCGACCTCGCGCTCGAGCTCGAGCAGATCGCGCTCGAGGACGACTACTTCATCGAGCGCAAGCTCTATCCCAACGTCGACTTCTACTCGGGGCTCATCTACGAGGCGCTGCGGCTGCCCGTGGCGATGTTCCCCGTGATGTTCGCGATCGGGCGCACGAGCGGCTGGATCGCCCAGTGGCGCGAGATGGTCGAGGATCCCGAGCAGAAGATCTCCCGTCCGCGGCAGATCTACACGGGCGAGCGCTCGCGCGACTACGTCCCGATCGACCAGCGCTGAAATCACCCCCTTGGTGACGGCACGGCGGGCTACCATCGCCCGCCGATGCCGTACACCGTGACGATCCGCCTCGGGCCGAGGATCACGCGCTCGCGCCACGACGAGCTGCGCGATGCGATCGACGCGCTCGAAGTCGGGCTGACGACACTCGGCCCGGCGGCCCGCCGCGAGACGCGCAAGGCGCTGACGCGCGAGTACGCGCCCGAGGACCAGGTCTCCGCGCGCGGCGAGCTCTCCGGGCCGTCGCGGCTGCGCCCGCGCGTGCGCGCCGGCGCCGACGTGCGCGGCGACGGATCGATCGCGGTCTATACGGGCAAGGTGCGCCGCGACCTGATCGCCCCCGGGCGTGGGGAGCGCCCGTTCGACGCGCTGCGTCGTACGCTGGGGGCGTGAGCATGGATACGGGGCGACTGACCCAGCAGACGGCGGAGGAGTGGATCCCCGTCGTCATGGAGTACATCGCGGTCATCGACCGCGGCGCCGCTGACCTCACGGCGCTGTTCGGCTGGACGTGGGCGCGGGGCGAGGAGGAGGGCCTCGGACCGATGTCCTACGTCGGCCTCGCCTACGACGGGCGCTCGCGCTACGCGCTGATCGCCTCCGACGACCATCCCGAGCGCGGCGTGGCGCTCGAGGCACCGCAGCGCGAGGACCCGGCGCAGGCGCGCACCGACTTCCTCGACGCGCTCGGCTTGGCGCCCGACGTCTTCCTCTCGATCCGGGAGGGCGCGCACTGGTTCGAGCGCTGGGACGAGTCCAAGCCGTTCCGGGTCCGCGACCAGCCGGGCTGATCGGCGCGCGACGCACCGGCGAATCGCTGCCCGTCAGCCGAGCGTCGATGGGATCAGCGTGAGCTTTTCGGCCACGGCGGCGGCGTGTAGGCGGCGGTCCCACGTCGCGAAGAGCAGGTCTTCGCCGGGTAGGATCAGCGCCGCGGCGAGGTGGAGCGCGTCGAGGCTGCGCAGGTCGCGGTCGAGCGCGAGCGCGGCGGCGTGCTCGACGAGCGACTGGTCGATCTCGACGACACCGAATGCCGGCCACTCTTCCTTGATCGCCTTCGTTGCGGGGGCTCCGGCCGCGAGGCCGACCGCTCGCACCGTTTCGACGAATCCGGCGCGGCAGATGTACCAGGCCTCGGCATCCGCCATCGCGTCGCGGATGACGTCGCTGCCCGCTTCGGCGACGTAGCGCTTGACCAGCGCGCTCGCGTCGAGGTAGAGCTTCAGCGCTCGGCGTCCCGCTCGGAGAGCACGAGCGAGGAGGCGTTGCGTCGGGCCTTGACGAGGTTCGGGGCGCGTCGCGGGTGGGCGCGGGCCGGGGACACGACTCGACCACTGGCAAGGAGCTCCCGCATACGATCATCAGCGACCACGGCGCCGGCGGGAACGATGTCGGCGAGCGGACGCCCGCGGAGCGTCACCCGCACCCGCTCGCCGCGACCGACCGCCCGCAGGGTGGCGCTCAGCGACTGCTTGAGCTCCCGAACGCCGATCTCACGCATGTGGACACATTAGCACGCAAGAGGCCACGCAGAGCGGGGTCGCGGGGCTCGTGCCGGCAATGCCTCACGTCAGCCCCAGCACGCGCGCGGCGGGGCCTCACGGCAGCTCGAGCTGCGCGCCGTACGGCCCTCGCCCGGTCAGGCACGCTGCCCCGCAGCGCGCGGCGAGGTCGATCGCCGCGGGCATCTGCATCCCGGCGCCGAGCCCGTAGGCGAGCGCGGCGGCGAACGAGTCGCCGCAGCCGTACGCGTCGACCGGCGGCCCGGGCAGCGTCGTCGCCTGCCACTCGCCGGCCGTCTCGCCCGTCCACGCGCCACCGAGCCCGCCGCGCGTGCTGACGACCCACCGCGGCGCCGGATCGAGCATGCCCGGCGCGTAGTGCTCGCCGGGGTCGCTCGCGCTGCGTACGAGCACGTCGAGCTGTACGCCCGACTCGGCCAGCGCGCCCATCGCCCGCGGGGTGGCGACGAGCACGCGCGCCGCGCGGGCCGCGCGCACCGCCTCGGCGTCACCGCCGGTGAGGTAGATCGCATCGAGTTCGGCGAGCGCGTGCCAGGGCAGGGGATCCGAGCGCACGGGCACGATCCGCTCGCCGAGCACCGTGATCGTCCGTTCGCCGGCGTCGTCGAGGTACGTGAACGTGCGCCGCTGCGGCGCGTCCCGCACGCCCGCCTGCACGTCGACGCCGAAGTGGTCGCGCAGCCGGTGCTCCGCGGCGGCCGCGGCCGCATCGTTGCCCAGCGCCGTCAGGAACAGCGCCGAGCCCGCCAGCCTGCGCAGCTGGACCGCCGCCACCGCGCCGCCGCCGGCCGGCTCGGCGAACGTCTCGCGCGCGTGGACGATCTCGCCCACGGCGGGGACCCGCTCGACCACCGCGAACTGCACCCACTCGACGTGGCCGACGACCCCGACGTGGACGCTCATGGGCGGACTCGTATGCCGAAGGCCAGGGCCAAGTCCAAGGTCAAGGCCCTCAGCCGCCGAGGGACTTCAGCCGCCCGCCGGGCAGGGCCGGCCGGACCTGCGGGAAGCGCTGGCTCAGGCCCTCGAAGGGGACGTCCTGCTGTACGCGGCAGCCGGGCGTGTTCGTCGGGCCCTTCTCGCCGGAGTTGTCGCAGTCGAAGCTCGGCAGCACGAACGTCCTCCCGTCGCGCGCTGCGTCGGGCCGGACGTACGCGTTGCCTCGATTGGTCTTCGTGCGGGTCAGGGCGGGCAGCGACTCCGAGCCGAGCATGATGATCTGCGGCAGCACATGGCCGTTGCTCTTCGAGCCGGCGGGCGCCGCGCGGATGCCGCCCAGCGTGGAGGCGGGGATGGCGAGAAAGTCGCCGATCTTCGCCTGGTTGAACTCCAGGTAGCGCAGCAGCGGGTTGATCTGCGCAAGGAACGGGCCCGTCGCGGACAGCGTCGGATCGAGGCCGCGCAGCGTCCGCGACAGCGCGGGCAGGCCGTCGTCGCCGGCCGAGATGATGAGCGGGTCGATGTTGTCGAAGAGGTTCTCGAGGTCGGGCGACAGGCGGCGCAGCGAGACGAGCGTGGGCTGCAGGTCGTCGAGCACCGGGTCGAGGTCTGCGATCAGCGGCTCGCTGTCGACCGCGAACGTCTTCACGCGCCGCAGCATGCTCTTCGTCTCGGCGAGGAACGTCGGCAGGATCCGGATCGATTCGGCCAGCGCATCGCGCCGCTCGGCGAGCTCGTCGAAGAGCTCGGTGTTGCGCGTCACGAACGTGGCCAGCGCCTGCTCGTCGGTGGTGAGCTGCTCGAACGTGCGCCCGGCGTTGGCGACGAGGTCGCGCAGCGCCTCGCGGCGGTCGCCGAGCACCTCGACTACGTCCTCGGCGCTCTCGGCGAACGCCGGCAGGTTGCCGAGCGCGTCGTTGAGATCGCGTCCGCGCCCCGCCCCGGCCTTGGCGGCGCTCGCCTGCCACTGGCGGAACGCCGTCCGCGTCTGCTCGTCGAAGATCGAGAACAGCTCGTCGAACTCGACCGCTGCACGCACCCGGCCGTCGGGCAGCCGCGCGCCCTCGTTCATGTCAGGCGCGTCGCGGGTGCCGGTCGTCACCTCGACGTAGGTCTCGCCGAGCAGCGTCTTCTGGCGCAGGATCGCCCGCGCGTCGGACTTCATCGGCGCGTACTTCGAGTCGAGCTCGATCGTCGTGAGCAGCTTCCCGCCGCCCGGCGCGAGTTCCTTCTCGACGACCCTGCCGATCGTCACGCCGGCCGTCCGCACGTCCGCCTGGTCGGCCAGTGTCGCCGCGTCGGTGAAGGCGACCTGAACGCGGTAGCCCTGCGGCTTGAGCGGGATCGCGCCGCCGAACGCCAGCCAGAGGAACAGCAGCAGACCGAAGCACGTCAGCGCGAAGCCCGCGATGACGATGATGCGGCCGGGTGTCGGGCCCTCGGTGTTCATCCGCCGTTGGCGCGCAGCGCGCGGTTGACGCTCAGCGAGCGTGTCGTCGGGTTCTTGCAGACGGTCGCCAGCAGCGGCGAGAGGCCGAGGGCGAACTCGGCCTGCGGCAGGTCGTGGACGAGGCTCGTCAGCGTCGAGCAGGTGCCGGTCAGGAAGATCGGGCGGATCGGGCCGTTGGCGTCGTCGACGTTCTGCAGGTTCGTCGTCTGATGCGCGAGCCAGCCGAGCTGGAAGAGGTAGCCCTCGTCGCGGCCCGCCTTGTCGGGCGCCTCGCGACCGTCCTTGTTGTGGCCGAGCATGTTCGTGAAGTCGTTGAGCACCTTCGCGTTGCGGTCGAGCTCGGGGAAGGTGCGGGCCAGGCCGCGCGCGGCCGGCGCGAGGTCCCTGACGACCGGGACCGCGCGGCGGACGAAGGGCCGGATCTTCGTGCGCACGATCGGCGTGGCCTCGCGGGCGAACGGGCTGACCGCGGCATTCACCGTCTCCACCTCTTGGACGGCCGGCAGCAGCGCCTTCGTCGTCGGGCCGAGCTCGTCGGCGAACGGCGCGACGTCGGTCAGCGTGGCGGTCGCCGTCTGCAGCGTCGGCGCGAGCTCGCCGACGGCGTCGCGCAGGCTGTCGTCCTCCGAGGCGAAGGCGCGCAGCGTGCCCGACGCGCCGGAGACCAGGCGCGAGAGGTCCCGCGGACGCTGTGCGAGCTCGCCGTTGACCTGCGCCAGCGACGTCACCAGGCGGCGCAGCGCGATGCGCTCCTTGGCCACCTCGCGGTTGACACGTCCCAGGTCGCGCACCGTCGGGCCGTAGCGCTCCAGCGTGCGCGCCAGCGCGTCGCCCTTGCCGCGCAGCCCCTCGCCGGCGCCGTTGACCAGCAGCGTGATGTAGTCGCGGGTGCGGGCATCGAGCTCGGAGAGGATCTCGTCGAGGTCGACGTCGGTCAGCGAATCGGCGATCGCGATCGTGAAGCCCTCCTTGACCGGCACAGGGTCCTTTCCTGGGAAGATCTGCACGTACATGTCCTTCAGCCCGGTGCGCGGGCGCAGCGAAGCCTTCGCGTCGCGGCGGATCAGCGTCTCGTACTCCCTCTGGATGTCCAGGCCGACGACCGCGCGGCCGTCCTTTAGGTCCACGCTGGCGATGTCGCCGATCTCGACGCCGGCGACCTGCACCGTCTGGCCCTGGCCCGGCGTCACCGCCTGCGCGGTGTCGAGCTCGACGTTGATGCGCATCGGCGTGTCCTCGACGAGCGGGAAGCGGAAGCGCTGGTTGTCGAGGATGTAGCCGCCGACGACGATCGCGATCACGATCAGCAGGAGGATCGCGGATAACGGCCCGAGGTTCTTGCGGATGACGCGGCTCACTTCGCGCCCTGCCGTTTCAGCGCGCGGTTCAGCTGGGCGGTGAGCCCGTTGCGCGACGCGATCTTGCGGATCTCGCCGATCGTGATCGCCCGGTCGAGGACCTTCAGGTCGCTGCCCTTGCGCTTCAGCTCGCGGCGCAGCACGGCGACGGCGGCGGACTGGGCCTTGGACTCGCGGGTGCGCGAGACCGCGTTGTTCGTGTCGACCGTCGGCGGCGGACCCTTGGGGATCGAGCGCAGGTCCGGCGGCTGCTGCGTCTCGCACGGCACGTCGGGCCTCAGCGGCGGCCGCCGGCGGATCGGCGGCGGGTTGTTGCCCACGATCGGCTCGGCGACCGTGCCGAACAGCCCGTTGCCGATGTTCACCGTCTCGGCGCCGCCCGCGCCCTGCACCTTGAAGTACGGCCCGTTGGGATCGAACGAGCGGCTCTCGCCGGCGAGGCCGGGCAGGAACTTCGCCAGATCCTGGTAGACCGGACCGTGGGTCGGGAACGCCTTGTCCTCGATCTTGTCGTCGCCGAACGGGACGAGCACGTTCGTCGCGCAGCTCGACAGCTCGCGCAGCCGGCCGAGCACGGACACGCCGCTCGTCGCGATCTGCGTCAGCGGCGGCGTCGCGCTGCGCAGGTTGCGAGCGAGCGTGCCCAGCTCGGACTCCTGTACGAGGCCGCGCAGCTGCTTGACGAGCGGCAGCGTCGCGTCGACGGTCGGGCCGAGCGAGCGGACCCCCGGGCGCGCGTCGCGGGCGAAGCGCTGCACGTCGGGGAAGGCGGCGTTCAGCGAGTCGAGGGCGGGCGTCGCCGCGCGCAGCGTGCGTGGCAGCTCGCCGACGGCGCTCGTCAGCGCGTCCTCGCGAGCGGCGAGCGCCGCGGCGGTCGTGTTGAAGTCGGCGACGAGGGTGGCGAGGCGGCGCGGCTCGTTGATCGCCGCGTTGGTCGCGCCGGCGTCGCGGATCAGGTCGCCGAGGTCGCTCGGGCGCTTGCCGAGCAGCGCCTCGGCCACGATCGCCGTGAACCTGTAGGCGGCCGGCTGGAAGCGCAGCGAGTCGCTGAAGGCCTTCGCGCCGCCGGCGTCCTGCGCCTTGCCGACCTCGGTGAAGATCTGGCGCAGGTCGTTGCGCGTGTCGCTCTTCAGGGCGCTGAGCACCTGGTCGAACTGGACCGGGCTGCCGGTGCGGTCGACGGCCAGCGTCTCGCCGTCCTCGAGCTCGCCGGCGCGCGCGGTGCCCGGCGCAAGCTCGACGAAGAAGTTGCCCTCGAGGAAGATGCGCGGCCGGATCTTCGCCGTCGCATCGTCGTAGATCGGCAGGCCCTTGTCGCGGATTGCGAGCGTGAGCGTCGCCGAGCGCGCGCCCGGGCGCGTCGACTCGACGCCCGTCACCTCGCCGACCTCGACGCCGGCGATCCGCACCGGCGAGCCGGCGTTGATCCCGCTCGTGTCGCGGAAGGCCGCCTTGATCTCGTACGGGCTGTTGATGAGCGGGATGTCCTTCGTGAAGGCGAGGTACGTCCCGACGAGCGCGAGGACGATCAGGGCGATGCCGACGGCGAAGGCGCTCGGTCCGCGATTGCGTCTCATCGAGGGATCACGGGTCCACCCGCGGCGCGATGCCGGTCGGATCGGCGGAGTAGGACTGGCCCTCGGGGATCCGCGGCCGGCCCTTGAACGTCGGGCCCTGCGAGCCGGGCGTGCTCGAGTCCAGGACGATGTTCATGTTCGCGGGAAAGCCGGTCGCCAGGCGCTCGAGGTAGCCGCGCTGACCGCCCTCGCAGTCGGCGTTGCCCGCGGGATCGACCGCCGCGTTGTAGAGCTGGTCGTGCAACTCGACGGGGTCGCCGAAGAGCGCCTTCTGGACCGGATCGATGTGATCGGCGTGGGCCGGCTCGGTGGCGCCGAAGGACAGCAGCGAGTTCTCCTGCTCGATCGGCGCGAGCTTGACCTGGACGCGCTGCACGGTGCCGGTCGCGTCCTCGTCGGAGATGTGGTCGGCGAGGTGCGTCCAGAAGTACGTGAAGTAGTTGCAGACCGTCACGTGCGGGCCGACGTAGCGCAGCGTCGGGTTCAGCGTGCGCATCGTGTCGGTCAGGCCGGCGAGGGTGATGTCGGTCGTCGGCGACTTCGCGAGCGAGCGCAGCGCGCGCAGCGTGCCCTCGAGATCCTCGGTGAACTCGGGCGTGCGGCGCAGCACCGGCGTGCCGGCGGCGAGCGCGCGGTTGACCGCCGGCAGGCTCGCGCGCAGCTCGCGGGCCGTGCCCCGGACCTCGTCGGAGATCGACGCCAGACGGGTCAGGAACGGGCGCGTCGGCGGCAGCGACTCGATGCCCTCCTGCAGCGTGGCCGGCGAACGGGCGATCGTCTCGCGCAGCGCGCGCGGTTCGCGCGACAGGCCCTCGAAGTTGTCGGCCATGCCGGTGAAGCCGCGCGCGAGCGTGTCCGACAGGGGCGCGAGCACGCGGGTGACGTCGGCGGTCTCGTCGAGCAGCCGCACGAGGCGCGTGTCGGGGTTCGACAGCGTGCGCATCACCGGCGGCAGGTCGCCGAGCAGCTGCGGCGTGGCGCCGAGCGTGCGGTTGATCGCCTCGCCGCGGCCGGCCAGCCCGCTGCCGAGGTAGTCGAGGTTGCGGTCGATGTTCTCGCGCGTCGGCTCGTCGAAGATCGAGAAGAAGTCGTCGAGCTCGGGGCCGACGGCGTCCGCGCGGGTGGCGATCGTGGCGCCCTCGGCCAGCGCCTCGCCGGACTTGCCGCGCACGAGCTCGACGTACTTCAAGCCGAGCGCCGAGCGCGGGCGGATGCGGACGGTCGAGTCGGTCGGGATCGGCGTCGCGGACTTGTCGAGGCGCAGCGTCAGCTGCGCGCCCCGGTTGCGGCCGGCAATCGGCTCGATCTTCGCCACCTGGCCGACGCGGAAGCCGCCCTCGCGGACCTCGTTGCCGACGACGAGGCGGGCGGCGTTGGGCGTGTCGATCTTCACCTCGAAGGCCGGCACGAACGGCAGTCCGCGGTTGGCCTGGTAGGCGAGCAGCACCGCGACGAGGACGACGAGCACGGTGACCGCCCCGATGAAGACGGGGTTGGACGCGACGGATGGCGGGCGGCGGCCTCTCATGGCCCGAGCAGGTAGCCGAGGAGGTTGCGCTCGCTCTCGGCGCTGGACTTCGTGCTCGAGTTCTTCGAGCGCAGCGCCTGGGGCAGCTTGTCGGTGATCCTGGGCCGCAGCAGCTGGTCGAGCAGGTCGCGCGGGTCGAGCTTGAGCGATTCCGGAACCGGCGTCGGTGGCGGCGGCGGGCTCGCCGGCGGGTCCTGCGCGGTGCTCGCCGGCGGCTCGCCGGTCTTCTTCTCGTCCGCCTTCGGCGTGCTGCGTGGCTTGTCGGGCGTGGTCCGCGAGACTGCGCCGGTGGTCACACCCGGCTGGTTGGGTCCGAGCCACTGCTTGCAGCGCGCGGTGCGATCGGCGTGCTCGATCGCCGTCTGCGCGTTCGTGTACTGCGAGCACTCGTTGAGCAGCACGTTGAGCTTCAGCAGGAAGCCCTTGGAGTCGTAGATGTTGATCGCCTGCGACTGGACGAAGAAGTACTGCAGCAGCGCCTCGAGGCCGGTGAAGCCGCCGCCGTTGCCGGGGCTGAGGCGGTTGGGCTCGGTGGCGCGGTCGCGGTCGTTGATGTCCTCCAGGACGAAGCGCAGGTTGCGCATCGGCTCGGTGCTCGTGGAGCCGAGCGTGCGCAGCTGCTTGACGGTCGAGCGCGCCTCGGTCACGGCGCCGATGCCGGTATCCGACGCGCGGCCGAGGCCGCGCACGGCGGGCCGCGCGGAGTCGGCGAACGGACCGAGGCGCTGCAGCAGTTCGGTGAGGTCGGGCGTGGCGCGGCGCAGGTCGCGCAGCGCCGGGGTCTGCAGCCGCGCGGTCGTGCCGAGCTCGGCGAGCGTCGGGCGCAGCTCGCGCAGGAAGCCGGGCAGCTTGTCGACGGTCGACTTCAGGGCGGCGGCGCGGCTGGCCGAGGCCTGCGTCGTGTCGCCCGCCTCGCGCACGAAGCGCCCGACGTCACGGCGGTTGGCGGCGATCGCCACGAGCGTGCGGTCGGCGTCGCGCGTCAGCGCGTTGATCGTGCGCCGGTTGTCGACGAGGATCTTCAGGACCTTGTCGGTCTCGCGCAGAGCGGGGACGGCCCGGCGCAGCGTCGTATTGAGGTCCTCGCCGCGCCCGGTCAGGCCGACGCCGAGCTCGGTGAGGATCAGGCCGAAGCGCTCGCGCGCCGGGCGGCGCAGGATGTCGAGCACGACGTCGGGCGGGATCGTGCCGGCCGTCTGCTCGACGGGGATCGTGGCCGGTGCCGGCCCGTCCTTGTCGCCCGGATCGCAGTCGAGGTAGTACTCGCCGATCAGCGACTGCGGCTTGACCTCGCAGAAGACGTCCGCGCGAAAGCCCGCGAAGCTCGGCTTCGTCACGACGATCGTCGCCAGCGCGCGCGCCGTCGAGCGCTGGATGGCGAGCCCGTTCACCTTGCCAATCGTCACCCCGGAGGAGCGCAGGTCCGAGCCCTCGGTCAGGCCGAAGGCGTTGTCGAGCACGACGGTGTGGCGCTGCTCGTCGGCTGCCCCGGCCGACGTGACCGCCAGCCAGGCGCCGGCCGTCGTGGCGGCGGCCACCAGTGCGAGCAGGAGCAGCAGTGCGCGCGAGCGCGGGAGGATCCGGCGACGGACCCTCATGGCCCGATCGGCACCTGCGTGTCGTCGCAGTTGAAGTCCGGCGACGGCTTGTAGGGGTTCGACCCGTCGGGTGCGCGGCGCTCGATCGAGCCAGGGCAGCGGTTGTTGCGGCCGGTCTGCGTGCCCGCGGCGAGGATCAGGTTGCGCAGCTCGGCGGGGATCGGCAGCGCGTTGAGCGCGGGCCCGAGCGTGAAGCCGTTGAACTGCAGGCCGGCGCGCGAGAAGTTGCCCAGCGCGTCGTAGGCGCCGGTCGTCGAGAAGTCGTCGAACCAGCCGACGAGGTCGGGCGCGTAGGGACGCAGGAACGCGACCTGCTTCGTGAGGCCCTCGAAGGCGTCGATCGTGGTGGGGAAAGCCCCCGGCCGCTGCTTGCCGTTGCGCTCGACCGACTGGTTGGCGATCTTGTCGAGCGCCGGCTGGCGGCGCAGCAGCTCGACGAGGTCGTTGTCGGCGCCCGGCCTGCGCACGGTCTGCGAGAGCTCGCGCACGGCGGGCCGCGCGTCGCGCGCGAACGGCCGCAGCTCGTCGAGGAACGGGATCAGCCTGTCGCGGACGACCGGCTTGGCGTCGTCGACGAGCGGGTCGAGGTCGTCGAGCGCCGAGCGCAGGTTCACGAACGTCGAGTTGGCCTTGCGCATGACGTTCGGCAGCAGGCCGACGGACTCGCCGAGCGCCTCGCCGTTGGACGTCAGCGCCGTCGTCGTGCGCGCGAGGTTGCGCGTCAGGTCGCCGAGCACGTCGTCCTGCGCCGAGACGTCGGTCACGAGGCGCGCGGTCTCGGCGATGAAGCGCTCGAAGTCCGGCGTGCTGCGATCGAGCTCTGAGAACAGGCGCGCCGAGCTCGACAGCGCCGGGTTGAGGTAGCGCAGCGCCTCGTTGGCCTCCTCCTCGTTGCCGGCCTGGAAGTCGCGTAGGAACCGCACGCTCTTCTGCACGCCCTTGCGCGCCTCGGGATCGAACGTGTCGAAGATCTGGTCGAGGTCGACGGCGGCGGACGTGCTCTCGGTCGGCAGCGCGCCGCCGTCCGCGATGTCGGCGCCGTCGGCCCCGCCGAGCTGCAGGTCGACGTAGCGGTTGGCGACCCCCGACAGCGACGTCTGGCGGATCGTCGCGCGCGTCCCGCGGCGCAGCGGGTGGTAGCCCTCGCCGTCGATGTTCAGCGTGACCTGCGCCTTGCCGTCGCCGGTCAGGCTGATGTCGTCGACCGAGCCGATCGTGTGGCCGCTGACCTTCACCGCGTTGCCCTTGACGAGCTGGCTGGCGGTCACGAAATCTGCCTTTACGGTGTATGGGCTGCCGCTCGCCAGGACGAGCACGAGCACGACGACGAGCATCGCCGCGACCGCGGCGACCACGCCGAAGACCCTCCCGCTCCCATCCCTAGGAAACACTGGCGTTCATCCTGCCACCAACCGCGCCTTGGGGCGACCGGTTCCCGGCCCGGTCACAGCACCAGCGTGGCTCCGTGAAGGCGCAGCCAGCGTCGCTGCTCCTCGTAGTCGGGACAGTGCCGGGCGACGAGCGCCCAGAAACGCGGCGAGTGGTCCATCACCCGCAGGTGGCACGCCTCGTGCCAGACGACGTAGTCCAGGACGGGCGCCGGGGCGAGCAGCAGGCGCCAGTTGAAGCTCATCGCTCCCGTCGAGGAGCACGAGCCCCAGCGCGTGCGCTGGCCGCGGATCGACAGTGTCGTGTAGCTCGTCGCGAGCTCGGTGGTCGCCGCATCGAGGCGTGGCGCGATCTCGCGTGCGGCGGCACGGCGGTACCAGCGCTCGATCGCGCCCTGGGCGGCGTCGGCGTCGGCGGGCACGAGCAGCGCGTCGTGCTTGCGGTGCGCGCGCGTGCGACCGGGCTGCGGCGTCAGCGTGAGCGGCTGCCCGAGGTAGGGGACGGTGCCGGCGCGCGCGGCCAGCGTGGCGCGCAACTGGCCTGCCGCGCGCAGGCGGCGCTCGATCCACGGGCGCAGCTCCTCGATCGCCGCGGGCGCGGCGCTGGCCGGGCTGCGGCGCGGCAGCACGACCTCGACGGCGCCCTGGGCGTCGACGCTCACGCGCACGCGCCGTGCGCGGTCGGAGCGTCTGATGCGGTAGGGGAGATCCTCGGTCACGATCACTGCCTTGCGGATTCGCGCTCGGGCCCCGCGACCCTGCGGTGGCGGCGGGCGACCTCCGCGGCCTCCACGACCCATAATGACGTCCGTGTTTCCTCGGCAGGTCGTGATGTTCCTCAGCGCCCGATCCCGGGGCGTCAGGACCTGCCGGAGGGAGCACTAGTGCAGGCCAGGTCGATCGTGGTGCTCCCGCCGGGCGTGCGGCCCCCCTTCGACGTGTATGTCAACGGCGTGCGGCAGGCGCGCGGGGTCGACTACGAGCTGGCCGACGGCACGCTGCGCTTCGGCGCCGCGCTGAAGAAGGAGGGTAAGCTCGGCTTCTGGCGCTGGTTTCTCGGTGCCTGGGGAGTGGGGACATACCGCCAGAATGATTCCGTCGACGTCTCCTACGAGCACAACGGCCACCCGATGCTGCTCGAGGGGCTCGAGATCGATGCCGTCGGTGAGTAGCTAGATGGGCACGGCTCCGTCCGGCGCAGGCCAAAGCCGCGTCGGCGCGCTGCTGCTCGCGCTCACCGTCGGCCTCGTCCTGGCCGACTCCTCCGTCGTCACGCTGGCGCTGCCGGCGATCCTGCGCGACTTCGACTCGAGCGTCAACGCCGTTGCGTGGGTGCTGATCTCGTTCAACCTCGCGCTCGCGCTCGTCGCCCTGCAGGGCGCGCGGCTCGCGCGCGGGCGGGCCCGGCGCGCGTTCCTGATCTCCGTGCCGCGGTTCATCGTCGCGTCTGTCGCCTGCGCGCTGGCACCGTCGCTGGGGTTCCTGATCGGGGCGCGCGCGGCACAGGGCCTGATCGGCGCGGTCGTCGTGGCGGCCGCGCTGGAGCTGCTCGTGCTTTCGGCCGGCCGCAATCGCGCCGTCCTGCTGTGGGCGGCGGCGGGGGTGCTGGGGGCGGCCGTCGGGCCCGCGCTCGGCGGCTTCCTCACCGAGTGGCTGTCGTGGGAGGCGATGTTCGCGCTGCAGGCGCCGGTGGCGCTGCTCGGACTGCTCGGCGCTCGCGGGATCGCGGCGCCCTCTCGTGGTGATGCGCGGGCCGACGCTGCGCCGGCGAGCTCGCGGCCGGCGCCGGCTCCGCTCGTCGCCCTGACGCTCGCGTCGGCGGCGCTCTCGGCCGCGCTCTTCCTGCTCGTGATCCTGCTCATCGAGGGCTGGCGCCACTCGCCCGCCGAGGCCGCCCTGACGGTGACCGTGATGCCGATCGCCGCGCTCGTCGCGGGGCAGTGGGCGCGCGAGCGGCACGGGCTCGTACCCGCGATCGCGGGCTCGCTGCTCGTCGCCGGCGGATTGGCCGCCCTCGGGCTCATGCCGGGCGCCCACGCGTACTGGACGATGGCGCCGCAGCTGGCGATCGGCACGGGGCTCGGGCTGGCGCTGGCGACGCTGATCGGGGCCAGCGTCGGCGACGCCGGTGCGGGCGACGAGCGCACGGCGGCCGCGGCGGTGGCCGGTCCGGCGGCGTGGACGGTCGCCGCGCGTCACGCCGGCATCGTGCTCGGCCTGTTGCTCCTGACGCCGATCTTCACGGCCGACCTGGAGAACGTGCGGCCGCCGGCCGAGCGTGCGGGCCTGTCGCACGTGCTCGACGCGCCGCTGCCGCTGGCGGTGAAGATCGATCTTGCCCGCGAGCTCGACGCGGAGCTCGAGGGCGTGGGCGACCAGGAGCTGCCGGACCTCGACGCGGTCTTCGCGAAGCTCGACGTCTCCGCGGCGCAGCGGCCTGCCACCGAGCGCCTGAAGGAGGATCTCGACGAGGAGCTCGACCGCGGCGCGACGGAGGCCTTCAGCCGTTCGTTTCTCATCGCCGCGCTGATCGCGCTGCTCGCTGCGGGGGCGGCGTTCGTGGCCGCACGCTCGGGCGGCGGCGACGGCGCGGCGGCGGCGGCGGGCGGGTCCCCGTCGTCGAACGGCAGCATCGGCGCTCGCTTGTCCGTGGCGGTGCCGGGCGCGATCACGGCGGGGGCGCTGCTCGTCGCGGTCTACCTGGCGCTGGGCGGGGGCGGCTTCGGACCGCGCGACGTCGCCGACCCGTGCGCGCCGCGCGAGCGGCCGGCGGGAGTGGAGCAGACCCAGCGCGCGGCGCTGGCGACACTCGACGGCGCCGCCTGCAAGCTCGGACTCGCGCGCGAGGACCTGCTGCGCGATCTGCTCGCGGGCGAGCGGCCCGACGGCGTCTCGGAGGACGAGCTCGTCGACGCCCTCGGCGCCGGCATCGACCGCGCCCGCGACGAGCAGCATCTGAGCGCCATCGCGGCCGCCGGCCTGCGCCTGGGGCTGAAGACCGGCGGGCTGCTCGGGATCATCGGCCTGCTGCTGCCGGAAGGCTAGGCCCTCTCCGCCCGCTCCGCGGGTAGGGTGCCGCCCGTGGCCGCTGAGCTCAACGCGATCCTCGCGCCGTGGTTCGAGGCGCTCATGGACGAGGCCGGCCGGCCCGACCTGTTCGACGCGCATACGCATTTCGGTCAGAACGACCCGGACACCTTCCGCCAGACGCCGGAGGAGCTGCTTGCGGACCTCGAGCTCATCGATGCGCGCGGCCTCGTATTCCCGATGCACGAGCCCGACGGCTACCGCGCCGCCAACCGCGCCGTGCTCGAGGCGGCCGCGGCCTCCGGCGGCCGGCTCACCGCGCTGTGCCGCGTCCAGCCGCGCGACGGCGACGAGGCGCTCGCCGAGGCGCGGCGCTGCTTGGACGCCGGCGCCGCCGGCATCAAGCTGCATCCGCGCGCCGAGGCGTTCGGCATGGAGGAGCCCGTCGTGGCCGACCTCATGGCGCTCGCGCACGAGCGCAGGGCCGTCGTGCTGATGCACGCTGGGCGCGGGATCCCGGCGCTGGGTGCGAACACGATCACGTACGCGGAGCGCTTCCCGGACGCGCGGCTGATCCTCGCACACTGCGCGATCTCCGACCTCGCCTGGCTCGTGCGCGAGCTGCCGTCGCACCCCAACGTCTACATCGACACGGCGTGGTGGCACCCCGCCGACATCCTTGGGCTCTTCTGCCTCGCGCCTCCCGGCCAGATCCTGTGGGCCAGCGACTCGCCCTACGGGCTGCCGCTGCACAGCGCGATCATGGTGCTGCGCTGCGCCCTCGAGGCCGGGCTCACCCAGGAGCAGCTCGCGTCGGTGTTCGGCGGGCAGGTGGCCCGGCTGGTGCGGGATGAGGACGCGCTCGACCTCGGGCCGGCCCCCGGTCCCAGTCCCCCGCTCGACCCTCTGCTCGAGCGCGTGGTCGCGAACCTCACCGCGGCGCTGGGCTGCGCCATCGGCGGCGCCGATCCGACCGAGCCGCTCGGCCTCGCGCGCCTGGCGGCGGGCGTCGGCGACGCGCACCCGCAGGCCGACGTCTTCGCCGCGGTCCTCCGGCTGCTGGACCTCTTCGAGGAGCACGACGAGCCGCCGCCGCCCGGACGCCGCTTCTCCGAAGCGAGCCGCCTCGTCGTCATCGCGCTGGTGCTCGCTCGCACGCCGCGTGCGGCGCTTGCCCCCGAGATCTCGGGCCGCGCCGCCGGCGCGAGCCACGCGCACGCCGAGCGCGGCGAGACCGCGAGCTGAGCGAGGCGGCGTCAGGCGAGCCCCCAGCGCTTCGTCTCGCCGTCCTCGACCGCCACCACCACGCCGGTCACCGCCAGGTGACGCAGGTAGCAGAGCGTCTCGGGCAGCCACCAGCCCGCCGTCAGCTGGGTGAGCTCCTGGCCGTGCAAGCGGGGGACGATGTCGTAGGCCGTGATCGGGCCGTGCGCGGCGACGGCCGCGCGCACGCGCTCCAGGCGCTCGGCGACGAGGGCGCGGTTGGCGTCGATGTGAGCGGGGACGTCGGTGAACGTGCGGCCGTGGCCGGCGAGGCACAGGCGCGCGTCGAGCCGCTCGACGCGGTCCAGCGACGCGAGGAACTGGCCGACCGGGTCCGGCGTCCAGCCGTAGTCGAAGAACAGCGAGACGCGACCGAGCAGGTGGTCGCCCGAGACGAGCATGCGGTGCTCGGGCTGATGCAGGCAGACGTGCGACGGGGCGTGGCCGGGCGTCTCGACGACGGTCCACCGGCCGAGGTCGGTGTCGACGACGACGCCCTCCACCAGCCGGCGGTCCGGCTCGACGAGCCGCGCGATCCCGCTGCCGCGCTCGCGGGCCGAATCGGACCACGCGCGCAGCGGCTCGATCGGCACGCCGCTCTGGCGCGCCACCTCGAAGCGCTGCGCGAGGCGCGCATCGGGATCCTCGATGCTCGCGCGCATGTGCGCGTCGGCGGGATGCATCCACAACTCGCACCCGCTGGCGTCGACGACGCTCGCGGCCTGTCCGTAGTGATCGGAGTGCGCGTGCGTGCAGACGAGCAGCCGCACGTCGGTCAGGGCGAGGCCGGCCTGGCCCATCGCGCGCTCGAGTTGGGCCAGCGAGCCCGGCTCGTGCAGGCCGCAGTCGAACAGGACGACGCCGTCGCCCGCCGTCACCGCGTAGGCGTTGCAGTGCGGCACGCCCGGCCAGGGCAGCGGCAGGCGCAGCCGCCAGACGCCCGGCACGACGCGCTCGCCGCGGCCGAGCTCGCGCCGCCTCGTGGTGGAGCTCATGCGCCGGACGATACGACCGCCCGCAGTTGCGCTTCCGACGGCGCCGATCGACCGCGCCCAGCGCGGTAGCCTGGAAACCAGGATGGGCAAGCGCAATCGAGCAGCCGGACGGATATCCGCGCCGAGCAGCGAGTATCGCGACGCGGACGGCAACGTGCTCACGCTGAAGGGCTCGATGTCGCCGCTCACACGACGCAAGTACGCCTCGACGCTGCACAACCAGAAGGTCTCGACCGACGACTCCTGGCACCGCGCGGTCGAGTTCCTCTTCGAGCGGCTCGTCGAGCGCTGGGAGATCTACGGCGTCCCCACCGAGGGACAGGCCGAGCTGCTGCAGCGCTACCGCATCGCCACCCCGGACGAGCGTCGCTGGATCCGCGACGTCCTGCGCGAACACCTTGCCGAGCACTTTCCCGACGCGGAGGCCCCATGACCGGCGTCCCGCCGATGACCGACATCCCCGACCGGTTGCTGCTCGGCTCGGGCCCGAGCCCGGTGCCGCAGCGCGTCCTCTCGGCCCTCGCGCAGCCGACGATCGGCCACATGGACCCGGCCTTCGCCGACATCATGGGCGAGACGATCACGCTCATGCGCGAGGCGTTCGGCACCGAGAACCTCGCGACGCTGCCGATCTCCGGCACCGGCAGCGCCGGCATGGAGGCGATGGTCGCGAACTTCGTCGATCCGGGCGACCGTGTCGTCTGCGGCGTCAACGGGCTGTTCGGCGTGCGCATGGCCGACGAGCTCGCGCGCGCCGGCGCCGAGGTCGTGCCGGTCACGGCCGACTGGGGTCGCGCCGTTGCCGTCGAGCAGCTCATCGAGGCCGCCGACGGTGGCCGGAATGGTGACACGGCGGCGATCGTCGTCGTGCACGGCGAGACGTCGACCGGCGTCGCCCAGCCGCTGGAGGGCCTCTCCGACGCCTGCCGCGATCGCGACGCGCTGCTGCTCGTCGACTGCGTCACGTCGCTCGGCGGCCACCCGCTGCGCGTCGACGAGGCCGGCATCGACGCCGCCTTCTCCGGCACCCAGAAGTGCCTGAACTGCCCGCCCGGGCTGGCGCCGTTCACGGCCGGTGAGCGCGCCATCGCCAAGCTCGAGGCGCGCGGGAACCCCGGCCGCTCCTGGTACTTCGACCTCGCGCTCGTGCTCGAGTACTGGAACCCGGATGCCGCGGCCGGCGGCGCAAGCGCGCGCACGTACCACCACACGGCGCCGATCAACATGGTCTACGCGCTGCGCGAGGCGCTGCGGATCGTCGTCGGCGACGAGTGGCTGCCGACGACCTGGGAGCGCCACCGCCGCGCCCATCATGCGCTGAAGGACGCGCTGTCGGTGTTCGGCTGCGAGCGCCTCGCGCCCGACGGCGAGCAGCTGCACCCGCTGCTCGCGGTGTCGCCGCCGCCGGACGTCGACGAGGCCGCGGTCCGCAAGGCGCTGCTGCTCGACCACGGCATCGAGATCTCCGGCGGCCTCGGCCCGCTCGCCGGCAAGCTGTGGCGGATCGGCGTCATGGGCGTGGGCGCCCAGCGCGAGCCGCAGGAGCGCCTCGTCTCGGCCCTCGCCACGCTGCTCGGCGCCGACCCCGGCGAGCCGCTCGCCGCGCTCGCCGAGGGCTGGCGGGCGTAGGCCGGCCAGCGGCCGACATGGCCATCGACGCGGCGGCGTTCGCCGACCTGCTGGCCGGCTACTGCCTGGAGGTCGAGCCCGGCCAGGAGGTGCTCGTGCGCTCGACCACGCTCGCCGAGCCGCTGCTGCTGGAGGTCCAGCGCGCGATCCTCGCCCGCGAGGGCTGGCCGCTGCTGCGCGTCGAGTTGCCCGGCGCGACCGCGGCCTTTCACCGCCACGCGCTGGACCGCCACCTCGACACGTTCCCCGAGGTCTCCTACGCCGAGGCCAGGAAGGCGCACGCGCAGCTCGCCATCCAGGCGCCCGAGAACACGCGCGCGCTCGCGGGCATCGACCCCGAGCGCCTCGCGCGGGCGGCCCGCGCGCGCAAGCCGCTGCGCGACCAGACGATGCGCAAGCGCTGGTGCTCGACGCTGTGGCCGACGCACGCCGGCGCGCAGCAGGCCGGCATGAGCCTGGTCGACTTCGAGGCGTTCGTCGCCCGCGCGCTGTTTCTCGACCAGCCCGATCCGGTCCGCTCGTGGGGTGAGCTGCGCGACTTTCAGGCCGGGCTCATCGATCGATTGCGGGGCGTGCGCGAGCTGCGCATCGAGGCCCCGGGCACCGACGTGACGCTGGCCGTCAAGGGCCGCAGGTGGGTCAACTCCGACGGCAGGCGCAACATGCCCAGCGGCGAGGTCTTCACCGGGCCGCATGAGGGGAGCGCCAGCGGGCGCATCCGCTTCGACGTGCCGTCCTCGCCCGCGGGGGTCGACGTGGCGGGCGTCGATCTCGAGTTCCGCGACGGGCTTGTCGTCGCGGCGGCGGCCGAGCGCGGCGATGCGTATCTGCAGCGGGCCCTGCAGACCGACGAAGGAGCCCGCCGCCTCGGCGAGATCGGGATCGGCACGAACTTCGGCATCGACCGCGCGATCGGAGCGACGCTCTTCGACGAGAAGATCGGCGGCACGGTGCACCTGGCGCTTGGCCGCTCCTATCCCGAGACGGGCGGCAAGAACGAATCGGCGCTGCACTGGGACCTCATCTGCGACCTGCGCAGCGGCGGGCGGCTGACCGCGGACGGCGAGGTCATCGTGCAGGACGGGCGCTTTGCGCTGTAGTCGCCAGCGGGCTCAGCACGACGTACGACCCGCAGTTCCAGCGCACGAAGTTCCGCTGACCTGTCAGCCTGTGAAGCTGAGGGCTCGTACGTTCACCGCGCTAGCCTCTGCGTGGTGGACGGCACTCGACGGGTAGAGCCCGCTCCTCCATGAGAGCCTTCACAACCCGCATCACGCCCATCGCCATCGTCCTCGCGGCGCTCGTCGCGCCGGCCGCCGCCCCCGCCTACGACGAGCGGCCGATGCGCCTGCCCGCCACCGGACCGGGTGCCGCTGCGGCGTCGTCCGCGCAGCCTGCGAGCTGGCTCGTGGCAGCGCAGCCCGGGGTGCGCGAAGGCCGGGTCGCCGCCGCCGCACGGCGCCTGGGCGCGCGCGAACTGCGCTCCGGCGCGGTCTATCGCGTGGCGACGTCGCGGGCCCGTGCGTTCGCCGCGGCGCTGCGCGACGCGGGCGCGCTGCGCTACGCGGAGGCCAACGTGACGCTCGCCACGCAGAGCGCTCTCGATGCGGACCCCGGCGGCTACGCCCGCGGCTTCGTCGTCGAACCGGGCCTCGTGCCGCCGGCGCCGGGCGCCGCCGTGATCGGCGTCGTCGACGAGCTCGCCGACATCTCGCACCCGGACCTCTCCGGCCACAGCCGCCAGCTCAACCCGGGCCCGATCCTCGGCTCGCACGGCACTCAAGTGGCCTCCGCCGCGGCGGGCGCGTTCAACGGCTTCGGCGTGCTCGGCTTGTTCCCCGGCGCGCCCGTGCTGTCGGTCGGCCTGCCGCTGGAGCCGACGTGCGCGGACGCCGCCAACGGCGTCGTCGGGGCCGCCAACGCCGGTGCCAAGGTGCTCAACCTGAGCTTCGGCTCGCCGATCGACTGCGCGACGCTCTTCGGTGCGGTGCAGATCGCGTTCGCCAAGGGCAGCCTGGTCGTGGCGGCCGCCGGCAACGAGTTCGCGCAGGGCAACCCGGTGATCTTCCCGGCGGCCTATCCGCACGTCCTGTCGGTCGCCTCGGTGAACCCGTCCCTGCAGTCGTCGGCCTTCAGCAGCGCCAACGCCGCCGTCGACCTCGCGGCGCCCGGGGTGGACATCCCGCTCGCGACGCCGGTCGCGTTCGACGACGACGGGGTCGTCGACGGTGTCACCCGCGCCAGCGGCACGAGCTTCGCGGCGCCGATCGTCTCCGGCGCGGCGGCCTGGCTGGCCACGGCGCGCGGCGACCTCTCCAACGGGCAGCTCGCCGACACCCTGCGCCGCTCGGCGCGCGACATCGACAGGCCCGGCTACGACACCAACACGGGGTTCGGGCTCGTCCAGATGGGCGCCGCGCTGGCGCTGCCGGCGCCGGCGCGCGATGTCCTCGAGCCCAACGACGGCATCTCGTTCGTCGACGGCTCGGTCTTCTCCGAGCCCGACCCGTACGTCTGGCGCGGCAGCGGTCGGCGCACGCTCGGCGGCAGCGCCGACAAGGTGGAGGACCCGTTCGACGTCTACCGCGTCCGTCTCGCGCCGCGCTCGCGCGCACGAATCCGCCTGCGCCCGACGTCGGGCAACCCCGACCTGTACGTCTACCGCTCGAGCGCGCGGTCGATCGACCAGGACCAGCACATCGTCGCGCGCTCACGCAATGGCACGCTGAGGACCGACTCCGTGACGCTGCGCAACACGAGCCGCTCGGCGCGGCGCTTCTACGTGACGATCGGCGTGAGCAGCACGACCAGCGGGCTCAGCGCTTCGTACAACCTGCAGTTCCAGCGGCTGAAGTTCCGCTGACCGAGACAGCGCAACGCCGGAGTGCGTAGGTTGCTGCGCGTGCCTCACCGGATCTCGTCAACGACGTCGAGCCCGCCGACCTCGTGCCGCTCGATCTAGTCGAGCTCGAGCGGCACCTGTGGGACGCTGCCGATGACCTGCGCGCCAACTCGTCGCTGAAAGCGTCCGAGTACGGGACGCCCGTGCTGGGTCTGATCTTCCTGCGCTTCGCCGACACGAAGTTCACCGCGGCGCAGGCGGCGATCGAGTCCAAGCGCTCCGCGCGGCGGACGATCGGGCCGCAGCACTACCACGCGCAACGGGTCGTCTATCTCACCGACGAGTCGCGCTTCGAGCGCCTCCTCGCGCTTCCGGAGAGCAGCGATCTCGGACGCGCGATCAACGGGGCGATGATCGCGATCGAGAAGGACAACCCGGATCTGGTGGGCGTGCTCCCGCGGACATACACGTCGATCGACAACTCGACGCTCACCTCTCTGCTGCGCCACATCAATGGCTATACGAAGGATCTCGAGGGCGACGCGTTCGGGCTGATCTACGAGTACTTCCTGGCGAAGTTCGCGCTCTCGGAGGGCCAGGGCGCGGGCGAGTTCTTCACGCCCGCCTCGATCGTGCGCCTGATCGTGGAGATCATCGAGCCGTTCCACGGGCGGATCTTCGATCCGGCATGCGGCTCGGGTGGCCTGTTCGTGCACTCGGCGCATTTCGTCGAGCGCCACCGCCATTCCCCGGCCGACGAGCTGTCGGTGTTCGGGCAGGAGAAGGCTGCCGAGACGGTCCGGCTGGCGAAGATGAACCTCGCGATCCACGGCCTGTCGGGCGACATCGCCGAGGGCAACAGCTACTACGACGACCGTCACAAGAGCGTCGGACGGTTTGACTTCGTCATGGCCAATCCGCCGTTCAACGTCGACCGGATCGACAAGTCCAAGCTCGTCGACGACGCGCGCTTTCCGGCGCTGCCCAAGGCCGACAACGGCAACTACCTGTGGATCCAGCTCTTCGCGACCGCGCTCAACGCGACGGGCCGGGCGGGCTTCGTCATGGCCAACTCCGCCTCCGACGCGCGCCACAGCGAGGCCGAGATCCGTCGGGGCCTGATCGAGGACGGCCTCGTCGACGTCATGGTCGCGATCGGGCCGAACTTCTTCTACACGGTGACGCTGCCGGTCACGCTGTGGTTCCTCGACCGCGGCAAAGCCGGGACCGGCCGTGCCGACAAGGTGCTGTTCATCGATGCTCGCCAGGTCTTCCGCCAGGTCGACCGCGCGCATCGCGAGTTCACCGACGAGCAGCTCGAGTTCCTGGCGAACATCGTGCGGCTGTATCGCGGCGACGAGCCGGAGTTCGCGCTTGGACCGAACGAGCTGTTATCGGAGTGCTTCCCGGATGGCGTGTACGCCGATATGGCGGGACGCTGCAAGGTCGCGACGATCGACGAGATCAAAGCCCAGGGCTGGAGCCTGAACCCCGGCCGCTACGTGGGCACCGAGGTGGAGGATCTCGACGACGAGGTGTTCGAGGAGAAGCTCGCGGCGGCGCGCCTCGAGCTGCGGGAGCTCGCTGCTCGCGCGGCCGAGCTGGAGGCCGGCGTCGACCATGTGTTGACGCAGCTGCTCTCGAAACGACCGTGAAGCGGGCGTTAGGGACGATGCATGTCTCTAACGTGATTACGCGTCAGCGTTAGAGAGGGTAGGGTTCTGGGATGGACGCCGCGGCCTTCCCGCAGACGCTCTTCGGCGAAGCGCGTCGCACGATCGGCGCCCACGGCTACGTCGCGTACTTTCCCGCCACGATTCCCCGCCGGATCGAGCTCGCCCCGGCGATGCAGCGGCGCGTCTCTGACGCTGAGGCGGCGCTCGGCCGTCTGGCGGGCGTTGGGCATGCGGTTCCCAATCCTCACCTGTTGATTCGTCAATACCTCCTGCGTGAGGCGCTGGCGTCGACGCGTATCGAGGGCACGCAGGCCACCATGACGGAGGTCTTCGAGGCGAGCGCCGGCGAACCGCAGAATCCGGACGTCGAGGAGGTCCTCAACTACGTCGCCGCGTTGGACTGGGGCGTGGCCGAACTCGAGCGCCTGCCGCTCAGCGTGCGGCTGATCCTCGGCCTCCACAGCCGGCTGCTGGCCGGCGTTCGTGGGCGCCAGCGTGCCCCTGGCGAGCTGCGGACGACGCAGAACTGGATCGGCGCAGCGGACTCGACGATCCAGACCGCCCGCTTCGTCCCACCGCCGCCGAGCGAGTTGGCAGCTCTTCTCACCGATTGGGAGCGCTTCGCGCACGAGGACCCGGAGATGCCGCTCCTGGTCCAGAACGCGCTCCTGCACGCCCAGTTCGAGACGATCCACCCGTTCCTCGACGGCAACGGCCGCTTGGGTCGGTTGCTGCTCGTGTTCTTCCTGATTCAGCGCGAGCGCCTGCCCGCACCGCTGCTGTACCTGAGCTCGTATCTGGACCAGCACCGGCAGCGCTACTACGACGCGCTATCGGCGATCCGCGAGACGGGCAACCCCGAGCCCTGGCTGGATCTGTTCCTGACCGCCGTCGAGACCGAGTCCCGCGACGCCGTCGTTCGCGCCCAGCGCCTCGTCGAGGTTCGTGAGCAGTACCTGCGGGCCGTCGCGCCGCTCGCGACCAGCCACGGCCTCGCGCTCGTCGACCTGATCTGCGAGAACCCACTCGTGACGACACGGCGCGTGGAGGAGCGATTGGGGGTCAGCCGGCCGACCGCGCTGCGGCTGCTGAGCCGGCTGGCGGAGCGGGGAGTGCTGAGCTCGGGGGAGGCGGGTCCGAGAGGGCAGCGGCGGTACGTGGCGCGGGAGTTGCTGGCGGCGGTGTCGGACGGGCGGACCGACACGTGAGCGAGTGGAGAACCGTGCCGCTTGGCGATGTGCTGACGCTTCAGCGCGGCTTCGACCTGCCCGCGCGCGATCGCGAGGAAGGACCTTTCCCGATCGTGTCGTCGGCGGGCGTGACCGGATGGCATGCCTCTGCGAAGGCTGATCCGCCGGGAGTCGTCATCGGTCGCTACGGATCGCTCGGCTCAGTCCATTGGATCACCGGTCCCTACTGGCCTCTGAACACTGCGCTCTGGGTGAAGGACTTCAAGGGCAACGATCCGCGCTTCGTGAGCTATCTGCTGCGGACGGTCGCGGTCGACGGCTCGACGGCCTCGGCGGTACCCGGGGTGAACCGGAACCACCTGCATCGGATCCCGGTACGTGTAGCGTCGGTTGCGACTCAGAGGAGAACGGCCAGCGTCCTCGCCGCCTTCGACGAGCTCATCGAGATTAACGAACGGCGAATCAAGTGTTTGGAAGACCTCGCCCGATCGCTCTTCCAGGCGTGGTTTGGGGGGAACGCGTCGCCGATGTTCTCTAGAGCCACGGGGAGTTGTGCTTCCATCGGAGACTTCTGCACCGTGACCCGCGGACGGTCGTATCGCCGTGACGAGCTCTCTGAGACCGGTGGCGTGCCGTTTCTGAATCTCAAGTGTGTCGGTCGCGGGGGTGGGTACCGAGCCAGTGGGCTCAAGCGCTACACCGGACGGTTCAAGGACGCCCAGCGGGCTTTCCGTGGAGACGTGCTCGTTGCTGTTACCGATATGACGCAGGAGCGCAGGATTGTGGCCCAGGCGTTCCGCATGCCCGAACTCCATGAGTCCTTCGCGGTGGCTTCACTGGACCTCGTCATCGTTCGGCCGGAATCAGAGGCTCTCCGCGCGTATCTCTACGCGTATCTCCGGTATTCGGACTTCGCGTCGCGAACTCGTCACTTCGCCAACGGGGCGAACGTCCTCCATCTAGCGACAGAGCGCATTCTCGAAGATCGAGTCCTTGTGCCGGACGAGGAGACCGCAACAACGTTCGCCCGCGCTATCGACCCTCTACTGACCCAGCGCGAGTTCATCGAACACGCAAATCGACGACTCGCGCGGGCTCGGGACCTCCTCCTCCCGCGCCTCGTCACTGGCCGCCTCGACATCTCCGACATCGACCTCGGAGACCTCCTTCCCGCCGACGCCGAAGCCGCGTGACCCCGGAGGGCTTCTCCGAGCAGCAGCTCGTCGAGCGACCCGCGCTCGGACTGCTCGAAGAGCTCGGTTACGAGGTCGTCGACGCCTACGCCGAGCAGTTCGGTCCAGACGGCGTCGCCGCTGGCGCGCCAGGCCGTGACACCCGCTCGGAAGTTGTCCTGCGCCACCGGCTGCGGCCGAAGCTCGCCGAACTCAACCCCGAGCTTCCCGCAACAGCGCTCGACGCCGCGGTCGAGGAACTCCTCCTCGACCGCTCCACGATGGATCCCGTCCGCGCCAACCGCGCTGTCTGGAAACTGCTGCGCGACGGCGCCAAGGTCGTGGTCACCGACGACGAGGGTGCGCGCACCACGGAGACTGTCCGCTTCATCGACTGGGCCACCCCCGACCACAACGACTTCCTCGCGATCAGCCAGTTCTGGGTCGTCGGGCCGCTGCACACCCGCCGCTGCGACATCGTGTGCTTCGTCAACGGGATCCCGCTGGTGCTGTTCGAGCTCAAGGCATCACACCGCTCGATGGAGCACGCGTTCTCGCGCAACCTGCGCGACTACCGCGACACGATCCCGCAGCTGTTCAGTCCCAACGCCTTCGTTGTCCTGTCCAACGGGTCGGAGACGAACGTCGGCTCGACGTTCGCGCCGTGGGAGCGCTTCGGCGAGTGGAAACGCATCGCCGAGGAGGAGGAGCCCGGTGTCGTGTCGCTCGAGACCGCGATCCGCGGGCTCTGCGATCCGTCGCGCCTGCTCGACGTCGTCGAGAACTTCATCGCGTACCTCGAGCGGCCCGGCGGCCTGACGAAGATCCTCGCCCAGAACCACCAGGTGCTCGGCGTCAACGCGGCCATGCGAGCGCTGCGCGACGAGCAGACAGGCGCCGGCCGGCTCGGCGTCTTCTGGCACACGCAGGGCTCGGGCAAGAGCCTCTCGATGCTGTTCTTCACCCAGAAGGTGCTGCGCCGCGAGCCCGGCAACTGGACCTTCGTGATGGTCACCGACCGGGCCGAGCTCGACGACCAGCTCTACGGCGAGTTCAAGGACGCCGGCGCCGTCGAGGGCCACGTGCAGGCGCGGTCCTCCTCGCACCTGCGGCGATTGCTTGGCGAGGACCACCGCTACGTCTTCTCGCTGATCCACAAGTTCAGGCCCGCGCAGGGCACCGACATGCCCGTCTGCTCGACGCGCGAGGACGTCGTCGTCATCACCGACGAGGCGCATCGCACGCAGTACTCGGGGCTCGCGCTGAACATGCGGGCCGCGCTTCCGAACGCGAGCTTCCTCGGTTTCACCGGAACGCCGCTGATCGCCGGCGACGCGCAGCGCACGCGCGAGGTCTTCGGCGACTACGTCTCGACCTACAACTTCCGCGATTCGATCGACGACGGCGCGACCGTCCCGCTGTTCTACGAGAACCGCATCCCCGAGCTGCAGATCACGAACGAGCGCTTCGACGAGGAGCTGTCGGACATCCTCGAGCAGGCCGAGCTCGACGAGCAGCAGGAGCGCGCGCTCTCGCGCCGCTTCGCGACGGAGTACCAGCTCATCACCCGGCCCGCGCGCCTGGAGCGGATCGCTGCCGACCTCGTTCGCCATTTCGTGGGACGCGGCTTTCTCGGCAAGGCCATGTGCGTCGCGATCGACAAGGCGACCGCAATCCGGATGTACGACCTAGTCGCGCGCGAGTGGCAGGTCCATCTCGCCGAGCTCCGAGCGCGCGCGGCGTCCCTACCCCCGCTTGAGCGAGCGGGTGTCGACGCGCAGATCGCGTTCATGCGCGAGACCGACATGGCGGTCGTGGTGTCGCAATCACAGAACGAGATCTCCGATCTGCGCGAGCTCGGACTCGACATCGCATCGCATCGGCGGCGCATGCTCGGCGAGGACCTCGACGAGCGCTTCAAGGACGAACAGGACCCGTTCCGGCTCGTCTTCGTGTGCGCGATGTGGATGACGGGATTCGACGTCCCGTCCTGCTCGACGATCTACCTCGACCGTCCGATGCGCAACCACACGCTGATGCAGACGATCGCCCGCGCCAACCGGGTGTTCCCCGAGAAGGAGAACGGGCTGATCGTCGACTACGTGGGCGTCTTCCGTCATCTCGAGGCGGCGCTCTCCGTCTACGCCGCCGGGCGCGCCGGAGCGGAGGCCAGCGACGTCATCCGCGACAAGTCCGCCCTCGTCGAGGAGCTCGAGGAGGAGATCGCCGACCTCGTCGAGTTCGCCGAGCGCTGGGACGTCGATCTCGATGCGCTTGCGCGCGCCGATGGCTTTGAGTTCATCGCCCTGCGGGACGCCTCGATCGAGGCATTGCTGGTGGACGGCGTCACGCGGCGCGCCTATCTGGAGCGATCCGATCTCGTGCGGCGGCTGTTCGCCGCGATCCTGCCCGACCCGGTGGCGGGCCCACACGCGCGCCTGGTCGCCGTAGCACGCAACCTCGCCGAGCGGATCCGCTCACTCGACGAACCGGCGGACCTGTCCGCCGTCACCGGTCCGGTGAGCGAGTTGCTGGACCGCTCCGTCGGTGCGGAGGAGTACGTGATCCGGGCGGCCGCCGACGGTGCGCAGGCCGACGTCCTCATCGACCTCAACTCGATCGACTTCGACGCCCTGGCCGCCCGTCTGGCCGGTAGGAAGCGCTCCTCGGCTCAGCGGCTCGCGCGGCAGGTCGGTGACCAGATCGCGGCCAGCGCCCGGCGCAACCCCACGCGGCTGGACCTCGTCGAGAAGCTGCGCCAGCTGATCGAGGCCTACAACGCCGGCAGCCTCAACGTGGACGAGATGCTGCGGCGGCTGCAGTCGCTCTCCAAGCAGCTCTCCGAGGACGAGCAGCGGACGGCTCGCGAAGGGCTCTCGGAGTCGGAGCTGGCGGTCTTCGATCTCCTCACGCAGCCTGATCCGATCCTGACGCACGAGCAGCGGACCGCGGTCAAGGCGATTGCTCGCAAGCTCATGGAGCACATCACCGATCGCCTCGTGATCGACTGGCGCCGCAAGGCCGAGACGCGTGCTGCGGCGCGAGTCCTGGTCGAGGACTACCTCGAGGAGCTGCCGGAGGTCTACGACCTGACGACGTGGCAGCGAAAGTCCGATGCGGTGTTCAACCACATCTTCGCGAGCTTCTATGACGATGGGCGCAGCGTCTACGACGCGGCGCCGGGCTCGGCGGAGGGCGCAGTTGCCGTCGCCTCACCACCGGCGGTCACGTCAGTGCGGGTCGACCTCACGGAGATCACGTGGCACGTTCTCGAGCAGATCGGTGCGGACCCGGCGCTCGCCGAGCAGGTCGCCGAGCAGATCAAGGGCGCGGGGGCGTTCTTCGCCATCCCCAGCCGCGAACTGATCGCCGGCGAGGAGACCCACCAGGTCGAGTTCAAGTCGACGGCACGCTGGAACCTGCGTGAGCAGCGCAAGGACAAGCGGATCGAAGACGCCGTCGTCAAGACCGTTGCCGGGTTCCTGAACACCGACGGCGGCACCCTCTTCATTGGGGTGGGAGACGATCGCGAGCCGGTCGGGCTCGACCACGACACGCCGCTCGTCAAGCCGCCCAGCGTCGACGGACTCGTCAACTGGTTGACGACCCACCTGACGAATGCGCTCACGAACCCGGCGGTCATGCGGACCCGGACGAAGATCGATCGCTTCCGGGACGTCGAGATCTGCCGCATCGACGTCGCACGGTCATCCGTGCCGGTGATAGCTCGGATGAGTGAGAAGCACGAGGTCTTCTGGGTGCGCATGAACAACAGCACGCGCGCCCTTCCCGAGATCGACGCCGAGGAGTACGTGCGCGACCACTGGTGAACGGTCGTGCCGGCGGTCAGGGGCGCCTCAGTCCGGGCCGGCCGGCACCCAGGCCGCGCGCATGTCCACGCGCTCACCACGAAACGGCACGTCCTCGGCTTGCAGCAGGGCGCGCTGACGCGCGCCCTTGGCCAGCGATCCGTCGGCGCGCACGACGCGCTGCCACGGCAGCGCCGGGTCCTCGTTGGCGGCGAGCACCATGCCGGCCCGCCGCGGGGCGCCGGGGCAGAGGTCGCCGTAGGTGGTGACGTGACCATGTGGGATCGCGCGCACGAGTTCGAGTATCGCGTCGTCGGTCGGCGCCACGGCGCGAGCCTACGTTGCGCTCGCCGAGTTGCTCGACGCGGTCCTGCTCACGGCCGACCTTCGACCGTCCGATGCCGGGGCTGCGCTGCGAGCTCGACGTGGTCGGCTCTCCCCCGTAACCGGCCGGAAATCAGACGGTGAGTACGCTCGGGCGGTGGAACGCCACACGAAGATCGTCGCCACGATCGGCCCCGCCTCGCGCGATCTGAAGACGCTCGAGCGCATGGTCGCGGCGGGCATGGACGTCGCGCGGCTGAACTTCTCGCACGGCACCGCCGAGCAGCACGCCGAGACCGCACAGCGCGTGCGCACGGCCTCGGGGCGCGTCGGGCGGCCGGTCGCGATCCTCCAGGATCTGCCCGGCCCGAAGCTGCGGATCGGCGCGCTGATCGGCGACCACGTCGACCTCAAGCCCGGCGACGTCGTCGCGTTCGCCTGCGGGGAGGATATGGTCGGCGACGCGTATCGGATGTCGGTCGTGCGGCCCGAGCTCATGACCGCGCTGGGGCCCGGTGACGTGATGTACCTCGCCGACGGCAGCGTGCGCCTGCGCGTGCGCGCCGTCCGCCTCGAGCGGATGGAGATCGAGGCCGAGGTCGAGGCCGGCGGATCGGTCGCGTCGCGTCAGGGGCTGAACATCCCCGGCCCGCTGACCGAGCTGGCGTCGGTGCCCGAGGAGGATCTGGCGCACCTCGCGGTCGGCGAGAAGATCGGGGTCGACGTCGTCGCGCTGTCGTTCGTGCGCTCCCCCGCCGACATCGGCTTCGTCCGCGAGCGCACGCGCCTGCCGCTGATCGCGAAGATCGAGAAGCCGCAGGCCGTCGACTGCGCCGAGGAGATCATCCGGGCCGCCGATGTGGTGATGGTCGCGCGCGGCGACCTTGGCATCGAGCTGCCGATAGAGCGCGTCCCGATCGTCCAGAAGGAGCTGCTCGCCTGCGCGGGGCGCCTTGCCCGTCCGTCGATCACGGCCACGCAGATGCTCGACTCGATGGTGCACTCCACGCGCCCCACGCGTGCGGAGGTCGCCGACGTCGCCAACGCGATCCTCGACGGCACCGACGCGGTCATGCTCTCCCAGGAGACGGCGATCGGCGCCTACCCCGTCGAGGCGATCGCGATGATGGCCTCGATTGCCAAGACCACGGAGGCCGCCGCGCCCTACCGCGAGTGGAACGAGCACCGCGTCCACCGTGGTGCCCGCGATCCCTCCTACACCGTCGCCTACGCCGTCTGCATGGCCGCGCGCGAGCTCGAGCTCGACGCGATCGTCGTGCCGACGCTGTCGGGCCGCTCCGCGCGGCTCGTGTCAGCGCACCGTCCCACGGTGCCGATCTACGCGCTGTCGCCCGGCCGCGAGACGATCCGCCGCTGCGGCCTCATGTGGGGCGTGCGCGGCGAGTTCCTGCGCAAGCACTCGGTCACCGAGCAGCTGCTGCTCGACGCGTGCCGGCGCGTCGTCGAGCTGGGCTGGTGTGAGCGCGGCATGCGTGTCGCCGTGACGGCGGGCCTGCCCAGCGGCGTGCCGGGCTCGACCTCGCTGTTTCAGGTCCAGGAGCTGTAGAACTCGCCGTCGGCGATGGCGCGTGCGGCGCGCGAACCGGGCGCGTAGGCCGCTGATCCGGGCTGGCGCACTGCTCCGCAGATGTGGTCGGAAACTGCTTCGTGAACGGGGGGATCAATGACCGAGCAGCTGAACCCAGCCGACCGGATCGCAGACGAGTACGCCCGCGGCGTCATCACGCGACGAGACGCCGTCGCCTCGCTGCGCGAGCTCGGCGTGCAGGGCATCCCGGCCGGCAAGCTGCTGGCCGCCGCGCTCGCCGCGGCGGGGAACGATCAGGCCGGCTGACGAAGCCGGCTGCGCTCGCGCTGGAGCAGCACCGCGCCCGTCAGCGCCATCACGACCAGCGCCACGATCGCGACGATGGCCTCGGGCGAGCCGAGGTCGTCGAGCGAACCGCCGAGCGCGGTGTAGGCGAACGAGCGCGGCGCGACGCCGATCGCGGTCGCCGCCGTGAACGCGGGCAGGCCCACGCGGGTCGCCCCGGCGGCGTAGTTCAGCAGCGAGTACGGCATGCCCGGCGCGATCCGCGCGTAGAGCACGGCCCAGAAGCCGCGCCGCTCGATCCAGTCCTGGACGGGCACCATCCGCTGCGGCGTGAGCGTCTGCACGGCGTCGCGGGCGACGAAGCGCGCGATGGAGAACGCGACCAGCGCACCGAGCGTCGCCGCCGCGATCGAGACCGGCGTGCCGAGCGCGGTGCCGAAGAGCAGGCCACTCGCGCCGGCCAGCAGCGGGCCCGGGAAGAGGGCGCAGGTGAGCAGTGCGCTGAGCGCGATGAACGCGGGCACCGCGGCGGCGCCGAGCGGGTCGATCTGGTCGCGCACGCGGTCGGAGGAGAGGCCGCCGCCGGCGACGAGCAGCCAGATCCCGCCCAGCAGCAC
>JBBSMC010000033.1:0-32969 GCA_038233375.1 Solirubrobacterales bacterium
GTCGCGAAGACCAGGTAGCCACGACGTGCTGCTCGACGCTCGTTGGCTTTCTCCAAGCGGTCGCGCTCCTCGTCGAGCTCCTTAGCCCAGGCGGCGAGGTCGATCTGCGTGCCTTGCTCGGATGTCGTCGCGCGTGCCATTTGGGAGTTCCATCTTGACAGTGGGGGCAGACGATCGGCTCGTTGCTCCGTTGCGTTAATTCGTTGCAGTTCCGCTGGCGTCCAGGAACCTTCGCAGGCCCTCGATGCTGTCGCCGTCGAACGTGTCGAAGAGCTTCTGCGGAACCTTCTCGTAGGCCCACTCACGGCCGGCGAGGCGCGTGGAGTCTTGGCACCAGCGTCGCGCGCGGCGGTCCTTGAGCGCGACGTCCAGGTCCTCTTGGCCCTTGGTTTCGACGATCAGACACGTGTCGTCGTTCAGCCTCATGACGAAGTCGGGGTAGTAGTAGCGCAGGGCGTCACAGCGCCGAGCGACTTCTCCAGGATCCCGAGTTCCGGCGCCAGGCGCGCGAAATAGTGTCGCGAGAGGATCCGGGTTTCGCCGATGTTCTACCCGCCGACCGGCCTGCGCCGGAGGAGCACGAGATCACGTTCGCCGTGATCACGCGCAGCAATCGGCCGACCACGCTCACGCTGCCGTTCTTCAGTCGCGTGAGCCTCAGGACGGCAGCCCGACGACTACACACACTTGGCTTCAGGGTGTCCATCGCTGCGGTGCGCGAGCCGACGAGCATCGCGTCGCGACCGCAGTGAACCGCCGCAGTCATTCGTCGGGATAGCGCAGCCGCGTGACGTAGTGCGGGCCGGGCGGGCCGGAGCGCTTGGGCTCCCGGCCTCGGGGAGGGAGCGCCGCCTGGGCAACCGATGACGTCTCGCCGACGAGCCCGAGGCTGAACGCTACGTCGCCGTCTATGCGCTTGCTGCGGCTGGCTTGATGCACGAATCCGCGTTGATGAGTCTCGCGAGCTGCACTCGTTGATCGTTGCTGGCGTACTGCATACTGCCGGGGGAGTCGCCGTTCACGATGAGGTCGCGCAGCATGCGCGCCATCCCCGTTGTGATGCCACGGTGGCCGTCGCCCGCGCGCGACGCCTTCTCGACTTGGTGGCGGGTCAGCGCGGCCCTACTTGGCGCCAGCCGGTAGCCGCTCGGATTGCGACTCAGGCGACAGCCGGTGCCCAGCAGACGCGCCTCAAGTTGATCGGCAACCTCGGAGGTGTGTCGCAGCGTCCAGCCGAAGACCTCGGCGGCTCGCCGTAGCGGAACCCTTTGGCGAGCGAAGAGCAGCGCCGCTTCCATCCTGACGTCGTCCGGTGCTGGAGTCGCCGGCGTGGTCGGATCGGTGTGTAGGAGCTCCGAAACGGTGATCTGTACGACCCGCGGGCGATCGAGCCAGAGGAGTGCCTGCCGGCCGAGGGATCTGCGGCCGACCGCACGGTCGACGGCGCGCTCGTGCTCTTCGCGATGTCCAAGCAGTTCAGGCGCAACCGCCCAGTGGCGCTCGAGGTGGTCGCGGACGACGGCGCTCGCAAGCGCGTGATCCTCGATCTATGAGCTCAAACCGGCGGCCGGCGCCTGCACGCGTCGCAGACGTTGGACCCGACCGCCGGACTGCGGCTCAGCTGCTGATGAACATGCCGGCGATCTTGAGCACCGCATCCATGCCCAGCGGCTCGTCGTAGGCCTCGGTGATCTGCTTGGGCTTGGTCTCTGAGACCTTCGCGACGTCGACGCCATACTTCGTCGTCGTCTTGACGTCGAAGGAGGGCACCTCGTCGGCGAGCTCCTTGTCGGTCGCATAGACGGGCTTGACCGGCGCCGGGGCCTCGGGAAAGTCCATCGGGATCCACGCCTGAAAGCCCAGCAGCTGCCGCACGCGCGCGGCGTGGCGGCCCTCGACGGAGTGAATCGTCAGAGCCGCCGTGAGCAGCTTGGGATTGGCCAGCAGCGGCTTGGCCGCCTGGGCGATCGCCTGTCCCTTGTACGCGCGCACGCCGGTGTCCTCGAAGGCGACCGCCAGCAGCCGGAACGTCTCGTAGTTCTCGAAGGTGTCAAACGTGCCGCCCGCGGTGAAGTCGAACTTCGGCTTCTTTACGGCCTTGTCGCCGAGCGTCTCCTTGAGGAACTTGACGTGCTCGTCCTCGTGGCCGCCGATCGTCTCGAAGATCTCCTTGTCGCGGTCGGGGATCAGGCCGTCCTTGTCGTTGCCCTCGCGGTAGAACTCAGCCTCGAGGTACTCAAGCGTCAACGCGAAGTTCAGGACGTCAACGGCCTGTTGGGGAATCGCGCCCTCCTGAGCAAACGCCGTACGGGTCATCGCGGCGAAGCCGATCGAGCCCGCCCCCGCTGCGAGGAGTGCGCCGGCCCCGCGCCGCAGCGCGGTGCGGCGAGCCATCTGGTCGACGAGCTCGGGGTCGAGGGTGTCGGTGATCGGGATGTCGTTGCTCATGTCGATCCTCCTTACGATGCGGCCTGGGCGGGGGCATTGCGCAGCGCGATCTTCGTCTTGATGAAGGGCGCGGCCAACTTCAGAACCTCGCCGGGCAGGCGGGCCTCGTCGAAGGCGTTGGGCGCGAAATCACCGCTGTTGTTGCCGCTGATGAGCGTCCGGATCGCCGACGCGTGGCGCGCCTCGACCGAGACGATCTCCCCGGCCAGCTGCAGCGGCGCGAGCCCGAGTGGTCCGTCCCCGCTGAGGAATTGCGCCGCGCCGTTGTATGCCGACACGCCGAGATCCTCAAAGGTCCTCGCGGTCTCCAAGACGCTGTCCTTGTCGGCGAAGTCGATCTCCTCGAAATTCACTTCCAGCGCGGGAATCGCGTCCTTGCCCAGAATCGCTTTGAGGTGATCGCGATGGGCGATCTCGTGCGCGCCGATGTCCTGGAGCGTCTGCATGGCGTCACGGTCAAGGCCGGAAGGCAGGCTGCCGTTCACGGTCATGTAGAAGGCCGCCTCCAGCTGCTCGAGGGCATAGGCGAAGTTCGCGATCGCGCCATCGCCGTCGGCGAAGTCGATGGTGACGTCCGGCTTCTCCGCTCCGACATCGCCACCCGCGGGTTCATCCTCGTCATCACCGCAGCCGATGATCACCAAGCCGGCGATCGAAGCCGTCGAGCCCGAGATGAAGGCGCGACGCCCGAAGCCTGAGCGCGGGACGACGAGCAAACCCTGCATGTCGGAACCGGACATCAATTCTCCTTTGGCCGTTGGAAGCACAACTCCGAACCAGGCTGCCCGTCCACCGGATGGGCAAACCGTCAATCTCAGATGTGGCATGCACGCGTCCATGCCGATGCGACAGGCAGGTCACGACCCTCAGCCCCTTCGGCGTCTCGGCGTCAGCCGGATGCTTGGCCTGAGTTTGCGTCCTCGGTCGTACTCGCGAAGCGCAGCTCGGTGACAAGCGGGCCGTCGACGCCCTCGATGCGCGCCGCTCGGCCTCCGAGCTCAAACGGTCTCTCCCTGCTGCGGCGGGCGGCCCAGCCGCTCGATCACATTTCCGCCGATCGTGGTCTGCGGCCCGTCGTCCAAGTGGATGCCCAGGCGGGCCTGCACCAACCTGACCGGGGCGCTGCCGGCCACGATCCATCCGTCGGACACACGCCGCACCATCTCCTCGACCTCGGCATCGAACTCGTCTTCGATCTCTCCGACGATCTCCTCGAGCAGATCCTCGAGCGTCACCAGGCCGACGGTGGTCCCATGCTCGTCGACGAGCAGCGCAAGGTGCTGGCGACGGACGCGCATCTCGCGCAGCACCTCGTCGACCAGTGTGGAGTCGGCGAGGACCGTGATCGGTCGCTTCAGTTCGACCAGCCCGTCCTCAGACCCCTTCGCCACCGCCCGCAACAGGTCCTTGGAATGGATCATCCAAACCGGCGCGTCCAGTCCCGCCGGCCGGCAGAGCACAAAGCGGGTGAACCCGAGCCTCAGCGCGTCATCGACCGCCTCCTTGATCGTCTGCTGTGTCGTGAAGAACGCGGCTTCGGTACGCGGGACCATGACCTCGCGCACGCGTCGATCGCCGAAGGTCAGCACGTTCTCGGCCAGCTGACGCTCCTCCTCTTCGATGAGCCCCTCGCGATCGCTCTCGCGCAACAGCGTGCGCAACTCCCGCTCGGTGTGCGGCACGGAACCGCTCTCGCTCGCCGGCGGGATCGAGAAGGGCTTGAGCAGCAGGTTGCCGAGCGCGTTGACGAGATCGACGATCGGCTTGGTCGCCAGATAGAAGACCCGCATCGGGCGTGCGATCACGACGATCGTTCGCTGCGGCCGTGCGATCGCCAGGCTCTTGGGCGAGAGCTCTCCGACGACGACGTGTAGCAGCGTCATGAGCCCGAATGCCAGCGCGCTGGCCAGGCCGACACCACCGAACACCGCCGCCTCGCCCAGCAGCGGGCGCAGGAGCTCTTCGAAGACCGGCTCCCCGACGGCGCCGAGCCCGATGCTCGCGAGGGTGCTTCCGAGCTGCGTGGCGGCGAGGTAGGCGTCGATCCGATCGACCGCCTTGCGAACAGCCCCCGCCGCGGGGCGCCCGGCGCGCTCAAGCTCGTCGACCTGCGTGGAACGAATGCGCGTGATCGCGAACTCCGAAGCCACGAAGAAGCCGTTGGCCAGGACAAGCAACAGCGCGATCAGGAGTCCGATGGCCACACCGGCTCCTATGCGGTCGGCGTCACAACGCGACGATCAGCGGTATGCCCAGCAGCAACAGGAGCATCAGCACGATGAAGACGATCATGTATCCGTCGAAGCCGTTGCCGTCGGAGCCTGTTGAGGTGGCCGCGATGGCTTGGCGGCTGGGTCTGCGTGGTGGCTACGAGAGTCGATCTCGTCGTCAGGTGTTCTGCGACGCCGACCCGTCGCGGCACCAGCGCGGCGGCCACAACGGACAGAGCGCAAGATGGATCGACATTCGTCCAGCAGCGAGTGGACCTGGCGCTGCGCGGGCAGCACGCAATCCATAGGTAGAGGCACCTCGATCGTTCTCATCGCTGAAGTCGCGTTGTTGCCGGTTGTAACCGTCATCTGACGGCGGGCCCCACGACCGTCAACAACTGCGCTGGCCGCTATCGGCCGCGCCTCGAGGAGATGTGAAGCGATGACCGCAGGCCCCGGTTCAGTCAGCGTCGGCGGTGCACAGCGCGGCGGCGAGGCGGTCGCTCGCCGCCCGGAGTTCGGGTGGTTGGCGCGCGCGGGGCTCGTTGCGCGCGGCGTGTCGTACGCGATCATCGGGATCCTGGCACTGAAGCTTGCGTTCGGATCGGGCGGCAAGACGACGAACCCGCGCGGAGCGCTGCAGGAGATCGCTCATCAGCCGCTGGGCCAGGCGCTGCTCATCGGCATGGTCGTGGGACTGGCGGGCTATGCGACCTGGCGCCTGCTGCGCGCCGGACTCGGTCACGGCGCCCAGCAGCAGGACAACCTCGGGGAGCGGATCGCAGGCGCCGTCAGCGGCCTCGCCCACGTCGCGCTGTGCGTCACTGGGGTGAAGATCCTCGTCGGCGCCAACAGCGGCGGCGGGACGAACAGCCCGAAGGAGACGACCGGCGGCGTGCTGCAGTGGACGGGCGGGACGGAGATCATCGCCGCCATCGGCGCGATCCTCATCGGCGTCGCCCTCCACCAGGGCTATGTGGGCGTCTCGAAGAAGTTCCTCGAGGATTCGAACACCGCGCAGATGAGCGCCCACACCAGGCAGGCATTCACTGCGCTTGGGGTCTTCGGGCATCTCGCGCGGATGGTCATCTTCGGCCTCGTCGGCTACGGCCTCATCAAGGCCGCCATGAACTACGACCCGAACAAGGCGATCGGACTGGACGGCGCGCTCAGCAAGGTGTCGCAATACTCCTACGGACCGCTACTGCTGGGCGTCGTCGCGGCCGGGCTGATCGGCTTCGCGCTGTACTCGATCGCCGACGCGCGCTACCGCAAGATCTGACAACCATGGCGAGCCTGCTGATCGGCCCGATGCTGCGTTACGTCAGCGGCAGCGAGGCGACGATCTGGCTGGAGGCCGATGCCGCGTGCACGGTCGAGATCCTCGGTCGTCGCAGCGAGACCTTTCAGGTCAACGGCCGCCACTACGCGATCGTCGCGATCACCGAGCTGGCGCCCGGCTCGTGCGTCGAGGGCGTACTCCTCGAAGTCGGCGACCTCGAGACCCGGCAACCTCCCCCTCCGAGCTCGACCGCGACAGTCGCTCACCACGCCTGGCCAGCAACCTGCCGGGTCACGACGTTGAGGCGGTTCCAGACGTTGATGTTGGCGATCGCGACGACCAGCGCGGCGAGCGTCTGCTCGTCGTAGCGGCGGACGGCCTCTTCCCAGACGTCGTCGGGGACCGGCTCGGCGCGGTCGCTCATCCGCGTCGCGGCCTCGGTGAGAGCGAGCGCGGCGCGCTCGGCGTCGTCGAAGTACGGGGCGTCGCGCCAGGCGGCGACGGCGAATAGCCGCTCGTCGGTCTCGCCGAGCTTGCGGGCGATGTTCGGGTGCTGGACGGCGCAGACGCCGCAGCCGTTGATCTGGCTTGCGCGCAGGTTCAGCAGCTCCAGTGTCTTAGGTGGCAGGTCGCTCTCTGTGATGGCCTTGCCGAGCGCCTGCAGCGCGTCCATCGCGCCGGGCAGCGTGAAGGCCGGGTGCGCCATGCGTGCCTGCGGGATCGTCGCTTCCATTGAGTCGTTCCTCCTCTGAGCAGCCGAGCCGGTGGTTGGGTCCCCCGGGTCTCGTGCCGCTGGGTTTGTGCGCGATGTCGAACTCCTGACCCCGCCCGCCGCGCGAATGTGACCGCTCCGCGTCACGTGTCGGATCGGTGAGGTCAGTCGAGATCGACGAGATCGAGCTGAGCGAGACGCTCAGCGTCGGCGAGGATGTCGATCGCCACGATCCTGCCGGCGGCGACGGTGAAGCCGAGCACCGAGAACAGGTTGCCGTCGCGGAAGAAGACCTGGCCGACCGCACCGTTGACGAGCGCCGGCCGGCCGGAAGCGCCGGAGCCGGCAAGCCGCGAGAAGTACAGCGCCTGGCCGGCCACGGCCTCAGCGCCGCGGACCTCGTGGGAGGACGCCGCCACCCCGGTGTCCGCGCGCAGCACGATGTCGGGATGCAGGGTCGCAACGAGCCGCTCGAAGTCGCCGTCGCGCGCGGCGGCCAGGAACGCGTCAACCACCGCGCGCTGCTTTGAGAGGTCGGGCTCGGGCTCGGGGGCGGCGCCGCGCACGCGACGGCGGGCCCGGCTCGCCAGTTGGCGGGTAGCTGTCGGCGTGCGATCGACCATCGGCGCGATCTCCTCGAACGGCACCGCGAACATGTCATGCAGCACGAATGCGAGCCGCTCCGCGGGCGACAGCGTCTGCAAGACGACCAGCAGCGCGAGCCCGACCGAATCGGCAACGCCTCCTGCTCGGGATCGGCGCCGACCGTGCTGCTCACAACTGGGTCGGGGACATGGACTCCCAGCGGCTCTTCTCGTCGGGTCTCGCGCGAGCGCAGCACGTTCAGACACACCCGTGCGACCACCGTGGTCAGCCAGCCGCCGAGGTTCTCCACTGCCGAGGCGTCGGAGCGGTTCAGCCGCACCCACGCCTCCTGCACCGCGTCGTCAGCGTCGCTGAAAGAGCCGAGGATTCGGTAGGACACCGCCCGCAGATGGGGTCGGTGCTCCTCGAAGCGCGCTGCCAGGAACTCCTTCTCGTTCATCGCGTCTTCCCGCAGAGGTCTCGGTCAACCCGTTGACCCGCGGCGGGCGCCCAACGTGACGGACGAGGACGCTGCCGCCACTGACCATCCGGCGAACACCGTCTGCACCCAGGGACTCGCAGGGCTAGGACGCGCTGCGGTAGTGCCCTCGTAGGGCGACGGCGTCCTCTGCGTCGAGGTTGATGCCGAAGAGCTCGGCGAGCACCCCGAGCACCTCGTCGACGGTGAGCCGAAGGGTCTCGCTCGTGCCGTCCGGCCGGGTTGTCGTGAGCTCCCGGCCCCGCAGTGCGTGCTGGATCTCCGGGTCCGTCCGCAGGGCGACCACCTGTCCGGTGAACGGCGATCGCGGGTGCGTGGCGGTGTAGTGGTTGTAGACCGCGTAGTCGATCGGGCGCTGCGGCTCGAGCGTGAAGGCGTAGAGGTCTGACCACCCTTCGGGATGGCGCGACTGCAACAGCCACTCGCTGGATCCTGACGACTGCAGGCGGTAGGTCCAGGCGCCCTGCCTCGCGACGGTGGGCTCCAGGGGCAGCGGCTCGAGCAGGCTGGCGCCGAAGCCGACGTCTGCCAGCCACGGATCGCCGTCGGCGACGACGCGCAGCAGCATGTGCGTGCGGGCGCCCAGCCCGGCCGGCCGGACACGGGCCGCGAGCCGGGTCACCGCGTAGCCGAGACGCTCGAGCACCGCAGCGAAGAGCAGGTTGTGCTCGAAGCAGTAGCCGCCGCGCCCGTGGCGAACGAGCTTCTCCTGTACGTGGTCGAGGTCGAGCTCGATGGTCCGCCCCAGCACGATGTCGAGATTCTCGAACGGGATCGTCGCGGCGTGGGCGCGATGCAGTCCACGGAGGGTGCCGGCATCCGCCGCCGGCGTCGTGGCGTACCCGATTCGCCGCAGGTAGGCGTCCACGTCCAGCCGTTCGGTCTCCCATTCGCCGGTGACTGCTGCATGCGCGATGGTGGTCATGGGCGCGAGACTAGGACCTCAACCCTGATTGAGGTCAAGGCGCGTCCGCAGCGTGCCGTCGGCCCGGCGCCGGGGGCTCTCGCAGGACGGCGTCGACGGCGTGCACGAGATTATCCCGCAACCGCTCGGGCGCCATGCCGAGCTCGTAGCGCTGGTGGTGGTAGAGGTCTGCGGCGAGCGCCGAGAGCAGGAGGTCGGCGAACCACGGGGCGTCGAGCGCCGGCGCGGCCTCGGTGAGTAGCACGGTCGCGTGCTGGCGCCACGCGCGGTAGGCCCCGACGTGGAAGCGCTTGCCGGGGGTGGAGCCCTGCAGCGCGCGCAGCAACGGCAGGTTGTCGTGCGTCAGGTCGGTCAGAGCGCTCAGGAACGCGATCAACCGCTCACGTGGCGGCGCTCCGGGGCCGAGCGGCGGGGGGCCGCTCAGCAGGCGCTCCTGAAAGCTTCGTTCGCGCTCGTCGAGCAGCGCCGCACAGAGTCCGGCCTTGTCGCCGAAGCGCCGGTAGACCGTGCCGACGCCGACCTGCGCCACGCGCGCGACCTCGCGGATCTCGACCGCTTGCACACCCGACTCCGACAACAGCTGCTGAGCCGCGGCGAGTACGCGCCGGCGGTTGCGCAACGCGTCGCGGCGCTCGACGGCAGCGCCCGCCATCGGCAGCGAGCGGTCGGCGTCCGGGCCCGGAACCTCTTCCATGCCGCCATCCAAGCAGGAGATCTCGATCGGTGGCGTCACAACGTCCATGGACCCGACCCCATCAATTCCGGAACTCGTTCCGGTTATGCTAGCTTCTAAAGCGGAACGTGTTCTTGTTTCTAGCCGAGGAGGACCCATGACAACCGCAACGAGCATCGCCGCCGGCACGTACAGCGCCGACCCCATCCATTCGAGCTTCCAGGCAGAGGCGCGGCACATGGGCGTCGGCTCGTTCCGCACCGGCTTCGACGACGTGCAGGCCCGGCTGACCTCCGACGACGACGGCCTGCGGCTCGAGGGGCGTGCGCAGGTCGCGTCGATCACGATCCGCAATCCGCCGCAGTTCCGCGAGCACGTCGTCAACGGCGCGGACTTCTTCGATGCCGTCAACCATCCCGAGATCGTGTTCAGGTCGTCGGACGTGACGCTCGAGGCCGACGGCAGCGTCGCGCTCGACGGCGAGCTCGTCATCAAGGGGATCGCCAAGCCGCTCAGCGCGACGGGCACGTGGCAGGAGCCGCTCGAGGATCCCCACGGCGGCCTGCGCACCGCGCTCGTCCTGCAGGCGGTCGTCGATCGCCGCGACTGGGACATCACCTGGCAGGCCCCGTTGCCCAAGGGCGGCGACGCGCTCGGCTGGGACGTGACGCTCGACGTCAGCCTCGAGCTCGTCAAGAACGCCGAGTAGCGATGCGCGTCCTGGGGATCTCCGGCTCCCTGCGCCGCGCCTCGCACAACACCCGGCTCCTGCGGGCGGCAGCCTTGGAGCTGCCGCCCGGCGCCGAGCTCGTCCTGTTCGAGCAGCTTGCTGCCGTGGAGCCGTACTGCGAGGACCACGACGGCGACCGCACGCCGGCCGGGGCCGCGGCGCTCCGAGCGGCGATCGCGCAGGCCGAGGCCGTCCTGATCGCCACGCCCGAGTACAACTCGTCGCTCCCCGGCCAGCTGAAGAACGCACTGGACTGGGCCTCGCGGCCCTACGGCGACAGCGTGCTGCGCGCCAAGCCCGTCGCGGTCGTGGGAGCCAGTACGGGCATCTTCGGCGCCGTCTGGGCGCAGGCCGAGGTCCGCAAGGTCCTGAATGCGATCGGGGCGCGCGCACTGGACGACGAGGTGCCCGTGGGCCAGGCCGACGACGCGTTCGCCGCAGACGGGTCGCTGGCGGACCCGCGCCTGCGCGAGCTGCTGGCCGACGCGATCGCGACGCTCATCGACGCGGCGCGGCCCGCCAAGGCGGTCGAGGCTGCCTGAGGACAACCCGCGCGCCGCGCGTGTCATGGGTGTGATGGTCTGCCGGTCGGCGCGGTCGTCACGCGACCGCCGCCGCCGGGGCGTACCGAGCGCCGTGCCCGTTGCAGACGGCAACTTGCCGAGCACGACTCCTGCGAGGGCCTCGATGAGGTCAGTGGCGGTGCGGAACGACGAGGCCGGTTTCGTACGCCGTGATGACGAGCTGGGCGCGGTCGCGCGCGGCGAGCTTCATGAACAGGCGCGCGACGTGCGTCTTGGCGGTCAGCGGCGAGACGACCAGCCGTTCGCCGATCTCAGCATTGGACAGCCCCTGCCCGACGAGCGTCAGAACCTCGCGCTCGCGCGGCGTGAGCTCGTCGAGCTCGATCGCGTCATGGGCGGGCCCAGCCGCCCCGGCCTGGGCCACGAATGCCTCGATCAGCCGCCGCGTGAGGCGCGGCGCGAGCAGTGCTTCGCCGGCGGCGACGACGCGGACGGCATCGATGAGGTCCGCGGGCTCCATGTCCTTCAGAAGGAATCCCGCCGCGCCGGCGCGCAAGGCGCCGAAGACGTACTCGTCGAGCTCGAAGGTGGTGAGTACCACCACGCGCGTGCCCGCGAGCGTCGGGTCGTCGGTCAGCCGCGCCGTCGCGCGCAGCCCGTCCGTGCGCGGCATTCGCACGTCCATCAGCACCACGTCGGGCTTGTGACGGCGCGCGAGCTCGACCGCCTCGTCGCCGTCGCCGGCCTCCGCGACGACGCTGATGTCGTCCTCGTGATCGAGCAGCGCCCGGAAGCCGGCACGGACGAGCGCCTGGTCGTCTGCGAGCTCGACGGTGATCACGCCGACGCCCCGGTGTCGTGCGAGCGCGCCGGCAGCCGCGCGAGCACGCGCCATCCGCCACCCTCAGCGGGCCCGGACTCGAGCGTGCCGCTCAACGCCGCGGCGCGCTCTCGCATCCCACAGACGCCGTTGCCCCCGTCGCCGGCGTCCGGCCCCCCGCCCGTGCCGTCATCGACGACCTCGATCTGCACGGCGGCTTCGTCGTCCGTCACCCTGACGCGCACCGTCGAGGCGTTGGCATGGCGCATGACGTTCGTCAGCGCCTCCTGGACGATGCGGTAGCCGGTGGCGTGCACCGCGGCGGGGACGCGGTCGAGATCCTCGACCTCGACCGTGACGCGCACGCCGGCGGTGCGCAGCCCCGCCGCGAGCTCGTCGAGGTCGCGCAGGCCGGGGGCCGGCGCGACCGGCGCGGCAGCAGCGGGGTCGCGCAGGATGCCGACCGTCGCCCGCAGGTCGTTCAGTGCGTCGCCGCTGGTGGCCTTGATGGTGCGAAGGGCGGCCCGCGCCTGCTCGGGATCGTCGTCGATGATGTGGGCCGCGACCCCGGCCTGGACGTTGATGGCGACCATCGCATGGCCCACGACGTCGTGGACCTCGCGCGCGATCCGCAGGCGCTCGTCGCCGATCCGCCGCAGCGCCTCCTCCTCGCGCACGGCGGCCAGGCGCTCGACCGCCTGCCGGCGCGAGCGTACGATGTCGCCCGCGGCGAGCGCGAGCAGGCAGAAGGCGAAGTTGCGTACGACGATGTTGACGAGCTCCGCCGGGGAGTCGGCGAAGGGCAGCACGCTGATCACCACGCACGGGACGACCGCCAGGCCGGTCCACAGCGACCGCCGGCGGTCGCCGCGGGCGGCGAGCTCGGCGAGCGCGACGATCGGGATGAGAACGACGGTGTTGCCTGGCTCGAGCTGCCACAGCACGAGCACGATCCCGGCGGTCAGGAGCGGCGCCTGCGCGGCGAACGAGAGTCGCCGGCGAAGCACGAGCGGAAGGCAGCCGACCACCGATGCCACGACCCCCAGGACGCTCACCGGCGGCCCCTCGGCGGTGAGCGCCGCGTCGAGGAGCAGCAGCGGCGGGAGCACTCCCACCGGCAGCCAGGCCACGGTGGCGGCGCTGAGCGGGACACGGTCGGCCATGGCGTCCATCATCGTACGTCCGCCGGATCGCGCCTCAGGACAGCTGGGCGGACGGCAGCGGCGGCGGCGGCGCTTCGCGAAAGCCGAGCCGCTCTTGCAGGCGGCGCAGGCCCGACGGCGCCCACCAGTTCCAGCGCCCGAGCAGCGCCATCAGCGACGGCACGAGCAGCGTCCGCACGACGAAGGCGTCGATCAGCACGCCGGTTGCGGTGGCAACGCCGATCTGCTGGATGAAGGAGATCGAGCTCGTGCTGAAGGCGCCGATAGCGACAGCGAGCAGGATCGCCGCCGCGGTGACGACACGCCCGGTGGTGGCGAGGCCGACGGCGACGGCCTCGCGCTCGGGCAGCCCGCCGTCGCGTGCCTCCTTGATGCGGCCCAGAAGAAAGACTCCGTAGTCGGTCGAGAGCGCGAACACGATGGCGGCCGTGACGAGGAAGTTGCTGGGCTCCACACCGCCGTTGGGCGTGTAGCCCAGCAGTTCGGTGAGCCGGCCGTGCTGGTAGATCAGCGTCAGCGGGGCGAGCGCGGCACCGACGGTCAGCGCGTTCATGAGCACCGCCTTGACCGGTAGGACGACCGATCCGGTCATCAGCCACAGCACGAGCAGCGTCAGGCCGCACAGCAGCGCGATCGCGGGCAGCAGCCGCGAGCCGATCGCCGCCTGCTGATCGACGAACTCGGCCGCGTCGCCCGCGACGCGCACGTCAAACGGCGCCGGTAGGTCTCGGATGCCTTCGACGACACGCTGCGCGGTCGGCCCGGCGGGGTCCCCCGCCGCCGTCGCGTCGAGCTGCCACGTGTCTTGGCCGAGCGGCCGCGGTGGCGCGACCTGCTCGACGCCGGGCAGGCGCCTCACCCGGGCGGCATAGTCCCCGATCTCGGCTCGGGCTGAGGCCGGTGCCGAGATCGCCACGATCACCGCGGCCTTCGCCGCCCCGCCCGCCTCGCGATCGACCACGTCGGCGACCGTGCGGGCGCTCTTGTCCTTCGGGATCACCGAGGAGTCGCTCGCCGACCAGGTGGTGCCGAGCGACGGCAGCGCGACAGCGAGCATCACCACGGCGGTGACCGCGGCGACCGCACCGGGGCGGCGCATGACCGCTTGCGCGAGCCGGTACCAACGGTCGTGCGCGGCGGTGCCCGTGCCGCCGGGACGCGCAAGCTTGGGTCCCCATGCGCCGAAGAGCGCCCCGGAGACGATCAGCGCGGCGAGGGCGGCGGCGACCGCGACGGTGGCGCCGGCGATGCCCATCGACTTCAGGAACCCCTGCGGGAAGATGGTCAAGGTGATCAGCGCGCACGCGACGGTCGCGGCGGAGAAGGCCACGGTGCGCCCGGCCGATGCCATCGTCGCGCGGATCGCCGCCGCGCCGGGACCACGCGCGTCGAGCTCCTCGCGATAGCGGGAGACGAGGAACAGCGTGTAGTCGATCGCCAAGCCCAGCCCGAGGCCGATCACGAGGTTCAGCGCAAATACGTTGAGCCCGTAGAAGCGGTTGATGGCCGAGAGGGCGAGGAAGGTCCCGAGCACCGTGGTGACGCCGACGGCCAGCGGCATCAGGGCGGCGCGGCCGCGGAAGAACACCAGCGAGAGCAGGATCAGCAACGGCAAGGCGATCAGCTCGGCGCGCCCGAGATCGGCTCCCACCGTCTCGCCGATCTGCAGGCTCGCGACGACCGGTCCGCCGACGGTGACGTCGTCGCGGCCGGCGAACGCGCCGAGCGCTTCCTCCGCGGCCGCGTCGTCGTCGACGCCGGCGTCCAGCGTCGCGGTGACGATCGCCCGCCCGCCGGCCTGGCCGGGCGTTGCGGTCCGCACGACGCCGTGCACGCGGGCCAGTCGCGCGGCGACGGCGTCGACGCGGCGTCCCGAGGGCGCGTCGACGAGGAGCACGATTCCGGCACCGGCCTGCGTTCCCGTTGCCGCCTGGATGCGTTCGATGGCCACCTCGGAATCGGCGCCGGGGGCAACGAAGCCGCCCGAGCTCTTCAGCGCGCCGGCAACAGGACCGCCGACGATCCCGGCGACGACAACGAAGACAAGGACGGCGAGGAGGGTGCGGCGGGGATGGTCCCAAAGGCGATGAGCGAGCATGGGCCAATCCTCGGCGAGGCGCATCCGTCGCGCATCGGCTCCCGGGAGGCACTTCCGCGACCCGCGTACATCCCCGGGAGTACGTCCGCCGTCGTGGCTCAGTGGGCGCGCCCTGGATTAGCCTCCTCGTGTGCAGGCTGAACAGATCCTCGCCTTCCGGCTGGCGCGCTCGGGCCTGGCCGCCCGCGACGCCAAGGACCTGGCCGCAGCGGCGGCCTGCCCGGCATCGGACTTCGCCCGCGACGCCGCGCTGTTTGCACTCGCGGCCCGGCACGAGGGCCTGACGCGCGCGCGCTACGACGAGGCCGTCGACAGCGGCGATCTCGCGGTCGCGCACGTCGTGCGCGGAGCGATCCATGCGTTGGCGCCGCAGGACCTCGCGCTTTACGGGCGGGCGTTGATCTCGCGCGACGACGACGAGCTCGGCCGGCAGCTCGGTCAGCAGGTTCAGCGGCTGGCGCGGGAGCACGGCTTCGCCCCCACGCACGCGCTCGAGGAGGTCGCCGAGGCGACGAGGGACGCGCTCAGCGGCGGCCGCGCGCTGGACAAGAACGAGCTGCACGACGCACTTCGCGAGCGCGTCCGCGACGGAGGCGGTCCGCCGGTTCCTGCACTTCTACGGTCCCGCCACGAGCGGCGACTTCGCGGAGTGGGCCGGTGTTGCACGGCCGCACGCCGAGCGGCTGTGGAACGAGATCGAGGGTGAGCTCGACGAGGTCGAGGCGGGTACGCGCAAGGCCTGGGCCCTGACCAAGGACGCGAACGCGCTCGCCTCGCCGCGGGCGGCGTCGGGCATCCGGCTGATCCCGCCGGGCGACCCCTATCTGCAGAAGCCCAACCGCGCGCTGCTCGCGCCGGACACCGAGCTGCGCAGGCGGCTGTTTCGCCCCCTGGCCAGCCCGGGCGCGGTGCTGAAGGACGGCCGGCTGGGCGGCCTGTGGCGCGTCAAGGCGAAGGGGCGCAAAGCGGAGATCACCGTCGAGCGACTCGGTCGGCTCGCGCTCACGGACCTCGAGGAGGAGGCCGGGCGGATCGCCGATCTGCGTGGTGCCTCGGAGGCGGTCCTCGTCGGGGAGTGACGGGTCACATGTGGCTGCGGGCGAGATCGCGCTCAGGGAGATGACGGCCGGCGCTGACGGGCGCGGCGGGTGCGCGCGACGTGCGCCGCCGGCACGCCGAGCAGCCCGATCGCGCCCAGGCCGAGCAGCACCGGCGTGCCCGCATCGTCCAGCGCGCCGTCGGTGAGCACGGCATGGCCGATGCCGAGCGCGATCACGACCACCGCGAGGTAGCCGTGCAGCAGGCGCCACGTGCCGGGCGCGAGCGGCAGCCGGGTGCGCAACGCGCCGAGCGCCACCACCGCGAACAAAGCCAGGGTGGCGATCAGCGCCATCCGCGCGCGGGTCGGCCCGTCCGGCGACAGCGCGAACCACGCATCGCTGGACGACTCTGCGAAGAGCGCGCCGACATGCACGAGCACGAGGCCCAGAACCACGGCGCCGAGCAGCTGATGGCGCGCGATCCGGCGCCCGCGCGCGAGCAGCGGCTGGATCGCGAGGGCGGACGCGGCAAGCGTTCCCGCAACGATCGACAGCGCGAGCGCCGTCGACGCATCGGCGAAGTGGCGATCGGTCAGCGCGAGCGACAGCGGCAGCGCGACGACAGCGCCCGCCGCCGCACCCAGCGCCGGCGCGCGCAGGTCAGCCATCGCGGGCGAGCGTGAGGTCGACGACCGCGCGCTCGTCGTCGAGGTCGACCACGCGCCGGATGAAGACCTCGCCGTACTCGTCGTCGTCGTAGCCGACGTGGATGTTGGGCTCGCCGAACTGCGGCACCGTCGGGTCGGTCTCGATGCGGTAGCGGCCGTCGGAGCCGGTGCGCACGCTGGCGCGATTGTCCTGCTCGCCGCCGGTCTCGGTGGCGAGCCACACCTGGACGCGAACGCCGTCCAGCGGCCGGCAGCCGTCTGCCGAGCGGACGCGACCGGTGATGACGAAGCCGCTACCCAGCGAGTCGCGCGGCGGCGCGTCCGGGATGTAGTTGTTCGTCCCGCCGGGATTGCTCTGCGTGGCCTTGCAGCGGCGCCGGACCCGCTCCGCGTCCGCCGCGCGATCTGGCCCCGGCTCGGGCGTCACGGCCGGTCTCTCGGGACCCGACTCCCCCACGTTCTCCGCCCCCGTCCCGGACACCTCGCTGTCCACGAGCGCCACCACGATCCCGGCGGTGAGGAGGGCGAGCAGGAGACTGAGCAGCCACGACCGGCGCACCTCGGCGACGATAGGCGAACCCTGCAGCACGCGCGCCATCGCGCACCCGAGCGAGCTGAGCTACTAGGTTCGACGCGTGACCTGGTTCAACGACGTCGGACTGCTGCACTACCACGCGAGGCTGCTCGCCGACGACGATCGCGTCGACCGCTTCCGCGAGGCCGTGCACGAGGTCGTGCGGCCCGGCGACGTCGTCGTCGACGTCGGGACCGGCACCGGCCTGCTGGCCTACTTCGCCTGCCAGGCGGGCGCGGCCCGCGTCTTCGCGATCGAGGAGGGGCCGGTCGTCGACCTTGCCCGCGAGATCGCGACCGTCAACGGCTTCGACGACCGCGTCGAGTTCTTCAGCGATCGCTCCTACCGGGTCGAGCTGCCCGAGCGCGCCGACGTGCTGATCAGCGAGACGCTGTGGAACTTCGGCGTCGGCGAGGGCATGGTCGGCGCCCTCGTGGACGCGCGCCGCCGCTTCCTCAAGCCGGGCGCGCGCAGCATCCCCGCCGCCGTCGAGCTGCACGTCGCCGCCGTGCAGACCGGTCGTGTCTACGCGCAGCTGCACGACCGCCCGCGCGACCGCCACGGCATCGACTTCAGCTCGATCCGCTCCTGTCAGCTCAACAGCGTCCAGATGCCGCACCTGCACGCCAACGACTTCCTGGCGCCGCCGGCGCGGCTGCTCACCACCGAGCTCGACGAGTCCGCCGCGACGGACCTCGACGCGGACGTCACCGTCACGGCGACGCGCGATGGCGTCATGCACGGCATCTGCGGCTGGTTTCGCTGCCGGCTGACCGCGACGATCACGCTCGACAACGAGCCGCCGTCGGTTACCTCGAGCTGGGCTCACGCCTTCTTTCCCGTGCATGACCCGATCGCGGTCGTGCCGGGGGACGAGATCTCGATGCGGCTGGCGTCGTCGGCCGAGGGCTCGATCTGGCGCTGGCGGATCGAGGCCCGCCGCGGCGGCGTGCTGCGCGCGGCTTACGACCAGACGTCCGCCGACGGCTTTCCCACCGGTCCGCCGGTCGACGACCGGGGGACGTCGCCGAGGACGAGCCTGAGGGGCGAAGTCGTCGTCTGGGTGCTCGACGCCATGGACGGCACGCGTACCATCGCGCAGCTCGAGGTCGGCGCCCGGCAGCGCTTCGCCGGTCGCTTCACCGATCCCGAGGACGTCGTCGCGCTCGTGCGCGAGACGGCGAGCACGCTGGGCCGCTGACGCCGCGGGAAGCCGGCGGCACGGTCCTGCTCGCGTACCTCGTGTTCGGGTATGGGCACGGCCGTGCGCAGCTTGCCGACCCGATGAGAACGTAGGTTCGTGTCCACGCCCGGCGCCGTCCTCATGCACGCCGACGTCGACGCGTTCTACGCCTCGGTCGAGCAGCGTGACCACCCCGTGCGCGACGAAGCGGTCAGCGGCTGAGGCTCTGTGCCGCGCCGACGGCGGGCTCAGGGGCCGATCGTCGCGCCGCGCTCGTCGACCAGGTCGGTCAGGTCGGTGACGTCGCTCGCGGCGGGGATCTCGATGCGGACCCTCGTCCCGAAGTCGTAGAAGTCGAAGCGCTGCTCGACGGCGCTCGGCCCACCGGGCACCTCGAGCGCGAGCTTCTGCGCGAGGCGACGGACGCGGCCGTCGTCGTCGAGCCAGACGTCGACCGGGATCCTGCTCGCTTTGCTGCGTCCGATCAGCCCGTCGATTGCGTCGCGCGCCGCCGCGCGATCGGGCTCGCTCACGAGATCGGGATAGCGGCGCAGGTCGACGGTTGCGCGGTAGTGCGTCGTGGCCACGCCGCGGATTTTCTCCTCGCCGACGGTCTCGACATCGCCGCTGACCGCATTGAGCTGGCCGAGCGCCTGGCCGGGATCCTGCCCAGGCTGCGTCAGTGCGGAGACGTCGACGCCCGCCGCCCGGTTGAGCTGCGCGCCGTCGACCTTCACCCATTTGCGGCCCTGGCCCAGCATCTGCCGCAGCTGCGGCGAGTGCGTGTACACGGCGAAGCGGTCGGTGATGACCTCGGTCGTGAGGTCACCCTGGTCAAACGCCCCGACGACGAGATCCGGCCCGTCGGTCACCTTCAGCGTGATGTGACTCCTGCGCCTCTGCGTATCCATCACCCCGCTGCCGGTCGTCGTCAGGCGACCGGCGCCGGGGAGCGTCAGCGTCTGCCTGAGCGCGATCCGCATGCCGCCCGAGGCGGCCGTCGCCTCGGCCGCCTCGGCGATCGCCGTCGGTGACAGATCTTCGGCGCCGCACGCCGAGAGCACGGGCGCGAACGCCACGACAAGCACGAGTGCAGCGAGGAGATGCCTTGTGACGATGGTCGCGAAGCTAGCACCGCTCACCCGCTTTGCAACCGAGTGCCGACGGGTACCCGCCCCGGCCGCAGCCGGTCCAGGTGCGCCTCGAGCGCGCGCAGCGCGTCATCGGCGCCGAGCACCGACGGAGCGACGTCGCCGCGAGCACCCCAAGAAGGGCGAGGAGACGGCGGCCGACGATGCCGCGGACGGTCTGTGCGTCACGCCCGACTTCAATCGTCGGTGGACGCTCATCCGACGGCCGGCCAGCCGACGCGCCATCGGGCGCACCGGCAGTTCGTGCTCGATCGCGCTGCGGCCGTCGTGTCGGCGCGGTCAGCCGGGCGGCCGGTCGCCGACCCAGTAGCGCGGGCCGGGACCGAGGCGGCCGGCGCGATCGCCGGGGTTGGCGAGCTTGCAGCGCTCGAGTGTCGTGTGCGTCGATGACGGCAAGCCTTCTCTTGCACAGCGCATCACAAGCCAATTCGGCCTCCATGAACCCCGTGGTTCGGATAACCCCCGGAACGCACTTGTCGTCTTGGCCCGTTCGGGTGTATTCTCGCGCGGAGCAGAGCAGTGCATATGCGCCATCCGGTCTGTCCTCGCGCAGTGGGACGGCGCATGGAAAATGGTGGTCCGCCGCTCAGGGGGAGGGTGGGCCCGAGATATGAACCACCGCGGATCCATCCGCTACCACGACGGAGGAGTTCCTTTGTTCTCTAAGTCTTTTGGGGTTGAGCTGTACCACGCACCGGACGAGCGGGTTCCGCCTGCGGGTGCCCCGACGGGCGGCTACGCAACGCTGGGTCAGTACGCGCCCATCGCCTGGCCGTCGGGTTTCGCCAACAAGGTGCCGGTCACGGGTCAGCTGTCGCCGCACGCGGCTGCCGCTCTCAAGAAGATGGGCATCACCAAGGACTGACAAACGGTCCTAGTCGACCGCAGTTGACGAGGCCGGGTGTTCGCGCACCCGGCCTCGTCGCATTTCCGGGTCGGTTGCACCCGCCGCCCCCCGATCGGGGGGTCCTCCCCCGCCCTTGAGGGGGAACGCGTTCACAACCCGCGCGCGAGACGGCAAGCTGGCGAGCATGCCCGCCCACGGACACGGCGAGCGGCTCTCGCCGGTCGACGCCTCGTTTCTGGCACTCGAGTCGGCCGGTGCGCACATGCACGTCGCCTGGAGCGCGACCTTCTCGCCGCCCGCGGACGGGACCGCGCCGGCCATAGCCGAGATCCGCGCGCGGGTGACGGCCCGCCTGGGCTGGGTGCCGCGCTGCCGGCAGCGCCTGCTGGCCGCGCCGCTCGGCCTCGGTGAGCCGCGCTGGGTCGACGACGAGCAGTTCGACATCGCCGCGCACGTCGTAGAGCTCACCGATCCGGCCGATCCCGTCGGGCCCCAGCGCTTCGCGCAACTGCGTGACGCGCTGCTCTCCCAGCCGCTGGATCGCACACGCCCGCTGTGGCAGCTCGCCTTCGTCCCGCGGATGGCGGATGGCCGCTTCGGGGTCGTCGGCCGCGTGCACCACGCTATGGCCGACGGCGCGGCGGCACTGCAGATCGCGCTGCTGACGCTCGACATCGAGGGTGCCGGCGATTGCGGCGCGGCGCCGTGGCAGGCCGAGGCGCCGCCGACGACGCTGCAGCGCGCGCTCGATCCACTCGTGCACAGCGCGGAGCTGTGCTCCGGCGCGGCACGCGACGTCGCTCGCGCCGTCACGCATCCGCGGGCCGCGGCCGGCGACGCGCTGCGCGACGCGGGCCGGCTCGTCCACGCCCTCTCGCAGGACTTGCTCCCGCATGCCCCGGAGTCCGGGCTGAACCGCCCGCTCGGGCCGCGCCGCACGCTCGTGCAGCATCGCGTCGCGCTCGACGAGGTGCGCGCGGTGAGCCGCCGCGCACCGGGCACGCGCAACGACGTCGGCCTTGCCGCGATCGCCGGCGCCCTGCGGACGCTCGCGCGCGAGCGCGACCGTCCCCCGGAGCCGTTGAAGGCGATGGTGCCGGTCAACATGCGCCGCGCGCACGACGCCGCGACGCTCGGCAACCGCGTCTCGATGACGTCGGTCTGGCTGCCGCTGGACGTCGCTTCGCCCGCCGAGCGCCTGGCGCAGGTCCGCGCGCAGACAGCGCGCTTCAAGGAGGGCAAGCGGCCGCAGGGCGCGCAGACGCTGATCTCCGGATTCGGGCTGCTGCCCAGCGCGCTGCGCGCGCCGGTCCTGCGCGCCGCCCAGCCGGGCCGCTTCAACCTGACGATCTCGAGCGTCCCGGGACCGCCGAGTGCGCTGTTCATGCACGGCATGCGCCTCGACGAGCTCTATCCGGTGATCCCGATCGCCGAGGGGCAGACGCTGTCGATCGGCATGCTGCCCTACGAAGGCCACCTGTATTTCGGTCTGTACGCCGACCCCGACGGCCTGCCCGAGGCGACGCGGGTGGCCGAGCTCATCGACGAGGAGCTGCGCGCGCTACGCCGCGACGCCGCGATCCGGGAGGCGCTGCCGGCGCCCCCGCCGCTGCCCGTGGTCGCGCCCGTCGCCGCGGGTCCGCTCGGAACCTACGAGAACCGATCGGCCGTGCTCAGCGCGGCCGGACGAGGAGGAGCCGTATGACCACCGCCCCGCACTCCACCCGCCGCCTGTCCGCGCTCGACGGCTCGTTCCTGCGCCTGGACACGCCGCAGTCACCGATGCACGTCGGTTGGAGCGCGGTGTTCGCGGCGCCGTCCGGCGACCGGCCGCGGCCGACGATCGAGGCGCTGCGCGAGCGCGCCGCCGGGCGAGTGCATGAGGTGCCGTGGTGCCGCTGGCGGCTGGACTCATCGCCGCTCGGCCTGACCGAGCCGCGCTGGATCGACGACGCGAACTTCGACCTGTCGGCGCACCTCGTGCAGCTCACCGCCTCCGACGACCCGGTGAGCCTCGCTTCGTACGAGGCACTGCGCTCGTCGGTGCTGTCGACGCCGCTGGATCGCTCGCGCCCGCTGTGGCAGATCTTCCTCGTGCCGCAACTCGAGGACGGCCGCATCGGCATGATCGGCAAGATCCACCACGCGCTGGTCGACGGAATAGCGGCCCTGCAGATCGTCCGACTCGTCGTCGATCCCGAGCCCGACATGCAGTCCCAGCCGCCGGTCACGTTTCGCCCGCAGGGGCGCGGCGGTCCGGTCGGCTGGGCGGTCGATGCCGCGCAGCGCGCGGTCGGCGACGGTGTATCCGTCGTGCGCGCCGGGGCCGACGCTGTCGCGCACCCGCGAAGCGCCGCGGGCGCGGCCGGCCGGACGGCCAAGCTCATCGCCACGGCGATCGCCGAGGACGTGCTGCCGCCGGCACCGCAGTCACAGCTCAACGGCCGCATCGGCGGGCGGCGCGCGCTCGTCGGCTACCACGCGCCACGCGACCTGCTGCGCGCCGCGCGCGGCGGCGGCGGGACCCTCAACGATGCCGGCCTGACGGCGGTCGCGGGCGCGCTGCGCGCGCTCGCCCTGCGCAACGGCGAGCCGCCCGAGGCGCCGCTCAAGGTCATGGTGCCGGTCAGCATGCGGCGCATCGGCGAGGAGGGGGCGGGCAACCAGATTGCGATGGTCTACATGCCGCTGCCCGTGCACCTCGGGTCGTGCAGCGAGCGGCTGGAGTTCGTGCGCGAGCAGACAGCGCGGCTGAAGCACACCGACCGGCCGGAGGCGACGCAGGCGTTCGTCGAGACCGCCGGCGGGCTTGTGCCGCCGGCCCTGCGAACGCCGGTCGTGCGCGCGCTGGCCACGCCTCGTCAGTTCAACATCACGGTGTCGCAGTCGCCCGCGCCGCGCGGCTCGCTGTTTCTGCTCGGCTGCGAGCTCGACGAGGTCTACTCCGTGGTGCCGATCGCCCAGGGCCACGGCTTGGCGATCGGGATGGTGCGCTACCGCCAGGAGCTCTTCTTCGGCTGCTACGCCGACCCGGACATGCTGCCCGAGGTGCACGAGCTGCCGGCGCTGCTGGAAGGCGAGCTGCAGGCGCTCGGCGTGGCGGGCGGACAGCGCTCGGCGCAACGGCGGGCACCGGCTCCGCGACCGGGGCCGGCTTCCTCGCGTGGTGCGGCGCCGCGGACGCGCGGTGCGCAGGCGGGCAACGGCCGCCCGCCGCTCGTGCCTGCCGGGTAGTAGCTGCGTTTCGCACGCGCGCCGGACCGGGTCAGGGTTCGTGTCACGAGCCCTTAGGAAGCGTCCGAAAACAAGTTGCGCGGTGGGGTGCCGGATCGTGGATGCGCGGGGCCGCGCGATTTCGCCGTCGATACTGGTTGTATCGACAAGAAATCGGGTGGCTCCGCGCGCCGCGAGGGTGCCCCAACGCGCAAGTTGTTGATGGACGCTTCCTTAGAGTGGTCCGGCCATGCGCCAGCTGACGAGCCTCGACGCGCAGTTCCTCGCGCTCGAGACGCGGCGCCAGACCGGACACGTCGGCAGCGTCGCGATCTTCGATCCGTCGACGACGGCGACTGGGACCCTGAACGCCGCTGATATCGAGGCGCTCATCACCGAGCGCCTACCGCTGCTGCCGCCACTGCGCCAGCGGCTGCTCGAGGTGCCGCTCGGCCTGGACTACCCGTACTGGATCGAGGACGAGGACTTCGACCTGCACTTCCACGTGCGCGAGATCGGCCTGCCGGCGCCCGGCACCGACGAGCAGCTCGCCGAGCAGGTCGCGCGGATCGTCTCGCGGCCGCTGGACCGCTCGCGGCCGCTGTGGGAGCTGTACGTCATCAGCGGGCTGCGGTCAGGCCACGTCGCGATGCTGACGAAGATCCACCACGCGGTCATCGACGGCATGTCGGGCGCGGAGATCCTCGGGCTGCTGCTCGACCTCACGCCGGAGATCCGCGAGATCGAGACGACCGGACCGTGGGGCGACAACGAGGCGGTGCCCGACGAGTTCGGGATGCTCGTCAAGGGGCTGCGCGGCGCGGCGGGCTACCCGCTGCGGGCGTTGCGCGCGCTGCCGTCGGCGCTGCCGAACCTCGACGAGACGCAGCTGAAGGTCATCCCGGGCCTGGGCGCGCTCGGCCGGCTCGTCGAGCGCGTGCAGCAGGCGGTCCTGCCGGTCGAGGACGCGGTCCAGCGCACGCAGCTCACCGCACCGAAGACGACGTTCAGCGGGCGGCTGTCCGCGCACCGGCGCTTCACATTCGGCAGCTGTCGCTCGACGACGTGAAGGTCGTCAAGAACGCGCACGGCTGCACGGTCAACGACGTGATCGTCGCGATCTGCGCGGGGGGCGTCGCTGGCTCATCGCCCACGAGGAGCTGCCCGCGGATCCGCTCGTCGCATAGATCCCGATCTCCGTGCGCACGGAGGAGCAGATCGGGACGTACGGCAACCGGATCATGCTCATGGCGGCGCCGCTGCACACCGAGGTCGCCGATCCGGTGACGCGACTGCGACGCACGCACGAGACGCTCGGCGACATGAAGGAGCGCCACCGCGCGCTGCCCGCGTCGCTGCTGACCGACGCCAACCACTTCATCCCGCCGGCGGTCTTCTCGCGCGCGGCGCGGCTCACGTTCGGGATCGCCATCGGGCCCGGCCGCCCGGTCTGGAACCTCGTCATCTCCAACGTCCCCGGCCCCCAGTTCCCGCTGTACCTCGCGGGCGCCAAGTTCGTGGCGAACTATCCGGTGTCGGTGATCACGCACGGGATGGGCCTGAACATAACGGTGATGAGCTATATGGGCCACCTCGACTTCGGGATCGTCGCCGACCGCGAGCAGATGCCCGACGTCGCGCTCCTCATGGGCTGGCTGCGCCAGGAGCTGGGCCTATTGGCGCCCAGCCCCGCGTAGCACGTTCTCGCATATTAGTTTGCAGATAAACCGCACTAACTCCTATAGTGCAGCGTATATGCCGCGTAATAGGTCTCCGACTCCGCTGCCAGTCCGCCGTGCGCTACGGGATCTGAGCGACAGCCTGGAGGCATGGCGAAAGCTGCGCGGGCTCACCCAGGTCCAGCTGGCGGACCGTGCCGGTGTCTCGCGCGACACCATCAGCCGCATCGAGCGCGCCGATGGCGGGGTGAGCGCGGAGAACCTGCTCCGTGTCCTCCGCGCGCTGGGCATCCTCGAGAACCTCCCACGAGCCCTCGATCCGTATGAGTCCGACGTCGGTCGGCTTCGTGCCGACGAGCAGCTGCCCCAGCGTGTCCGTGCGAAGAACCTGACCGGCCGTTCCGATGCCTGACACCGCGGTCGAGGTCATCGTCGCGCTCGGCGCACAGGACACAAGCGCGGGACGCCTGTGGGCGCATCGCCGGCGCGGGACGGAGTCCGCGACGTTCAGCTACGCGCCCGAGTATCTCGCTCACAGCGACGCGTACGAGCTCGATCCAGCCCTGCCGCTGGCCGCCGGACAGCAGCAGACACGAGCCGGACAGCCGATCTTCGGCGCGTTTTCGGACTGCGCTCCCGATCGCTGGGGACGCCGGCTCATCCAACGCGACGAGGAGCAACGGGCACGGCGCGCGGGGGTGGCCGAGCGCAGCTTTGGCGAGATCGACTACCTGCTCGGCGTGCGCGACGACCTGCGGCAGGGCGCCGTGCGGTTTCGCGACCAGTCGACCGGTGCCTTCCTCGCCGGGGAAAGCGGCGGGATCCCGCATCTGCTCGAGCTCGGTCGGTTGCTTGACGCCAGCGATCGGCTGGAGCGCGACGAGGCGGGCGAGGCCGAGCTGAAGTTGCTGCTGCGCGGCGGCAGCTCGCTCGGCGGCGCGCGTCCAAAGGCACACGTGCTCGACTGGGTCGGCCGGATCGCGATCGCGAAGTTCCCGAGCCCCGCCAACGACGAGTGGGACGTGATGCGCTGGGAGGCCGTCGCGCTGAAGCTCGCCCGGCGCGCCGGCATCCGCGTGCCCGACTCCGAGTTGCACGTCGTGGACGGAAAGCCGGTGCTCGTGGTCGACCGGTTCGACCGCTCCGCCGGCCAGCGAATCGGCTACGTGAGTGCGATGACGATGCTCGAGTCCGGCGACGGTGACCGCGGCAGCTACCTCGACATCGCCGACGTGATCGAGCGTCACTCCCCGCGTGCGACCGCCGACCTGCGCGAGCTATGGCGGCGGATCGCCTTCTCGATCCTCATCAGCAACACCGACGATCACCTGCGCAACCATGGGTTCCTGCGGGCCGACACCGCGGGCTGGTCACTGTCGCCGGCGTTCGATCTCAACCCCGACCCGCGACCGGGCCCGAAGCACCTGAGCACGGCCATCGATTACTCGTCCACGGAGGCCCGTCTCGACGCGCTGCTGGACGTCGCCGAGCTCTTCCGCCTCGCGCACACCGCCGCGCGCGACGTGGTGCGCGAGGTCGCCGAGGCCACGAGCGGATGGCGGGCCGTGGCTGAGGAGCACGGGCTCGATGCAACCGCGATCGGCCGGATGGCGGGGGCGTTCGAGCACGAGCAGGCGGACATCGCACGTACGTTCGCGGAGCCGTAGGCGCTCAGCAGACTCCCAGCCGGCTCTCAGCTGGTTGAGAGCTTCGTCACCCAGGCTGTCGTGGCCGCACAATGCCGAGAACGCCGCAATGAGGAGACCTCATGAACCACGACCACGACGACCCGACGATCGAAGACCACGACCGCGGGCTGCAGTTCGACCTGCCGAAGCTGATCAGCCGGCGGCGCGCCGTCGGCGTGTTCGCGGGTAGCCTCGGCTCACTCGCGCTGGCCGCCTGCGGCTCGTCCTCCTCCTCCTCCGACGGCGGCAGCGGCGCGGCCGCCGCCACCACCCCGCAGGCAAGCGGCGGCGACGCCACGACCGAGATCCCCGAGGAGACCGCGGGCCCGTTCCCCGGTGACGGCTCCAACGGCCCCAACGTGCTCACCGAGAGCGGCGTCGTGCGCAGCGACATCACGAAGAGCATCGGCGATCTGTCGGGCACCGCGGCCGGCGTCCCGACGACGATCGAGATGACGCTGCTCGACGTCGCCGGCGGCGGCACGCCGCTGTCCGGCGCCGCCGCTACATCTGGCACTGCGACCGCGAGGGCCGCTACTCGATGTACGACATCGCCGACCAGAACTACCTGCGCGGCGTGCAGGAGACCGGCCGCGACGGCAAGGTGACGTTCCAGAGCATCTTCCCCGCCGCCTACTCCGGCCGCTGGCCACACATCCACTTCGAGGTCTACGAGAACGTCGCCGCCGCCACGCGCTCCGGCGCGAAGCTCAAGACCTCGCAGATCGCGCTGCCCGCGGACACCTGCAAGCTCGTCTACGCCACGAAGGACTACGCGCAGAGCGTGCAGAACCTCGCCCAGACGTCGCTGGACTCCGACATGGTGTTCAGCGACGGCTACGCCAGCGAGCTCGCCAAGACGTCCGGCGACGTCAAGCGCGCGATCGCGGTGAAGCTCAACGTCGGCGTCTGACACCGGCATGCTACATCGCAGGATGTGGCGGCCTACCCGTGGCGGGCGGTGATGACCAACTCTCGTTTGGAACCAAAGCGCAGCCGCCTGGCGCTAATCACCCTCGGAGCCCCCGAAAAACCGAATTCGCCGGCTGGTTCTCGTTTGAGGACTACTTCGCTCTGGCGACGACCGTCACGGGGCTTGTGACTAAGGTCGATCCGGCCGCTGACGAGTGGTACGACGCGGACTGGAACGACGGTGCCGAGTTCTCCACGGGGAATAGGGACGAGTTCAGTTCCGAGATCGAGGACACCGAGCTTGACGAATTGAAGGGGCTCCGATACCTCCGGGCCAATCTGCCCTCGGGTGAGTTGAAAGTGGCAATCACATGCTACGACTACGTCAGCCCGATGACCTCTCTTGCGGTGTCAGGGCAGGACCGGACAGTCGTGGAAGGCATTTTTGTTCAGGTCTCGGAAGCCATTGAGAAGCGGCTCGCGGCGCACAGTGACCCGAAACCGTCACGCAAGCGAGCCGTGAGCGAGGAGGTTGTTCCCGCGAATCGCACGGACGCGCAAGCCGACGCCTCGATCGATTCAACCTCGCCGCAAAGCGCCGCGGAGGCGAAAGTGGTGGCGCCGAGCACTCCCTGGTGGCAGAACACCTGGCTCGTGACCATCATTGGCGGGGCTGCTGCAACGGCAGTCGTGGCGAGTTGATCGCTGGTCTGTTGAGGTAACCGACAAACGATCAACGCCTCTGGATAGACCCCCGAAAGGGTGCCGTTGGCCTGGGATGCTGCCCCAGATCTCAGCGCGTAGCCGAGCTTCAAGCTACCCGTGCCGCGAGTCCCACTTACGTCTCAGCATGACGTGCGGGATCACTCGTAGGCCAGCGCCTTCAGCACGTCGAGCTTCGCCGCCCGCCGCGCCGGCCACAGGGACGCTAAGGGATTGGGTGTGGCGAATCGTGCACGCGCAGCGACACAGATTCGCCACACCCCCGGTTGCCGGTCCGGCAGACTGCGGGGATGCACCGCGCTGCCGCCGGCCGCACGTGATCGGCACCGACGTCTATGGGGTCGATCCGTGGTCGATCCCCGAGCACCAGCTCGACCTCGGGCTGCTCGCGCAGACCGAGTCGGTCTTCGCGCTCTCCAACGGCCATATCGGGCTGCGCGGCAACCTCGACGAGGGTGAGCCGTCGGGCCGGCCGGGGACCTATCTCAACGGCTTCTACGAGACGCGTCCGCTGCCCTACGCCGAGGCCGGCTACGGCGACCCCGAGTCCGGTGAGTCGATGATCAACGTCACCAACGGCAAGGTCCTGCGCCTGCTCGTCGACGACGAGCCGTTCGACCTGCGCTACGGCACCGTGGAGCACCACACGCGGACGCTGGACCTGCGCGCCGGCGTGCTGCGCCGCGAGGTGCACTGGCGCTCGCCCGCGGGGCAGGGCGTGATCCTGCGCAGCACGCGCCTCGTGTCGTTCGTGCAGCGTGCCGTCGCGGCGATCTCCTACGAGGTCGAGCCCTACGACGGTCCGGCGCGGATCGTCGTGCAATCCGAGCTCATCGCCAACGAGCCGGTGCCCGAGTCGGCCAACGACCCGCGCGCCGCCGCCGCCCTGCGCGAACCGCTGCAGGGAGAGTTCAACGGCCACCACGGGCTGCGCGCCGGCCTCGTGCACATCACCCGCGCCTCGCGGCTGCGCGTCGCGGCGGGGATGGACCACGTCGTCGAGGGACCGCAGGAGATCGTCACCGGCGCCGAGAGCGAGCAGGATCTCGCGCGCGTGACGTTCGCGACCGACCTCGAGCCCGGCGAGCGGCTGCGGATCGTGAAGTTCATCGCCTACGGCTGGTCGAGCCGGCGTTCGCTGCCGGCGCTGCGCGACCAGGTCGACGCCGCGCTGGCCGCCGTGATGCACACCGGCTGGGACGAGCTCGTCGCCTCCCAGCGCGCCTACCTCGACGACTTCTGGGCCGGCGCCGACATCGAGCTCGACGGCGACCCGGCGCTGCAGCAGGCAATGCGCTTCGCCCTCTTCTCCGTCCTGCAGGCGGCGGCGCGCGCCGAGGGCCGTGCGATACCGGCGAAGGGGCTGACCGGCCGCGGCTACGACGGACATTCCTTCTGGGACATGGAGACGTACACGCTGCCTGTCCTGACCTACGTCGCACCTGATGCCGCGCGCGACGCGCTGATGTGGCGCCACTCGACGCTCGAGCTCGCGCAGGCACGCGCGAAGGAGCTGAGCCTGAAGGGAGCGGCGTTCCCCTGGCGCACGATCTCCGGCAGCGAGTGCTCGGGCTACTGGCCCGCCGGCCTCGCCGCGTTTCACATCAACGCCGACATCGCCGACGCCGCGCGCCGCTATCTCTTCGCGAGCAAGGACGAGGAGTTCGAACGCGGCCCTGCGCTCGAGCTACTCGTCGAGACCGCGCGGCTGTGGCGTTCGGTCGGCCATCACGACGCGGCCGGAGGCTTTCGCATCGACGGCGTGACCGGCCCCGACGAGTACACGTCGATCGCCGACAACAACGTCTACACGAACGTCATGGCGGCGCGGAACCTGCGCAGCGCGGCGACGCTCGCGACGCGCCACCCCAAGCAGGCGTCGGCGCTCGGCGTCGACGAGGAGGAGGTCGCCAGCTGGCGCGACGCGGCGCACGCGATCGTCATCCCCTACGACGACGAGCTCGGCGTCACGCAGCAGTGCGAGCAGTTCACCCGCTATCGCCACTGGGACTTCGCCAACACGCCGAAAGACCACTATCCGCTGATGCTGCACTACCCCTACTACCTGCTGTACTCCAGCCAGGTCGTCAAGCAGGCCGACCTCGTCTTCGCGCTGTACGCCTGCGGCGACTGCTTCAGCGACGAGCAGAAGGCGCGCGACTTCGAGTACTACGAGGCGATCACCGTTCGCGACTCCTCGCTGTCGGCGTGCGTGCAGGCCATCATCGCCGCCGAGGTCGGGCAGGTCGACCTCGCCTACGACTACCTCGGCGAGACGGCGTTCATCGACCTGCGCGACCTCGCCTTCAACACGAACCACGGCGTCCACCTCGCGGCGCTGGCCGGCTCGTGGCTCGTCGCCGTAGCGGGGTTCGGCGGCATGCGCGACCACGGCGACACGCTGGCGTTCTCGCCGCGCCTGCCGGCCCGCCTGACCCGCCTGACCTTTCGCATGGTCTACCGCGGCCGGCGGCTGCGCGTCAGCGTCGCCGGCGCGCAGGCGCACTACGAGCTGCTCGCCGGGGAGCCGCTGACCGTGGAGCACCACGGCGAGCCGGTGAAGCTCGCGGTCGTCGGCGAGCCCGTCACGCGGGCTCTGCAGCCCGCGCGAGTGCGCGCGCGGCCGGCCCAGCCGCACGGGCGCCGGCCGCCGCTCGGACACGCCAAGCGCTGAGCGCCGTCCGCGTCTCCGGGGGTTCTCCTCACCCCCGGACACCGACAGGCGTCATGGCGGCGCGCCTCGCGTGGCACGATGCTGCTGGTCGCGCGACTTCGCGTGGTCGGCCGGCTGGGGCTGGCTCGGCTCGTTGCCCGCGGGCCTGGCGGTCGGGCTGTGGGTCGGCGTGCTCGGGATGGTCGTGATGCCGGCCTGGTTCTGGGCGATCCCGGGCGGCTTTGAGCTCGGCATGCTCACCGTCGACAGCCTTCCGCTCGCGCTCGCCACCACCGCCGCCGGGCTGGTGTTGATTCCCGTGGCCGGCGCGCTCGGACGCGCGATCACCACCGGCGAGCTCGCGGCGATGGACTTCGTGCTGCGCCCGCGCGGCGAGGTGGCGTTCGCGCCCGCGGCGGCGCCGACGTCACCCCTGCCGGTGGGGCCCTCGTTCGAGTTGCACATCTCGCTGTCGCTGCTCGCCGGCCTCGTCGTGACGATCATCTGGGTCGCCACCGGCGGCGGCTACTTCTGGCCGGTGTGGGTCTGGTTCGGGCTGGCGGTCGCGCTCTCGCTGCACGCCGTCACGGTGCGCGCGTGGGCCGTGCGGCACGACCGCGAGCGCAGCTTCCGCGTCAAGGTCGAGCTCTGCGCGCTGATCGCCGTCTACCTGTGGATCATCTGGGCGCTGTCGGGCTTCGGTTATCTGTGGCCGATCTGGCCGATGCTCGGCATGGGGACGGCGCTGGCCTTCCGCGCGCTCTTTCTCTACGGCGACCGCCTGCCGTGGATCGAGAAGCGCAACCTCGTCCAGCGCGTCGACGTGCTGACCCGCACGCGGCAGGGGGCGCTCGACGTCCAGGCCGCCGAGCTGCGGCGCATCGAGCGCGACCTGCACGACGGCGCGCAGGCCCGGCTCGTCGCGCTGAGCATGAACCTCGGCCGCGCCGAGCAGCGGCTCGCCGACCAGCCCGAGGCCGCTGCGCTCGTGCGCGCCGCACGCGAGGACGCGAGCCTCGCGATCGCCGAGCTGCGCGACCTCGCCCGCGGCATCGCGCCGCCGATCCTCGCCGACCGCGGCCTGAAGGCGGCGATCGAGGCGCGTCGCCGCCATCCCGGGCTCGGCGTGCTCGTCGTCTCGCAGTACGTCGAGCCCGTCGACACGGCCGAGCTGCTGGCCTCCGGCGAGGCCGGCGTCGGCTACCTGCTCAGGAGCGCGTCGGCGAGGTACGGTCGTCCATCGACGCCGTGCAGCGCGTCGCGAAGGCGCTGGTCGTCAGCGGCGGCGCCGTCGAGAAGCACGTGCGCAACATCTTCGCCAAGCTCGACCTGCCCGCCGGCGACGACGACCATCGCCGCGTGCTGGCGGTGCTCGCCTACCTGCGCGCCGCGGACGGCTGAGCCGTCGGGACGCGACGGCCTGCGTGCGCACCCGCGTCCGCGGCGTGGGATGGCGCGTGAGCGCGGTGACCATGGCCTATGTTCTGGGCATGGCCACCGTTCCGGAAGACCTGCGCTACACCGAGACCCACGAGTGGGTGCGCGATCGCGAGAAGCTCGTGACCCTCGGCATCACCCAGGCCGGCGCCGACGCGCTGGGCCCGATCAGCTTCGTCGAGCTGCCCTACCCCGGTGAGCTGCTCGAGGCCGGCGAAGTCATGTGCCGCATCAGCGGCGAGACGAAGTCGATGGCGATCAAGATGCCGTTCACGGCCAAGCTCATGACGACCAACCAGCTCCTCGTCGGTCAGCCCGGCACCATCAACACCGATCCGTTCGGAGCCGGCTGGATCGTGAAGATGGAGCCCGGCTCGCCCGAGCACGTTGACGCGCTGCTGGACGCCGCCGCGTACGAGGCGACCCTCTCGTAGTAGCCCGACCGGGCGCTGGGGGGCTAGCCCCACCCCGTTTCGCCCGCTCGCCGTAGCGATTTCGCGGCCCCCACGGAAGAGAGTGATCGCACGATCAC
>JBBSMC010000034.1:0-32871 GCA_038233375.1 Solirubrobacterales bacterium
AGGTACTCCGGGGATAACAGGCTTATCGAGCCCAAGAGTCCACATCGACGGCTCGGTTTGGCACCTCGATGTCGGCTCGTCGCATCCTGGGGCTGGAGTAGGTCCCAAGGGTTGGGCTGTTCGCCCATTCAAGCGGTACGCGAGCTGGGTTCAGAACGTCGTGAGACAGTTCGGTCCCTATCTGCCGTGGGCGTTGGAGAATTGAGAGGAGTTGTCCCTAGTACGAGAGGACCGGGATGAACGCACCTCTGGTGTATCTGTTGTCCTGCCAAGGGCATAGCAGATTAGCTACGTGCGGATTGGATAACCGCTGAAGGCATCTAAGCGGGAAGCCAACCTCGAGATGAGCTCTCCCATCCCCATTGAGGGAGTAAGACCCCTGGTAGACCACCAGGTTGATAGGCCGGATCTGGAAGTACAGCAATGTACGTAGGAGACCGGTACTAATGGGTCGAGGGCTTGACGGATGACTTTTTGATACTCGTTTGTGCACGGCTACTGTGCAGTTTTGAAGGGTCCCGGGAGACTCTCATCAATTTCCGGTGGCTATGGCGAGGGGGAAACACCTCTTCCCTTTCCGAACAGAGCAGTTAAGCCCCTCAGCGCCGATGGTACTTGGCCCGCAAGGGCCCGGGAGAGTAGGTCGCCGCCGGTTTCTTCAGCACAACGGATCGCCCTCGGGCGGTCCGTTTGTCGTTCTGGGCCCCGTGCCGCCGTGACCCCCGGGCGCCCGTGCGGGCGGGGCCGCGGCGGTGGCGGCGGCCATAGCTTGGCGGCGATGAGCTGAGAACCCGGCCGGTCGCCGCGGCGGCGGTGGTGGCAGCCGTAGCTGGGCGGCGAATGAGCTGAGAACCCGGGCGGTCGCCGGCGGCAGGTCCGGCCCACCCGTAGGCAGCCGGCTCGCTCTGGCGGGATCCATCTGGCGCGGCGCGATGCGGCCCCGGAGTGACCCACACGCGATCTCCGCCGGACGAGAGTCGTCGGGCTGCGCGCCGCGGTCGTCCCCGGGGCCCCGTGGGCGATTGGCGGGCGCACACGCGATCTGCCTCGGACGAGAGTCGTCGGGCAGCGCTCCGCCGTCGTCCCCGGGGCGCCTTGGGCGATTGGCGGGCGCACACGCGATCTGCCTCGGACCAGAGTCGTCGAGCACGCAGGTCGCCGTCGTTCTCTGCGGCGCCTCGGGCGATTGGCCGCCTCACGCGCGGGTATGTTCCGGTCACCGGACGCCGCTGGGCGTCCTTGGCTACGACGGGGGAGACCGCTCATGAACACTCGCACGATCGCCATCATCGCCCTGATCATCGCTGTCATCGTGCTGCTGATCCTGCTCACCTGATCGCGCCGTACGGGCAGGGCGACCGCGGGGTCGACGGCGCGAGCGCGTCCGGAACCGCGGCGCCGCGCCCACCGCACGCGGGTTCACTTGCCGGAGCTGCTCGGGCATCCGGGGTGCCGGCCTCCGACCGGCCGCCGGGGATGCCGCCGGCCGCTCGGTGTGTCTATCGGTGCAGGAACCCGCCGGCCACGGAGGCGCGGCGGTCCTGTGCGGCCGCCGGCTGGCCGGTGCGCTTGCTCGAGGTCGTGGGCGTCGCGCAGCGCTGGGCGGGCGCGAGGGGCCGGCCGCTGCGGCCCGCGCTCGAGCGCGTGGTGCTGCAGCGCTCGATCATGGTTCCGGGGCGGGGGGTCCGCACCGCCCCGGCGCCGCGCCGGCGATCGCCGTCACAGGCGGGGGAGGGCTCGCGTAGCGAGACCGCGGCGGCCGGAGCGAGCGCGGGCAGCGCCGCGGGCGGGTCCTCGAGGAACGCAAAGGCCTTGATGAGGGTGAGCGCGCGCCGCAGCCGCGCCGGAAGCTGGGAGAACACGGAAGCGAACATATGTTCTACGGTAGGCGGGGGTGCGGACGGAACAGGCGTACGTACGAGGAAAAGCGCAAGATGCAGGGAAAACGCGGTCGGCAAGCTGCAAGGGATCTTGCACGGAGCCGGGGAGCGGCCCGCTCGCTGCGAGCCTCGGCCGGGCCTGGGCTTCGTGCTGACGCCGTGTGCCCGCCCGCCGCTGTGCCCCCGCGTCCGCGCCATCGCCACGGCCCCGACTACGCGCCCGCCTCGCGTCCGTGCAGCTCGAGCTCGTCCGCCCGCGCCTGCAGCGCGGCGATCACGAAGGCGACGTGCGAGTCGAAGTCCACCCCGAGCTGGTCAGCCCCGCCGCGCACGTCGTCGCGGTTGACCGCGGCGGCGAACGATGGCTGCTTGAGCTTCTTCTTGACGGACTTGGGCGTCAGGCCATGGATGCCCTCCGGCCGCACCCAGGCGCACGCGACGAGAAAGCCGCACAGCTCGTCGACCGCCAGGAGCGTCCGGTCCAGGTCCGTGTGCGCCGGCACGCCGAGGAAGTCGGCGTGCGCCGCGATCGCGTGCACCATCTCCGGCGCCGCGTCGCGCGACTGGAGCTCGGCGATGATCGTGCGCGGATGGCCGCGCTCGATGTCGGCCATGTCCGAGAAGCGCTCGTAGTCGGCGTCGTGCAGCAGGCCGGTGACGCCCCAGAGCTCGGCGTCATGGCCGTCACGCTGCGCAAAAGCGACCATGGCGGCTTCCACGGCCAGGCAGTGGCGACGCAGGGATTCGGATTGGACCCAGTCCGAGAGCAGGGACCACGCCTCGTCGCGCGAAATCCGGGTGGACATGGCTGTTACCCTAGCCCAGCCCGACGGCCCTGCTCCCGTCGCCGGAAGGCATCCCCTCATGGAGAAGTTCGTCATCGACGGCGGCATCGCGCTAACGGGCACGATCACGCCCGCAGGCAACAAGAACGGAGCCCTGCCGATCCTCGCCGCCTCGGTCCTGACCGAGGACGAAGTCGTGGTCCGCAACGTCCCGAGGATCCAGGACGTCGCGGCCATGCTGTCGATCCTCGAGGGCATCGGGGTCAAGATCACGTGGCTGTCCGAACACGAGGTCGCGCTCTGCGCAGCCGGCCTGACAGCCGACGAGGCGGTCATCGACCGCGGCCTCTCCGAGCGCATCCGCGCGTCCTTCCTGCTCGCCGGTCCGCTGCTCGCCCGCTTCGGCCGCGTGCGCATGCCCCCGCCCGGCGGTGACGGCATCGGTCGCCGGCGCCTGGATCCGCATCTCGACGCCTTCGCCGCCCTCGGCGCCACATTCGAGCACGGCCGGGACATCGACCTGCGCGCACCGCGCGGCCTGCGCGCCGGCGACGTCTTCATGGACGAGCCCTCGGTCATGGGAACCGAGAACGCGCTGCTGGCCGCCGCCGGCACGCCGGGCTCCTCGGTCATCGCCAACGCCGCCTGCGAGCCGCACGTCCAGGATCTCGCGCGCATGCTCGTGAAGATGGGCGCCGACATCCACGGCATCGGCTCCAACGTGCTGACCGTCAACGGCACCGCGAAGCTGCACGGCTGCGACCACACGATCGGCCCCGACCACATCGAGATCGGCTCGTTCATGGCGCTCGCCGGCGTGACCGGGGGAGAGCTGCGCATCCGCGACACGATCCCCAACGACCTACGCATGATCCGCCTCGTCTTCGATCGCCTCGGTCTGCGCTCGCAGCTCGACGGCGACGACATCATCGTGCCGGGCGGGCAGGACCTGGTGATCGCTCGCGACGTCGGCGAGCACAAGATCAAGGTCCAGGACGGGCCGTGGCCCGCGTTCCCCGCCGACCTCACCTCGATCGCCGTCGCCCTGGCCACCCAGTGCTCGGGCTCGGCGCTCATCCACGAGTGGATGTTCGAGAACCGCATGGTGTTCACCGACAAGCTCGTCCTCATGGGCGCCGACATCACCATGTGCGACCCCCATCGGGCGATCATCACCGGCCCCTGCCGGCTGCGCGGCGAGCGTGTCGAGTCGCCCGACATCCGCGCCGGCATGGCGATGCTGATCGCCGCGCTGTGCGCCGAGGGACGCTCGGAGATCGGCAACATCCGCCAGATCGACCGCGGCTACGAGCGCATCGACGAGCGTCTGCGCGAGCTCGGCGCGCGCATCGAGCGTGTCGCCACCGAGCCCGTCTACCACTGATCGCCGACCCCCGACAGACCGTCGCGGCCTCCCGCCTTCTAGATTCACAGCACCCGTGCGCCCTCAGATCCATCCCATCCCCTCCGGCACCCGCGACGTGCTGCCCGACGAGATGCGCGAGCTGCGCGACATCACCGAGGCGGTTCGCGGGATCTTCGAACACGACGGCTACGGCGAGGTGTGGACCCCGGCGCTGGAGTACGAGAAAGTGCTGGCGCGCGGCGGCGGCGAGCCGCCCGCCTACCGCGTCTTCGACGACCACGGCGAGATCCTCGCCCTGCGCACCGACATGACCGTGCCGATCGCACGGCTCGTGGGAACGCGCTATCGGACGGCCGAGCCACCGCTGCGCTTCTGCTACTTCGCCCACGCCTACCGCGGCGTACGCCCGCACCGCGGCCAGATGCGCGAGTTCCTGCAGGCCGGCATCGAGCTGATCGGCGCCGCCGGCCCGCACGGAACCGCCGAGGCGCTGACCGTCCTCTATCACGCGCTCGACGCCGTCGGCCTGCGCGACTTCAAGATCGGCCTCGGCGACGCGTCGCTGTACCCGATGCTGCTGCGCTCGCACGACGTCCCGCCGGCTGCCGTCGACCTGCTCATGGACACGCTCGTGCGGCGCGACTTCGTCGCCCTCGAGGCCGAGCTCGCCCAGCTCGGCCTGGACGCCGCCGATGCCGACCTGCTGCTGCGCATCCCGCAGATCCGCGGCGGCTCCGAGGTGCTCGAGAAGGCCGGGGGTCCCGTCGACAACGCCGTCGCCGGCCTCGCCGGCGTCTACGAGCTGCTGGCGCCCGAGGTCGCCGAGCGGGTCATCTTCGACCTCGGCCTCGTGCGCAGGATGGGCTACTACAGCGGCGCCGTCTTCGACGTCTACGACCCCGCGCTCGGCGCGCCGCTGGGCGGCGGCGGGCGCTACGACGACCTGCTCGGCCGCTTCGGCCGCCCACTGCCCGCCGTCGGCTTCGCCCTGACGATCGACCGGCTGCACATCGCGCTGACCGGCGAGGAGAAGGGTGCACAGGCATGACGACCCCGCCGCCGACCCCAGGCCTCGTCATCGCGGTCCCGCGCGGCGCCCTCATGCGCGAGACGCTCGACCGCCTCGACGCGATCGGCATCGACACCGCCGAGGTCCGCTCCAACGACCGCAAGCTGCTCTTCGCCGATGTGGGCATCGTCACGATGCGCCCGTCCGACGTGCCGACATATGTCGAGGCCGGCGCCGCCGATGTCGGGATCACCGGCAAGGACGTCCTCGCCGAGCAGCCCGACCGCGAGGTCTACGAGCTGCTCGACCTCGACTACGGCAGGTGCACGATGGTGCTCGCCACCATCGACGGGCCCGACCCGTCCGTCGAGGCGCTGCGCCGGCTGGGCGTCATGCGCGTCGCGACGAAGTACTACAAGACCGCCGCGGCGTACTTCGAGGCGACCGGCCGCCAGGCTGAGATCGTCGAGGTCAAGGGATCCGTCGAGCTCGCGCCGCTGACCGGTCTCGTCGAGGCCATCGTCGACCTCACCGCGACCGGCACGACGCTGCGCGAGAACAACCTCGTCATCCGCGAGGAGATCTTCGTCTCGACGGCGCGGCTGATCGCCAACCCGGTCTCGCACAAGCTCAAGGCAGCCGCGATCGACGCGATGCTGGAGAAGCTGCGTGCGCTTTGAGCGCATCGCGGTGGACGGCGACCCCGTCGCCGCCGCGGCCGCCGTGCACGCGCTCGCGCCCGCGCCCGCCTCGGTAGGCGAGGTCGTCGCCGCGATCGTCGGCGCCGTGCGCGACGGCGGTGACCGCGCGCTGCGCGAGCTCGTGGCGCGCTTCGACATGGGCGGCGCGCCCGCGCCCGACGAGCTGCGGGTCCCCGCCGAGCAGCTCGACGCCGGGCTGCTCGACGACGACGTGCGGGCGGGGCTGGAGGTGGCGATCACGAACGTCGCGCTGGTGGCCGACGCCGCGGTCGGAGCCGACATCGACGTCACCCTGCCGCAGGGCCATCGTGTCGTGCTGCGCGAGGTACCCGTGCGCCGGGCCGCGATCTACGTCCCGGGCGGCCGCGCGCCGTATCCCTCGACGGTCGTCATGGGCGTCGTGACGGCACGCGCGGCCGGCGTCGAGGAGGTCGCGGTGCTCACACCACCGCCGATCGATCCCGTCATCCGCGCCACCTGCGACCTGTGCGGCGTGCACGAGGTCTACGCGATGGGCGGCGCCCACGGCGTCGCCGCGCTGGCCTACGGCACCGAGACGATCGAGCGTGCCGACGTCATCGCCGGGCCCGGCAGCCTGATCGTGCAGGAGGCCAAGCGCCAGGTCTCCGACAGCGTCGGCATCGACGGCTTCTACGGACCGAGCGACGTGCTCGTGTTCGCCGACGCCTCGGCCGATCCCGAGCTCGTCGCCCTCGACCTGCTCGCACAGGGCGAGCACGGCCCGGGCGCCCCGGTCGTCCTCGTCTCGGGGTCTTCGCCGCTGCTGCACGCGGTGCGCGCGGAGCTCGAGCGGCTCGGTGCCGGTCGGCCGCACTCCGACCCGGCCGCCTTCGTCTCCGTGCACGCCGAGTCGCTGCTGGAGGCTCTGCGCTTCTGCGAGGCCTATGCGCCCGAGCACCTCGAGCTCGTCGGCGCGTCCGTGGAGCGTCTCGCGCCGCGGGTGCGCTGCGCCGGCTGCGTCTTCGTCGGCGCCGCCGGCGCCACGGCGTTCGGGGACTACGTCGCGGGTTCGAACCACAGCCTCCCCACCGGCGGGTCGGCGCGCTACGCGTCGGGCCTGTCGCCGCGGGCGTTCCGGCGCCGGATGAGCGAGGTCCACATCGGCGACGCGGGGCCCGCCCTGGCCGCCGCGGGCGCGCCGGTCGCCCGCGCCGAGGGCTTCACCGTGCACGCCGAGTCGATGCTGGCGCGCGTGGGGGAGAATGCGGCTCGTGACGACCGATAGCCGCACCGCCCAGCGCCGGCGGCGCACCGGCGAGACCGACATCACGCTCGAGCTCGGGCTCGACGGCACCGGCGCCGGCCGCCGCGAGACCGGGGTCGGCTTCCTGGACCACATGCTCGACCTGCTCGCGCGCCACGGCCGCCTCGACCTCGAAGTCAACGCCAAGGGCGACCTGCAGACCGGCTCGCATCACACCGTCGAGGACGTCGGGATCGTGTTCGGCCAGGCGCTCGACGCCGCGCTCGGCGATCGCCGCGGAATCCACCGCTACGGGCACGCGGTCGTGCCGATGGACGAGGCGCGCGCGATCTGCGCGATCGACATCTCGGGCCGCGCGTTCGTCGCGCTCGACGACGGCGGCCTGCCCAAGGGCGAGACCGGCGGATTCGAGCACGAGCTGCTGGAGGAGTTCTTCCGTGCCGTGGCCGGCAACGCGCGCCTGACGCTGCACCTCGAGGTCGAGGCGGGCACGAACGCCCACCACATGATCGAGGCGTCGTTCAAGGCCTTCGCCCGAGCGCTGCGTGCCGCGATCGCGATCGACCCGACCGAGCGCGGCGTGCCGTCCACGAAGGGCACGCTGACCGGATGACATGCCTGCGATGACGACGATCGCGATGGTCGACTACGGGATGGGCAACCGGCGCTCGGTGAGCAAGGCCTTCGAGCACGTCGGCACGCCGATCGCGCAGACCGCCGATCCCGACGAGCTGCGCGCGGCCGACGGGCTCGTCGTGCCCGGTGTGGGCGCGTTTCCGGAGGCGATGCGCCGGCTGCGCGCGCTCGGCCTCGACGAGGTCGTACGGGCGCACGCGCGCGCCGGCAAGCCGGTCATCGGCCTGTGCCTGGGCATGCAGCTGCTCTTCGAGCGCTCGGTCGAGCACGAGGGCTCCGAGGGACTGGGCCTGCTCGCGGGCGAGGTCGTGCGCCTGGATCCCCAGGGGCTGAAGCTGCCGCACATCGGCTGGAACTCCGTGCGCTGGGAGCGCTCGTCGGCGCTGTGCGACGGCCTGCCGGACCCGGCCGCCTTCTACCACGTGCACAGCTTCGTGGTGCAGCCCGAGGACCCGTCGATCGTGCTCGGTCGTGGTGAGTACGGCTCGCCGTTCGTCTCGTTCGTGGCGTCGGGCAACGTCTTCGGCGCCCAGTGCCATCCGGAGAAGTCCTCGACCCACGGCCTCGCGCTGCTGCGCAACTTCGTCGGCATCTGCGCGTCGGTCCACGTCTAGTGGTCCGTCCTGCAGACCCGCACCCGTTTGGATCGGCCGCCGATCACCGACCAACGGCGATCCGATCGGCTGACGCCGACGGCTCGTCGTCGGTGCCCGCGGCGTCCTCACTCGGTCATGGGCCTAGAGGCCCACTCCCTCGCTGCGTCCTTGCCAGCCGGCGCCGGCAACCGCCCAAACGGGCACGGGCCCACAGGACGAACCACCGGTGATCCTCTATCCCGCGATCGACATCGCCGGCGGCCGCGCGGTGCGCCTCGTGCAGGGCGACTTCGACGCCGAGACCGTCTACGCCGACAGCCCGCTGGCGGCCGCCCGCGCGTGGGTCGACGCCGGCGCGCGCCACCTGCACATGGTCGACCTCGACGGCGCCCGCACGGGCTCGCCGCAGGCCCTCGACCACCTTGCGCGCGTCGTCGAGGAGCTCGGCGTGCCCGTCCAGTACGGCGGCGGGCTGCGTTCGATCGAGGCCGTCGCCGGCGCGATCGAGGCCGGCGCCTCGCGCGCGATCCTCGGCACCGGCGCGTTCGCCGACGTCGACTTCCTCGACGATGCCGTCGCTCGCTACGGCAGGCGGATCGTCGTCAGCGTCGACACGCGCGGCGGCTTCGTCTCGACCGCCGGCTGGACGGAGACGACGACGCTGCCCGCGCAGGACGCCATCGAGCGCCTGCAGGACCGCGGCGTGCGGACCTTCGTCTATACGAACGTCGACAAGGACGGCCTGCTCGGCGGGCCGGACCTCGACGATGTCCGCCGCATCGCCGCCGTCGTGCGCGGGCGCTTCATGTACTCCGGCGGGATCGGGCGCGTCGAGGATCTCCTCGCGCTCGCCGGGCTGCGCCAGGTCAACCTCTGCGGCGTGATCGCCGGCAAGGCCCTGTACGAGCGCAGGTTCACCGTGGCCGAGGGCATCGCCGCCCTCGCCGGCGACGGCTCCTCGTCAGCTCACTAGCCTCAGCCGGGTGCACCTCAAGCGCGTGATCCCCTGCCTGGACGTCGACGCCGGACGCGTCGTCAAAGGCACGAACTTCGTCGACATCCGTGACGCCGGCGATCCCGTCGAGCTCGCCGCGCTCTACGACGCCGCCGGTGCCGACGAGCTCGTCTTCCTCGACATCACCGCGACGAGCGACAAGCGCGACACGGTGGTCGAGCTCGCGCGGCGGGTCGCCGACGAGTGCTTCATCCCCTTCACGATCGGCGGCGGGATTCGCTCCGTGGACGATGCGCAGGGTGTCCTCGATGCGGGCGCCGACAAGGTCGCGGTCAACTCCGCGGCGGTCGCGCGGCCCGAGCTCATCAGCGAGCTCGCCGACGTCTTCGGCGCGCAGTGCGTGGTCCTGGCCATCGACGCCAAGGCAAACGCCTCGGGCTGGGAGGTCTTCGTCGCCGGCGGTCGCACCGCGACCGGGATCGACGCGGTGCAGTGGGCGCGCGACGGCGTCGAGCGCGGCGCCGGCGAGATCCTCCTGACGAGCATGGACCGCGACGGGACCAACGACGGCTACGACCTCGAGCTCACGCGCGCGGTCGCCGAGGCCGTCGCCGTGCCGGTGATCGCCTCCGGCGGGGCGGGCACGCTCGAGCATCTCGCCGCGGCGCTGCAGGCCGGCGCCGACGCGGCGCTGGCGGCCTCGATCTTCCACTACGGCACGTTTCGCGTCCGCGACGCCAAGGAGCACCTCGCCGCGGCCGGCATCGCGGTCCGCCGGTAATCCGGCGAGGGTGTGTCGAATAACCCTCGGCCCGCGCGGATTATTCGACACACCACCGTGCCCGCGACCTACCGCCGCGCGCGCGTGTGCGTGTGGCAGTGGCTGTGGCGCAGGACGATCGTCTTGCCGCGCAGCTCGTAGACGTGCCGGTGGCGGTGGCAGCTGCGACCGTGGGGGCCGCTGCTGTGGCGGTGGCCGTGCCGGCCGAAGCGGTACTTCAGCTGGCGCTCGCGGCGCGCCAGCGCGCGCGCCTTCGCCCGGAGCTGCACCCGCTTGCGCGCGGCGGCGCGCTGCGCGCGGGTCTGGCTGCGCGCGCTCTTCGCCGCGGCGCGGTCGAAAGGGCGGCCCTTCGGGTCCAGGGCGAACAGCGAGGTGTAGGCCGTGAAGTAGACGCGGCGGCCGTCGCTGATCACGGGGTTGAACGCGCCGCGGTGGGTCTTCCACAGCGTCTTGCCGGTTCGCGCACCCAGCGCCCAGGTCATGCGCTTGCCGAGGTCGGACACGAACACGGTGTCGCCGATCAGCGTCGCGGCGCCGGAGATCTTGGTCCCGAGCGAGCGGATCCAGCGGGGCGCCCCGGTACGGGCGTTGAGCGCGTAGAAGCGCCCGTCGTAGGAGCCGATGTAGACGGTGGGCCGGCCGCCGCGCGCCTGGCCGACGGCCGGGGAGGCGTAGACGTAGCCGCCGGTGCTGCGACTCCACGCGAGCTTGCCGTCGGCGCTCGACAGCGAGTAGACGCGCCCGTTCGTGCTGCCGATGTAGACGCGGCCGTACTCGACGGCGGCCGACGAGTAGAAGTTGCCCCCGCCGAGGCCGAGCGCGCCGGCGCCGGGGGCCGTCGACCAGACCTTGCTGCCGTCGGTGCGGCGCAGCGCGTGGACGCGGCCGCCGTAGTCGCCGAAGTACAGCTTGCCGGCGTCGAGCGCGATCGCGCCCTTCACCGCGCCGGCGGCCTTCGCACGCCAGCGCACGACGCCGTCGTGCGCGCGCAGGGAGTAGACGGTGCCGTCCTCGCTGCCGATGTAGACGCGGCCGTGGTCGATAAGCGGCGAGGTCTCCGAGCGGCTCGGCAGCTGGCGCGACCACCGCGTGCTGCCGGTCTTGGCCCGCACCGCGATGATCCGGCCGCCGCCCTCCTGCTCGGTGCGCTTGAGCATGACGGCGTAGATCGTGCCGTCGTGGCAGGCCGGTGACGCGGCCGCGAGGTGTCCGAGCTTGCGCTTCCAGCTCACGCGCCCGGTCGCGCGCGAGATCGCGTAGAGCGCGCCGTTGTTCTTGAGCAGGTACACCCGCCGTCCGCACAGGACGGGCGAGAACTCGAGCAGGACGCTGCCGCGGCGGGCCCAGGCCTGCCGGTAGGGCGGCCGCGGGGTGCGGCGCAGCGGGAGGTGGTGCGTGCGCGCCTTCGAGTAGCCGTAGATGGGCCAGCTGAAGCCGTCATCGGCCGGATGGCCGTTGGCACGAGGGGGCTTGGCGGTCGCGTCGGGCGTGTCCTCGTTGGTCTCGACGAATCCGACGCCCGGATTGAACGCGTCGTCGCTGCCGTCGAACACCACGAGGGCCCCGGCGACGCAGAGAACGAGCAGCACGACCCCGATCGCGAGCCGCGGAAGCGGAAGCGGACGCTCCCCGCGGGGCGAAGGGCTCACCCGGGCAATGGTAGAGGCCCTGCGGACGGCGTCCGCCGGTCGTCGAGGCCGGTCTGCCGAGGGTTGGGGGCCGTTGGGGGGAATGAATACCCGCGAGACTGTGGCCATGGAGGATCTGCGTGAGCGCCTGCGCGAGCTGCCCTGCGGGCGGCGGCTGCTCGACGCGGCGACGGGGATGGCTGGGGTGCATCTCGTCGGCGGCGCGGTCCGCGACCTGTTGCTCGGCCGGGCACCGCACGAGCTCGACGTCGTCGTCGAGGGCGACATCGGTCGGCTTGCGGAGCGCCTGGCGGACGGCGAGGAGGCGGTGGCGGTCGCGCACGAGCGCTTCGGCACCGCGACCGTGCGTGCGGGCGACTGCCGGTGGGACCTCGCGGCGGCGCGCGCGGAGACCTACGCCCGCCCCGGCGCGCTGCCCGACGTGCAGCCGGCGGGCATCGAGCCGGATCTGCGCCGCCGCGACGTCAGCGTGAACGCGCTGGCGCTCGACCTTGCGACCGGCGAACTGCGGGGGGCGCCGCACGCCGAGGCGGATCTCGCGGCCGGGCGGCTGCGCGTCCTGCACGACGCGAGCTTCCTCGACGACCCGACGCGCCTGTGGCGCATCGCGCGCTACGGCGCGCGCCTGGGCTTCGCGCTCGAGGAGCACACGGCGCAGCTCGCGCGAGAGGCGATCGCAGCCGGCGCTCTGGACGCGGTCTCGGGTGCGCGGATCGGCAACGAGCTGCGCCTCGCGCTGACCGAAACGGATCCGGTCGCGGCGCTCGAGGCCGCCGTCGCGCTCGGCCTCACGCCCTGGCCTGCCCCCGATCGCGCGCTTGCCGAGCGTGCGCTCGCGCTCCTGCCGGACGGGGAGGGGCGCCCCGACCTGCTCCTGCTCGCGGCCACGCCGGCGGCGCCGGCCGACGCGCACCTCGCCGACCTGCAGTTCAGCGCGGCGGAGCGCGCGATCGTGCGCGCCGCCGTGGACGCACCGCAGCTCGACGACGCGCCGCGCGCGCCGTCGGAGCTGGCCCGCCTGCTGCGCGGGCGTCCGGTCGAGGCCGTCGCGCTGGCGGGCGCGCGCGGCACGGGCGAGCAGGCCGCACGGCGGTGGCTGGCGCAGCTGCGCCACACGGGCCTGCAGATCACCGGCGATGACCTGCGCGCCGCCGGGATCGCCGAGGGCGCCGGGCTCGGCCGCCGGCTGCAGGCGGTGCTCGACCTGCGCCTGGACGGCAAGGTCGCCGACGATCGCGAGGCGCAGCTCGCGGCCGCGCTCGCGCCCGCGCCAGGCGCGGGCACAGCGTGACGCCGTGCTACAAATGAGCGCGATGGCGGCAAGCCCGAAACCGAAGATCACGACCTCGATGAAGTCCCGGAACGTCTGGGGCGATCGCCTGCAGGAGCCGTTCTCGGCCGTCGGCGACCACATCGGCTGCGAGCTGCCCGGTGGCCGCGCCCTGTTCTTCACGCGCCGCGGCGGCGTGTCCGGCGAGCCCTTCGAGGAGCTCAACGTCGGCCTCGACACGAACGACTACATGCCCGCCGTCGAGGAGAACCGCCGGCGGGTGGCCGAGCAGATGGGCATCGCGCAGGAGCGCTGGCTGGAGGTCAGGCAGGTGCATGGCGCGAACGTCGCGCTCGTCACCGAGCCGCCTGACCCCAAGGCCGAGAAGGTCGACGCGGACGGCATCGCCACCACGCTGACCGACCACGCCGCCGTCGTCGTGTCCGCCGACTGCCTGCCCGTCGCGCTGTTCGCGCCCGAGGGCGTCGCGATGATCCACGCCGGCTGGCGCGGTCTCTCCGCCGACGTGCTCAAGAAGGGGGTCGAGACGCTGCGCGAGGCCGGCGCAACCGACATCCAGGCCGCGATCGGGCCGAGCATCGGCGTCTGCTGCTACGAGGTCAACACGTGGGTGCACCGCTCGTTCATGCGCTACCCGCGCGGAACCGCGCGCCTGAGCAACCACGCGCATCTCAAGAACGTCGCGCGCCTGCAGCTGCAGCACGCGAAGATCGCGCTCGACAAGGTCCACGACGTCGACATCTGCACCATGTGCGCCCCGCGCAGCCTCTTTCACTCGCACCGGCGCGACTACGGCGGCGACCCGCAGGACACGGGCCGCCAGGCGAGCGCGGTCTGGCGCGTCGCCGACGACGCGCCCGCCACGGATTGACCGAGCCGATCGACGGCCTCACGGCGCAGCGCGTTCGCGCGAACCTTGCCGAGGTGCATGAGCGCATCGCCGCCGCCGCGGCGCGGGCCGGGCGCGATCCGGCGGGCGTGGAAATCGTTGCGGCCGTGAAGTACGTGCCGCTCGAGCAGCTCGCCGCGCTGGCCGAGGGCGGCATCCGCGTGATGGGCGAGAACCGCGCCCAGGACCTGCAGGCCAAGTCGGCTGCGCTCGTCGACGTGACGTGGGACTTCATCGGCCATGTGCAGAGCCGCAAGGTCAAGCAGATCGCGCCGCTCGTGCGGCTGATCCACTCCGTCTGCACGGACTCTGTCCTCGCCCAGCTCGAGCGCCACGCGCCGCCGGACCTGCGCGTGCTCGTGGAGGTCAACGTGGCGGGGGAGGAGGGCAAGGACGGTGTGGCGCCCGGCGAGCTCGATGCGTTCGTCGAGCGCTGCCCGGTGCCCGTCGCCGGGCTCATGACGATGCCGCCGCTCGCGCGCGAGCCGCAGGGCAGCCGGCGCTGGTTCGCCGAGCTGCGCGAGCTCGCCGCCGCGCGCGGCCTGCGTGAACTTTCGATGGGCACCACGCAGGACTACGAGATCGCCGTCGAGGAGGGCGCGACGCTCGTGCGCATCGGCGCCAAGCTCGTGACCTGAACCGTGCAGGAGAACAGGGCGCGAGGTCTAACCTTTCGTGTGGCATGGCGTTCTCTGACTCCTGGCATCGCGCGCTCGTGTACTTCGGCCTGGCCGAAGAGCGTGCGTACGTCGACGAGTACGAGCTCGAGCGCCAGAGCCATCAGGAGGCCGAGGAGCAGCGGGAGCGCGAACGTGAGCGCGACCGGGCCCGCCCCGCGCCCGAGCCGGAGGCCGAGATGGAAGACCGTTACCGCGAGCGTCCCAACGTCCGTCGCCTCGCCCCGCGCCGCCCGCGGCGCGACGACTTCGACGACATCTTCGCCGACGACGAGCCGCGCGGCAGCCGTCCGAAGACGGTCCTGCGGCCGGTCGACCGGGCGCCCCGCAACGGCGGGGACGTGCGCGTGCACCTCGTCATCCCGAAGTCGTTCAACGACGCCCAGCAGGTCGCCGACAAGTTCAAGCAGTCGATCCCCGTCGTGCTCAACCTGCAGGCGACCGACAACGACCTCGCCAAGCGGCTGATCGACTTCGCCAGCGGCCTGACCTACGCGCTCGACGGCGGGATGCAGCGCATCGCGCACAAGGTCTTCATGCTGACGCCGCGCAACGTGCAGATCTCGGCCGAGGAGAAGGCCGAGCTCATCGAAAAGGGCTTCTTCAACCAATCCTGAGGCACGTCCCGGATCCCGACCCGCCCGCCCCCCGGCGACCGTCCATACTTCGTCCATGCAACTCGGCCTCATCGGCGCAGGAAACATGGCCACTGCGCTCGCGCGGGGGTGGGGCGACCCCGTCCTCGCGCACGACGCCCACCGGCCCCGCGCCGAGGCGCTCGTCGCCGAGCTGGGCGGCGAGGTCGTCGACTCCAACGCCGAGCTCGCCGAGCGCGCCGACGTGCTGCTGCTCGCACACAAGCCCGCCGGCCTCGAGCGCGTGGCGCGCGAGGTCGGTCCCGAGGCGAGGGGCGTCATCTCGATCCTCGGCGGCGTGCCGATCGCCGCGCTGCGCGGCGCCTACGGCGCAACGCCGGTGGTGCGGATGATCCCCAGCGTTCCGGTCGAGGTGCGCCGGGGCGTCACCTGCCACGCGCGCGACGACCAGGCCGACTCCGAGCTCGAGTCCTACGCGGTCGCGTTGTTCGAGCGAGTCGGACTCGTCGTCGACCTCGACGAGGCGCAGTTCGAGATCGCGACCGGCCTGATGAGCTGCGCGCCGGCCTACGTGGCGCTCGTCGCCGAGGCGCAGGTCGACGCCGGCGTGCGCGCCGGGATGCCGGCCGAGGTCGCGTCAGAGCTCGTCGCGGCGAGCATCGGCGGGACGGCGGCGCTGTTGCAGGCGCGCGGAATGGACACCCTGGCCGTGCGGCGCATGGTCACCTCGCCGGGCGGGAGCACCGCGCGCGGGCTGGCCGCGCTCGAGCACGGTGGCGTGCGAGCGGCCTTCGACGACGCGCTGCAGGCGGTCGTGGCCGGATGACCGCCATCGCGATCTTCGTCGTTGCGACGGCGCGTGAGTCCATAGCGGACTTCCTCGCGGCGCTGCTGACCGTCTACCTGATCCTGATCTTCGTCTACATCATCAGCTCGTTGATCTTCGCGTTCGGCGGGCGGATCCCGTACTCGAAGTGGTCCAGCGCCGCACTCGGCTTCCTGCGCGACGTCTGCGAGCCGTATCTCGGACTGTTCCGGCGCTTCATCCCGCCGATCGGTCCGATCGACGTAAGCCCGATCGTGGGCATCCTCGTGCTCCAGATCGTCGGCTTCTACTTTCTCATCCCCCTGATCCGCGGGTGAACCCGGCGATAGCCGCGCCCTCGCTGCGTGGCGCGTGCGTGCTTGCCGCGATCGTCCTCGTGATCGTGCTCGCGGCTGACCAGCTCGTCAAGGCGCTCGTCACGGACTCCCTGGAGCGCGGCGAGGTGCGCGACCTCGTGTGGTTCGTCGACCTCGTCAACACACGCAACAGCGGCGTCGCGTTCGGCCAGCTGCAGAACGGCGGCCTGATCGTCTCGATCGTCATCGCGCTCGCGCTCGTGGCGCTGCTGGTCTTCTTCGCGCGCAACGCACACCGTCCGCTGGTCTGGCTGCCGACGGGAATGCTGCTCGGCGGGGCGCTCGGCAACATCGTCGATCGCGTGCGCGAGGGCGCCGTGATCGACTACCTCAAGCTGCCCCACTGGCCGGCGTTCAACGTCGCCGACGCGGCGATCACGGTCGGAGTCGTCATCCTGCTCATCGTGATCGAACGTGGCGATCGAGCTGCACGTCGCGCCTGAGTCCGCCGGCGAGCGGCTCGACGTGCTCCTGGCCGAGTCGGTCGGCTCGCGCTCGCGCGCGCAGCGGCTGATCGTCGCGGGGCTCGTGCTCGTCGACGGCGAGACCGTCAAGAAGAACCACCGCGTCGTCGGCGGCGAGCTCGTCGCCGTCGACGAGACTCCCCAGGCCAGCGAGGCACCCGCGGCCGACGCGCCGGTCGCCGCCTTCGGCGTCGCCTACGAGGACGAACACCTGATCGTCGTCGACAAGCCGGCCGGCGTCGTCGTGCATCCCGCCCGCGGTCACCGCGACGGCACCCTCGCGCAGGCGCTTGCGGGGCGCGCAGCCGGGGGCGATGACGCCTGGCGCGCGGGGATCGTCCACCGCCTGGACCGCAACACCTCCGGGCTGCTCGTCGTCGCCAAGGACGACGCCGTCCACCGCGGGCTGAAGGAGGCGCTGGCGCGACGGGAGCTGCGCCGCGAGTACCTTGCGCTCGTCGACGGCCGCCCGCCGTCGCGCAGTGGAACGATCGAGGCGCCGATCGGGCGCGACCGGCGCAAGCGGATCCTCATGTCGACCGACACCGACGCCCCAAAGGACGCGATCACGCACTTCGAGATCGAGCAGACGCTGGCGCAGGCCACGCTGCTGCGCGTGCGCCTGCAGACCGGTCGCACCCATCAGATCCGCGTCCACATGCAGGCCATCGGGCATCCGGTCTGCGGCGACCCCGAGTACGGTCGCAAGGGCGCCTACGGGCTGCGCCGGCAGTTCCTGCACGCCGCCCGGCTGGCGTTCGCGCATCCCGTCACGGGGGAGGAGATCGATCTCAGCTCGCCCCTGCCGGCCGAGTTGACCGACGCGCTCGAGCAGGCCGGCCCCAATGCCCATGACGCCACAGGTCACGGATCCTGAACGCGGCGGGGCGGCCCGTCCAAAGGTCGCCCCGCCACCCCACATCGCGAATCGAGCCCACCGGAGGTAGGGGAAGGGAGGACCCGGTCCGCAACAGGCACAACGTACCTCGCGGGGGAACCTTGCGTAAACTGATTTGCAGTCCTTCGACTCCCTTCGACCCCACCGGGTCACAGCGATGCGGTCCTGCCCGGCGTTCACCAGCCGGGTCCCGCTCGTGCCGGTGGGAATTTCTCCCCAGCATCATCACCTAAGGAGCATCATCCATGGCCCAGATCGGGATCAAGGAGCTGCTGGAGGCCGGCGTGCACTTCGGCCATCAGACGCGTCGCTGGAATCCTAAGATGCGGCGGTTCATCCACGGCGAGACCGGCGGCATCTACGTCATCGACCTTCTGAAGACCGAGCGCCTGCTGCGCGAGGCGCAGGAGTTCGCCTCGGCGGTCGCGCACCGCGGTGGCACCGTGCTGTTCGTCGGCACGAAGAAGCAGGCCCGCGACGCCGTCAAGGACGTCGCCGAGGCGGCCGGCATGCCGTACGTCAACCATCGCTGGCTCGGTGGGCTGCTGACGAACTTCCAGACGATCAACCAGCGCATCAAGCGCCTGCACGATCTCGAGCGCTACGAGACCGACGGCCAGCTCGCGCTGCTGCCGACGCGCGAGCGGATGGCCGCCGAGGCCGATCTCGCCAAGCTGCGCGCCAATCTCGGCGGCGTCAAGAACATGACGCGCACGCCCAACGCGATGGTCGTCATCGACCTCAAGGTCGAGGAGATCGCCGTCCGCGAGGCCCAGCGCCTGCGGATCCCGGTGATCGGCCTCGTCGACACGAACTGCGACCCGGACGGCATCGACTACGTCATCCCGGGCAACGACGACGCGATCCGTTCGTGCGCGCTCATCACGCGGGCGATCGGCGACGTCGTCGGCGAAGGCAACAAGCTCTTCCGCGAGCGCGAGGAGAACGCCCGCAAGGAGGCCGAGGAGGCGGCCCGCCGCGACGCCGAGGCGCGCGCCGCCCGCGAGGCCGAGCAGGCCGCTGCCCGCGAGGCCGCCGCCCAGGCCGAGCGCGAGGCCGCCGAGGCCGCCCGCGCGTCTGCCGCGGAGGCCGAGGCCGCCACCGCGGCCGCGACGGCCGCCGAGGCACAGACCGTCAAGACGACGGCCGACGGCGGCGGCGATCGCCAGGTCGCCGAGGCGCAGGTCGCCGAGGCCGTGCAGGAGGCCGGCCGCCCAGCGCCCGATCCGGTGGTGGCGCAGGCGGCCAACAGCGAGGTCGCCCCGGCCCAGAAGGACAACGTCAAGGGCGCATCGCCCGACCCGGCTCCGCCGGCCGAGGATCCGACGCCCGACCCGGCATCGCCGCCGGCCGAGCCGGCCGCCGCGGCCGCTGCCGAGGCGCCCGCCAAGCCGGCGCGCCGTAAGCGCGCGAAGAAGGCCGACGCACCGGCCGCCGAGGCGCCCGCCGCCGAGGCCCCGGTCGCCGCGACGGCCACCGCAGCCGAGACGGAGGAAGCACCCGGTGAGTGACATCAGCGCCAAGGACGTCAAGGCCCTGCGCGAGCAGACCGGCGCGGGCATGATGGATTGCAAGCGCGCCCTGCAGGAGACCGGGGGCGACATGGACGCCGCGGTCGAGCTGCTGCGCGTGCAGCTGGGCAACAAGATCGGCAAGCTCGCCGGCCGCGACGCGACCGAGGGCACCGTACAGTCCTACATCCATGCCAACGGCAAGGTCGGCGTGCTCGTCGAGGTCGACTGCAACACGGACTTCGTCGCGCGCAACGACGAGTTCATCGCGTTCGCCAAGGACATCGCGATGCACATCGCCGGCTCGCCGACGACGCGCTACGTCTCCGAGGAGGAGATCCCGGCGGCCGATCGTGACGCCGAGCTGCGCGTGTTCGAGGGCCAGGCGGCCGACAAGCCCGAGAACGTGCGGGCGAAGATCGCCGCGGGCAAGCTGCGCAAGTGGATGCAGGAGACGGTCCTGTTGCACCAGCCGCACATCAACGCCGACAGGTTCGACGGCAAGTCGATCGAGGACCTGCGTCAGGACCTGTCGAGGAAGACGGGCGAGAACGTCGTCGTCCGGCGCTTCTCGCGGTTCTCGGTCGGCGAGTAGGTTCGCCGCGTGGTCCGGCGATGACGCCAGCGTCGGAGCCCGCCTTCAAGCGGGTCCTGCTCAAGCTGTCCGGCGAGGCGCTGATGGGCGACCTCGACTACGGCACCGACCCCGAGCGGGTCCGCACGGTCGCCGAGCAGATCGCCGGCGTCCAGAAGAGCGGCGTCGAGATCGCCATCGTCGTCGGCGCGGGCAACATCTACCGCGGCCTGAAGGGCGCGGCCGCGGGGATGGACCGCGCGACGGCGGACTACATGGGCATGATGGCGACCGTCCTCAACGCGCTGACGATGCAGGACGCGCTGGAGAAGGCGGGCGCCGACACCCGCGTGCAGTCGGCGATCACGATCTCCGAGGTCGCCGAGCCGTACATCCGCCGGCGGGCGATGCGCCACCTCGAGAAGGGGCGGATCGTGATCTTCGCGGCGGGCACCGGCAACCCGTTCTTCACGACCGACACGGCGGCCGCGCTGCGCGCCGTCGAGATCCACGCCGAGGCGATCCTGATGGCCAAGAACGGCGTCGAGGGCGTGCTGACCGGCGACCCGCGGATCGACTCCGACGCGACGCTGATCCGCGAGATCAGCCACATGGACGCCCTGCGCCGCGGCCTGCGGGTGATGGACTACACGGCGCTGACGCTCTGCGCCGAGAACCACATGCCGCTCTACGTCTTCAATATGAACGACGAGCGCAACATCGAGCGGATAGTGTCGGGCGAACAGGTGGGAACGGTGGTGGTGACGCGAGATGAGTGAGCTGATCGACGAACTGCTCGAGGACGCCGGCGACCGGATGGGGAAGTCCGTCGACGCGACGAACCACGAGTTCGCCTCCGTCCGCACGGGCCGCGCGAGCCCGGCGCTGCTGGACCGCGTCCACGTCGACTACTACGGCGCCTCGACGCCACTGCGCCAGCTGGCGACGATCAACGCCGCCGAGACCCAGCTGCTGACCGTCCAGCCCTACGACAAGTCCTCGCTGAAGGCGATCGAGAAGGGCATCACCGAGGCCAACCTCGGCCTGACGCCCAGCAACGACGGCAACATCATCCGGCTCGTCATCCCGCAGCTCACCGAGGAGCGGCGCAGGGAGTTCGTGAAGATGGTCCGCCACATCGCCGAGGAGGGCCGGATCGCGATCCGCAACGTGCGTCGCGACGTCATGCACGACCTGCGCGAGCTCAAGGAGGGCGGCGACGTCGGCGCCGACGAGGAGCACCGCGCCGAGACCAGCCTGACGAAGCTCACGAACGACAAGATCGCCGAGCTCGACGCGCTGCTGAAGGGCAAAGAAGAAGAGATCCTCGAGGTCTGAGTCGGTGAGTACGGAGCGCGGCGAGGCGGCGCGCTACGTCGCGATCATCACCGATGGCAACGGCCGCTGGGCGAAGGCCCGCGACCTGCCGACGCTCGAGGGCCACCGCGCCGGCGCCGACAACCTCAAGGCCCGGCTGCGCGACGCCGGCGAGCTCGGCGTCCTCGAGCTGACGGTGTACTCGTTCTCGACGGAGAACTGGTCGCGCCCGGAGGAGGAGGTCAGCGGCCTGATGGCGATGTTCGCCGAGCGGATCGTCGCCGAGACGCCGGAGCTGCACGAAAGCGGCGTGCGGATGCGCTTCGTCGGCCGGCGCGAGGGCGTCGACCCCCAGCTCGTCGAGCAGATGGGATGGGCCGAGTCGCTGACCGCCGGCAACGACAAGATCACGCTGTTCGTCGCCTTCAACTACGGCGGCCGTGCGGAGATCGTCGACGCCGCCAGGCGCTTCGACAGCGGCGACGAGGACGACTTTCGAAAGCTGCTCTACGCGCCCGAGATGCACGACCCGGACCTCATCATCCGCACGAGCGGCGAGAAGCGGTTGAGCAACTATCTCATGTGGCAGTCGGCGTACTCCGAGCTCGTCTTCACCGACCAGCTGTGGCCGGACTTCGATCGTCGTGACTTCGAGGCGGCGATGATGGAGTACAGCGCGCGCCGCCGGCGTTTCGGAGGCCGCTGATGGCGGCGCGTCCACCGAGTCGCGCGTCCCGTGCTGGCCGCAGCGCCCGCGGCCGAGCGGGCTGGGGGCGGGCGCGTCCGAGCTCCCGCCGGCCGCGTCGCGACTCGCCGCGCTCGGAGCTCGTCGGCCGCCTGCTCGTCGCGATCCCGGCGGTCGCCTACGCGATCACGATTATCGCGCTGGGAGACTACTGGTTCGCGCTGGGCATCCTGCCGCTCGCGATCATCGCCATCGGCGAGCTCTTCGACCTCTACGAGGACGTCGAGCCGGTTCGACTGGCGGGCTTCATCGGCGTCGTCGCGCTGATCCTCGCCGCGTACTTCGGCGACGGCTTCCACGTGCTGCTGACGCTGCTGGCGTTCTTTCCCGTGCTGTTCGCGATCACGCTCATGCAGCAGAAGGCCGGCACGCTGGGCATGGCTATCACGGTCTTCGGGGTCGTGTGGATCGGCGTCGCGCTCGCGCACGGCGTGCTGCTGCGCGACCTGCCGCACGGCGGCGGCATCATCGTCGACATCCTCGTCGGCACGTTCGTCGGCGACTCGGGCGCCTACATCGGCGGGCGCTGGTTCGGGCGGCGCAGGCTCGCGCCGGCGGTGTCGCCGAACAAGACGGTCGAGGGCCTGGCGATCGGGATGGTCACCGCGGTCCTGGCGACCTGGCTCGCCGGCACCTACCAGGACTGGCTGTCGGGCACGGACGCGCTCCTGCTCGGCGTCGGCGTCGCGCTCGCCGCTCCGCTCGGCGACCTCTTCGAGTCCTTCATCAAGCGCGACGCGGAGACGAAGGACACCGGACGCCTGTTCGGTCCGCACGGCGGCGCGCTGGATCGCCTGGATGCCGTGCTCTTCACAGCGGTCGTGGGCTACTACATCTGGCTGGCGCTGCTGTAGTGGTTTCCTCCGGAAAATCGTCGGGCGCGGCTCGATGACCGCGTCTATGAGACAGGCGTCGAAGTCACCGACGAGCAACTGGCCGGCGTGAACATCGCACCTACCGCGTCAACGGCGCGCATTGCTGGGCGTCGTGACGCGCCGAGTGCGGATATCGCACCTACCGCGTCAACGGCGCGCATTGCAGGGCGTCGTGACGCGCCGAGTGCGGATATCGCACCTCGCGCGTCAAAGCCGTGCGCCCGCCGCCCTCGTTGACTGCCCCGACGCAGGAGCCGGCAGGCCACCGCCTGCCACAATGCGGCGCCACATGGCCCGCCGCCTTCTCATCCTCGGCTCGACCGGCTCGATCGGCACCCAGGCGCTCGACATCGTCTCGCGCGATCCCGAGCTCGAGCTCGTCGGCCTGAGCGCCGAGCGCTCGTCGGACGCGCTCATCGAGCAGGCACAGCGCTTTCGCGTCGACCGCATCGCGCTGGCCGACGCCGACGCCGGCGCCCGCGCGGCGGAGGCCTGGACCGAGGGCGAGGTGCTGAGCGGGGCCGAGGGGCTCGTGCGGCTCGTGCTCGAGTCCGGCGCCGACCTCGTCCTCAACGCGCTCGTCGGCTCCGCCGGCCTCGGCCCGACCGTGGCCACGCTCGGGGAGGGGATCGACCTAGCGCTCGCCAACAAGGAGTCGCTCGTCGTCGGCGGCGAGCTGGTCATGGCGCTCGCCGAGGCGACCGGCGCGCAGATCCTGCCCGTCGACTCCGAGCACTCCGCGCTGCATCAGCTGCTCGCCGGCGAGGGGGCGGGTGGGACCGCATCCGTGGACAAGCTCGTCCTCACCGCGTCCGGCGGGCCGTTTCGCGGTCGCTCGCGCGCGGAGCTCGCCGAGGTGACCGTCGACGAGGCACTCGCGCATCCGACCTGGGACATGGGCGGCAAGATCTCGATCGACTCGGCGACGCTCGTGAACAAGGGCCTCGAGGTCATCGAGGCCTACCACCTCTTCGGGATCCCGTACGACCGCATCGAGGTCGTCGTGCACCCGCAGTCGATCGTCCACAGCATGATCACGCTCTGCGACGGCGCCGCGCTCGCGCACCTCGGCAACCCCGACATGCGCGTGCCGATCTCCTACGCGCTGCACTATCCCGACCGCGTCGACGTCCCGGTCCGCCCGCTCGACCTCACCGAGGTCGGCGCCCTGACCTTCGAGCCCGTCGACGAGGAGGCGTTCCCGGCGCTCGGCCTCGCCCGTGCCGCGGCGATGGCCGGTGGCACCGCGCCATGTGTGCTGAACGCCGCCAACGAGGTCGCGGTGCACGCCTTCCTTGCCGGAAAGCTCAGCTTCCTCGCCATCCCCGCCGTCATCGAGGGCGCGCTCGAGCGCCTGCCGGCCCAGCGCGTGCGCGCGTTCGAGTCGCTCTACGAGGCCGACCGCGAGGCCCGCGCCGTGGCCGCGGAGCTCGTCGACGTCTGGTCGCAGCGCATCCTCAGCTGACGCCGCCCGGCACGAGGGCTGCGGCGCCGAGACCACCGGTCTGGCGCCGAGACCGCCGGAGCAACGGCGGACGGCTCGTACACTCGAACGGGTGAGCTATCTCCTTGCCTTCGCGGGCTTTGCGGCGCTGATCATCCTGCACGAGTTCGGGCACTTCGTCGCCGCCAAGGCGGTCGGGATGCGCGTCGAGCGCTTCGCCCTGTTCTTCCCGCCGCTGATCGCGAAGTGGCGCCCGAAGGGCAGCGAGACCGAGTACGCCATCGGGGCGATCCCGCTCGGCGGCTACGTGAAGATCAGCGGCATGAACCCGGAGGAGGAGATGCCTGCGGAGGTCGCTCATCGCGCGTATCACCGCCAGAAGGTCTGGAAGCGGATCGTCGTGATCGCGGCCGGCCCGGCGGTCAACATCGTCCTCGCGTTCCTGATTCTATGGGTCCTCTTCGCGTCGCGGCCCATGCAGCTCGCGCAGCCCGTCGTCGACAGCGTTGCGAAGGACAGCGCGGCGAGCCGCGTGCTGCAGCCCGGCGATCGGATCGTCTCCGCCGACGGCGTGCCCGGCTTCGCGCCCGGGATCTCCGCCGAGCAGGGCGAGAAGCGCTGGGATGCGATTCGCGACGCGATCGGCCGCCACGACTGCTCCGGCCAGGCACGCGCGGGATGCGCTGCAACCGAGCCTGTGAACCTCGCGGTGCTGCGCGACGGCGAGCGACGCGCGGTCGAGATCACGCCGCGCTACGACGCCGCGACCAAGCGGCTGGTGATCGGCGTGACCCCCGCCATCCGCGGTGTCGACGTCGGCGTGGGAGAGGCCGCGGAGCGCAGCGTCACCGGCATGTGGAACGTCACCACCCTGACCGTCGAGGCCATCGTCAAGCTCGTCTACGACTCCGAGGCGCGCGACGAGGTCTCGGGCGTCGTCGGCTCCTACGAGGCGACCCGCCAGAGCTTCGAGTTCGACACGGTCCGCGCGGTCAGCGTGCTCGCGCTCATCTCGCTGTCGCTGGGCATCATCAACCTCTTCCCGTTCCTGCCGCTCGACGGCGGTCACATCTTCTGGGCCATGGCCGAGAAGCTGCGCGGCCGCGCGATCTCCCTGCGCGTCATGGAGCGCGCGTCGATCGTCGGCTTCGTGCTCGTGCTGCTGCTCTTCTACGTCGGCTTGTCCAACGACATCGGACGCTTGACGAGCGGCGAGGGCTTCGGCGTCAGGTAGCGCGCTGGTGCATCGTTCCTTGTGGACGGCGCACTGGACGTTCCGAGAGCCTTCTGGTCAGGTGGCCACGTAGGCGGCGAGGTGCTCGCCGGTGAGGGAAGCGAATCCCTCCCGCCCGGCGACGAGGTCGGCGGGTGTGCCCTCGAAGACGATCCGGCCGCCGTCGTGGCCGGCGCCGGGGCCGAGGTCGATGATCCAGTCGGCATGCGCCATGACCGCCTGGTGGTGCTCGATGACGATGACCGACGTGCCGGAGTCGACGAGCCGGTCGAGCAGGCCGAGCAGCTGCTCGACATCGGCGAGGTGCAGGCCCGTGGTCACCTCGTCGAGGACGTAGACGCCGGGTGGCTGGGATCGTTTCAACATCCGGGTGGCCAGCTTGAGCCGCTGCCGCTCGCCGCCCGACAGCGAGGTGAGCGGCTGGCCGAGGCTGACATAGCCGAGCCCGACGTCCGAGAGCCGCGACAGGATCTTGTGGGCCGCCGGCAGCCTGGCGTCGCCGGCGCCGAAGAACTCCTCGGCCTCGGCGACCGGCATCGCGAACACCTCGCTGATGTCCTTGCCGGCGAACTCGTACTCCAGGACCGCGGCCTCGAAGCGCTTGCCCTCGCACTCCTCGCAGGTGCTCGCCACGCCGGCCATCATCGCCAGGTCGGTGTAGATCACGCCGGCGCCGTTGCAGTTGGCGCAGGCGCCCTCGGAGTTGGCGCTGAACAGCGCGGGCTTCACGCCGTTGGCCTTCGCGAACGCCTTGCGGATCGGGTCGAGCAGTCCGGTGTACGTCGCCGGGTTGCTGCGCCGCGAGCCCTTGATCGCCGCCTGGTCGACCGAGAGCACCCCGTCGCGGGGCGAGACCGAGCCGTGGATCAGGGAGCTCTTGCCCGAGCCGGCCACACCGGTGATCACCACCAGCACGCCGAGCGGGATGTCGACGTCGACATCGCGCAGGTTGTTGGTGCTGGCGCCCCGCACCTCCAGGACCCCTGACGGCGTCCGCACAGATGGCTTCAGGAAGGCCCGGTCGTCCAGGTGGCGCCCGGTGACGGTGCCGCTGGTCCGCAGCCCCTCGACGGCGCCCTCGAACATCACCTCTCCGCCCTCGATGCCGGCGCGCGGGCCGAGGTCGACGACGTGGTCGGCGATCGCGATCACCTCCGGCTTGTGCTCCACGACCAACACGGTGTTTCCCTTGTCGCGCAGCCGCAGCAGCAGATCGTTCATCCGCTGGATGTCGTGGGGATGCAGCCCGATCGTCGGCTCGTCGAAGACGTAGGTGATGTCGGTGAGCGAGGAGCCGAGGTGGCGGATCATCTTGACGCGCTGCGCCTCGCCGCCCGAGAGCGTGCCCGACGGACGGTCGAGGCTGAGATAGCCCAGGCCGATCTCGACGAACGAGTCGACCGTCTCTCCCAGCGACGCCAGCAGCGGGGCAACCGACGGCTCGTCCAGACCGCGCATCCACTCGGCGAGGTCTGAGATCTGCATAGCGCAGGCGTCGGCGATGTTCCTGCCCTCGATCTTCGACGATCGAGCCGCCTCGCTGAGCCGGGTGCCGTCGCACACCGGACACGCGGTGAACGTGATGGCCCGCTCGACGAACGCCCGGATGTGCGGCTGCATGGCGTCGACATCCTTGGCGAGAAACGACTTCTGGATCTGCGGGATCAGGCCGGCGTACGTCAGGTTGATCCCATCGACCTTGATCTTGGTCGGCTCCCGGTGCAGCAGGTCCTGGAGCTCGGTCTTGCCGAACTTCTTGATCGGCTTGTCCGGGTCGAAGTACCCGCAGCCGCGGAAGATGCGCCCGTACCAGCCGTCCATGCTGTAGCCGGGGATCGTGATCGCACCCTCGTCGAGCGATTTGGTGTCGTCGTACAGCGCCGACAGGTCGAAGTCGGTGACCGAGCCTCGACCCTCGCAGTTCGTGCACATGCCGCCCGTGATGCTGAAGCTGCGGCGCTCCTTCGTGGTGGTGCCGCCGCGCTCGATGGTGACCGCTCCCGCACCCGAGATGGAGGCGACGTTGAACGAGAATGCCTGGGGCGATCCGATGTGCGGCTGCCCGAGCCGGCTGAACAGGATGCGCAGCATCGCGTTGGCGTCGGTGGCGGTGCCGACCGTGGAGCGGGTATCGGCCCCCATCCGCTCCTGGCCCACGATGATCGCGGTGGTCAGTCCCTCCAGCACGTCGACGTCGGGCCGCCCCAGCGTGGGCATGAAGCCCTGCACGAAGGCGCTGTAGGTCTCGTTGATCATCCGCTGCGACTCCGCGGCGATCGTGCTGAACACCAGCGAGCTCTTGCCCGAGCCCGAGACGCCGGTGAACACCGTCAGCCGGCGCTTCGGGATCTCGATGCTGACGTCCTTGAGGTTGTTCACGCGCGCGCCATGCACGCGGATCAGGTCGTGGCTATCGGCAAAGTGCGGCACAGGCGACTGCGTGTCCGTCCTCCCGGCCATGCTCATCCAGGTTAGTTCTCGAAGCGCTCGAGGTCCAGCACCGGCAGGTCACCGACCGCGGCGCTGGCCTCGAAGTCGGCCCGCGCGTCGTCGTCGAGCGCGGCGAACGAGGCGCGGGTGCGCTCGAGGTAGTCGCGGCTGATCACGGCTAGCCCGCCCTCGCGCGCCCGGTCCAGCCGGCGTCGCCCGGCGGAGGACCCGGCGTATGCCCAGACGGTGCCCCGCGCGGGCGTGACGGCGGCTGTCACGTCGATGCGCTCGTAGTTGCGCTCGCGGTGGTCGATCGAGGGCAGCTGGAGATCGTCGACCGCCACGCAGACGCCGTGCGTCGCGCCGGCAGGATCGTCGAACAGGTCCAGGAAGGCCACGAACACCTCTGGGCGGCTGCCGTCGGCGCGCAGCCGGTAGTGCTTGTAGCCCGGCACGTCTACGCTGTTGTCCATCGCCACGCCCCAGCCGCGGCGCCGCCCGCGCAGAACCGCGCGGTGGGTGGCGGGCAGATCGGCGGCCAACGAGCCGTAGCCGAAGACGAACTGCATCGCGCAACCGTACGTGTTGAGTCACGGGCCCCCATCCGCGGCGCGGTGATCGGGCACGCCAGGCCCCCCGTAGAATGGGGTGCATGTCCTCAGCGCGACAGATCATGGTCGGCAGCGTCCCCGTCGGCGGCGGCGCCCCCGTCGCCGTGCAGACGATGACGAAGACCGAGACCGCCAACCTGTCGGCGACGATGGATCAGATCCACAAGGTCGCCGAGGCCGGGGCCGACATCGTGCGCGTCGCCGTGCCGCGCGATCGCGACATCGAGGCGCTGAAGTCGATCGTCCTGCAGTCGCCGATCCCGATCATCGCCGACATCCACTTCAACCACACGCTCGCGCTGAAGGCGATCGACGCCGGCGCGCACTGCATTCGCCTGAACCCGGGCAACATCGGCGGCCCGGACAAGGTCGCCGAGGTCGTCGCGCGCGCCAAGGCCGCCGGCACGCCGATGCGTATCGGCGTGAACTCCGGCTCGCTGCCCAAGCACCTGCACGATCTCGAGCGCGATAATCCCGTCGAGGCCCTGACGGCCGCCGCGACGGAGTTCGTCGAGCTCATGCACCGCCTCGACTTCCACGACTTCAAGGTCTCGATCAAGTCGACGAACGTGCCCAACACGATCGCCTCCAACCGGCTGCTCAGCGCGAAGATCGACCACCCGCTGCACCTCGGCATCACCGAGGCCGGCACGAAGTGGTCGGGCAGCCTGAAGTCGGCCGTCGGCCTGGGCACGCTGCTCGCCGACGGCATCGGCGACACGATCCGCATCAGCCTCTCGACGTTTCACGCCGAGGAGGAGGTCAAGGTCGCCTGGGAGATCCTCAAGGCCCTGCAGCTGCGCGAGCGCGGCCCGGTCCTCATCGCCTGCCCGACCTGCGGGCGCCTGCAGTTCGACATGGACTCCGTCGTGATGGAGATCGAGCGCCGCCTGGAGGCCTACGAGGACCCGATCGAGGTCGCCGTGCTCGGCTGCGCGGTCAACGGCATCGGCGAGGCCTCGCACGCGGACTTCGGCATCACCGGCGCCAAGGACGAGGGCCTGATCTTCAGCCGCGGCAAGCCGCTGCGCAAGGTCAGGACCGCAGAGCTCGTCGACGTCCTCTTCGAGGAGATCGATAAGTACGCGACCTCCAAGAACATCGACGTCGACGAGCGCGCCGCCGCCGAGGGCGCCGCGTGGCTGGCCGCCAACGAGGACGAGACGGCGATGACGCCCGAGCGCCTCGCCGCGCTCGAGAAGGCCGAGGCCGCCGCGAACGGGGGCGGCGACGACGTGCTCGCCGCGCTGCCCGAGATCGACGAGGACGCCTCGCCGGTCGCCGGGCGCCGCTTCACGCGCGCCTGAGCGGGCGGGCGCCAGACAGGTCAGGCGCAGGCGAGTCGACCGCACGCGCGGCGCCGGCGCGAACGCCGGCACCGCGCAGCGATCAGTCCTCAGGCTCAGCTTCCGTCAGACCCTCCGGTGAAGACGCCGACGCTGCCGTCCGGCAGCAGCCAGACCGCGCGCCAGTCGCCCGCGAGGGCGGCGGGTGCGACGCGATCGGTCTCGAAGTAGCCGCGTGTCGGATCCGTCGGCACGGGATCGCCGACCGTGAGCCAGCCGGTCGAGTTGTCCTTCGGCTTCCACTGGATGAGCACCGAGCTCGCCTGGCCCGTCGGCATGAAGCGCAGCATGCCCCACAGGTGGGCCGTGGGCGTACCGGTGGTTGGGTCCGTCGGCGTGGGCGTCACCACGAACGGCAGCTGGTAGGCGTAGGCCGCCGGCTTCGGCTGGCCGCGCTGGGTATACAGACCCGACTGGTAGGTGAACCAGTAGCTCTTGGACGTCTTGGGCCTCGAGCGCACCGGCGGCACGTCGACGAGCAGGAACTGCGCCTGCGACGAGATCCGCGGGTTCAGGTAGGAGATGTACTCGCCGAGCGTGTTGTACTTCGCCTGCAGCTCGAGCGAGACGCCCGAGAACGGATCGGGCGGGTTGCTCTCGAAGCCGTACTCCGTCATGTACAGCGGCATGTTGGAGATGACCTTGCCGGTCTTGGCCGCCATCTCGTCCAGCGTCGTGCCGAGTTCCGCGATGTTCGCCATCGTCAGCGAGTCCGGGTGCGGATCGCGCTGCTGCGGCGACACGTTCTTCGTGTACGGGTGATGGGCGTAGCCGTTGGCCTGCAGCCCGGGCCCGAGCTTGCCGGAGAACAGCTCGCGGATGAACTGCTTGGGCCGCATCGGCGACTTCCCGGTCTTGGCGTTGCTGCCCAGGGGAGCCGTCTCACCCATCAGGATGATGTCGTTGTCGACGCGGTGCCCGCTCGAGACGAGTCCCGCGTAGCCCTGCTGGTGGAGCTTGCGGTAGATCGCCGGCGAGGCGGGCTTGCCGTTCTCCCACTGCGGAGACAGCCAGCCGCCCTGGTTGGGCTCGTTCCACAGCGACCACATGCTGACGCGCGGCAGCGTCCCGCGCGAGCCGTTCTCGTCCTTGTAGGTGCCGGCGAAGCGCTTGCCGACAGCGGTCACGAAAAGCTTGAACTCGCGCGCACGCGGCTTGTAGGTCCTCTGAAGCGCGGTCGATCCCTTGGGCCTCTTGGCGTGTGCCCACTTCGGACCGGGCCCGGTGATGTTGAAGTACACGCGGACGCCGCGCTCCGTGGCCGCCTTGACGAGGTTGTCGTAGCGGTCCCAGTTGCGGATCGGGTATGTCGACGGATTGGCGGGCTTGAAGCGCCGGTTCTGGCGCCGTGCGGCCTGGCGGGCACGCGTGTTCTTCTCGCCCTTGAGCTTCGCCATGTCGGCCTTCGTGAAGCGCGAGAACTCCGCGACCGTCTCCCAGAGGACGGTGACGCGAACCGTGTCCACGCCGAGGGACTTCATCTGGGTCAGGGCACGCGCAGCGGTGCTGTCGTTGCGGTACACGAGCAGGTCGTCGTCCATCATGATCGACATCTGAGACGGGCTTGCCTGCGCGGCCGGCGCGAGCAGTGTGCCGAGGACGAGCGCAAGGACGATCGAACGGATGCTGGTCGACATGGAGCTCCTGCCGTACGTGGGTTTAACGCGCGAGCGGGACGGACTCATTCCGTCCCGCCCTATGAACAGCGCATCATCGCGAAAGTAGCGCGAACCTGTGGACGATCAGCCGGCGGCCCCCGCGTAGCGCTTGGAGATCTCCGCCCAATCGACGGTGTTCCACCACTCCTTGAGGTACGCCGGGCGCTTGTTCTGGTACTTCAGGTAGTACGCGTGCTCCCAGACGTCGTTGCCCAGCAGCGGCGTCTTGCCGGAGCTCAGCGGGCTGTCCTGGTTGGGCGTGCTCGTGATGGCGAGCGTGCCGCCGTCGAGGACGAGCCAGGCCCAGCCGGAGCCGAACTGGCCCACGCCGGCGGCCTCGAACTTCTCCTTGAAGTCGTCGAACGAGCCGAAGGCGGCGTCGATCGCGGCGCCGAGATCGCCGTCGGGGGCGCCCCCGCCGTCGGCAGACATCGAGGTCCAGAAGAGCGAGTGGTTGTAGTGCCCGCCGCCGTTGTTGCGCACGGGGCCGCGCTTGTCCTCGGCGATCGCGTCGAGGTTGGCGATGATGTCCTCGATCGAGGAGTTCGCGTGCTCGGTTCCCTCCAGCGCAGCGTTGAGCTTGTCGACGTACGCCTGATGGTGCTTGTCGTGATGGATCGACATCGTCTCGGCGTCGATGTGCGGCTCGAGAGCGTCGGGGGCGTACGGCAGGGGCGGAACCTCAAAGGCCATGGGGCGTTTCTCCTCTGTTCGTCGGACTCCCTCGGACTCTACCCGCGTAGGCTTGGCAGAACCCGATGGTGATCACGTGACCCGACTCTCCGCACTGCTGCTGCCGACCGAGCGCGAACCGCCGGCCGATGCCGAGGCGATCTCGCACAAGCTGATGGTGCGTGCCGGACTCGTCCGCCAGCTCGGCACCGGCCTGTGGTCCTGGCTGCCCGCGGGCTGGCGCGCGCACCAGAAGGTGGTGCAGATCATCCGCGAGGAGATCGACGCCGTCGGCGGCCAGGAGATGCTCATGCCGGTTCTCCAGCCGGCCGAGGCGTGGCACCGCACGGGCCGCTACGACATCGACGAGCTGTTCAAGCTCTCAGACCGCAAGGGCGCCGACATGGTGCTCGCCATGACCCACGAGGAGTGCGTGACGACGCACGTCGCGCAGGTCGTGCGCTCCTACCGCGACCTGCCGTTCAGCCTCTACCACTTCCAGGTCAAGGAGCGCGACGAGCCGCGCCCCCGCGCCGGCGTGCTGCGCACCCGCGAGTTCGTGATGAAGGATGCCTACACGTTCGACCGCGACCAGGAGGGCCTGCAGGCGCACTACGAGATCTACGCCGGCGCCTACGACCGGATCTTCGAGCGCACGGGCCTGGAGTGGTACAGCGTCGAGTCCGACGTCGGGATGATGGGCGGCTCCGCGGCCCACGAGTACATGGCGCCCTGCGCGGCGGGCGAGAACGAGGTCGCGCTAGCGGACGGCTATGCGGCCAACGTCGAGGTCGCCACCGCCGACCCGCAGCCCGTCGCCCTACCGAAGTCCTTGTCGGAGCCCGAGACCGTCCACACGCCGGGCGCGACGTCG
>JBBSMC010000035.1:0-31984 GCA_038233375.1 Solirubrobacterales bacterium
CCGCGCAGGACCCTCGCGATCACGCCGTGACGCCCCGGTCGCATCGGCTGGCGGGCGGTGCGCCGCCGGCGTCCTGACTTCTCGGCATAGACGCGGTCTCCAACCTCAAAGGCCATGTGATCTCCTCCTGCATCAAGAATGGGTGTGCGCGGCACGGCGCCTGACGGCCGCGCGCGCGGGTAGCTGTGCCAGATGGTAGTCGTACGGCCCGTCGTCGCGCTCAGCAGATCGCCGCGCGCAAACCCATCGCGGTGACGGCGGCCGGGGCTGGCTCGGCTCGCTTCGACAGCGGGCGCACTGGCTGGTTGCCCAAATACGCGGGGAGGCAAGCGGCGTTACGGCTGCGGAGGGCGACAGCGGTTGCGCGCGGCGCTCAACGACGCGCAAGACTGCAACACATGGCCCCAACTTCTGTCACATCTGCGTCTGGCCAACGACGACGTCGTCTTCCGTGGCCCGGTGAAGGTTGCCGTGGTCATGCGCGCTCTCGGACAGGACGGCTGGACGGTTGTGCGAACTCGCGGCAGTCACCGGCAGCTCAAGCATCCCGTCAAGCGCGGACTCGTCACGGTTGCAGGCAAGCCGAGCTCCGAACTACCGCCGGGAACGCTGGCACGCATCCGTAAACAAGCGCAGTTGGAGGATCTCCGATGAGCACACTGATCGTGGCGGACGGCATGGAGTTTCCCGAGCTGGCAGAGCGAACGGACGCCACGCAACGCGGATATCTCGTCGTGCTCGAACAGGGTCAGACCGGTTGGGGCGCGTACCTGCCCGACATCGACGGTGTCGTCGCCGCCGCTGACACCGAGGACGAAGTTCGTGTTCTGATCGAAGAGGCCGTGGAGTTTCATATCGAAGGTTTGATGGACGCGAACGAACCCGTTCCGGCACCGCGCTCACACGCCCACTGGATAGCGGTATGACTCGGGTGGCGCGATGACCGAGAGCCCAGCCCAACCGACGCTCTCGTCCCTGCCGGCTGCCGAGGCCGTCCTCTCGAGAATCGCTCATGCCCGGGCCTGAGATCGATGGCATCAGCATCACCGACGTCGGTGACCGCGTCATCATCGAAGTTGCGCAACGCCGATGGGAAGGAAGCGCATCGGAGGCGGAACGCCTGCTCACGCGCATGCACTACGTTCTTGCGCGGGCACGTCCCGGCACCAACATCGCGAGCATGTTCTTGGGCGGAACGCTCTGGGGCGGGAAATTCATTGAAGAGGATCGTGCGCAAGCAATCCGCGAGATGCGCAGCCTCATCGACCAATTGTCCGAAAAGGTCGCAGCGCTGGAGGAAGCAATAATCCAGGGGCCGTAGGCCGTGTGACCGTCGGCGGCTGTTCTTGACGTCAACCGCTTCGAAACGCCTGCTTGGAGAGCGCCGAGCCCGCGCGGGCTCGGGCGAAGTAGCCGTACGTCCCGTCCTCGAGCAGCTCGCGGGCAGCCTCGGCGACCGCGTCGATCGCCGCGAACGCGAAGCCTCCGCCGACGGAGATCCGCGCCACGCCCGCGGCGGCGAGCTCGCTCACCGGCGGCGCATCGAGCAGCGCCAGCACGTTGACCGGGCGGCCGACCTCGGCGACGACGCGCCGGATGTCCTCGATCCGCGTCAGGCCCGGCGCGTAGAGCACGTCGGCGCCGGCCTCGCCGTAGGCGCGCAGGCGGGCGATCGTGTCGTCGAGGTCGGGGCGGCCGTGGAGGAAGTTCTCCGCGCGCGCCGTGAGCACGAGATGCACCGGACCGGAGTGCGACGCCTCGGCCGCCGCGGCGATCCGCGCGACGGCGTGCTCAAGGCAGTAGATCGGACCGTCGTCGTCACCGTTGCAGTCCTCGATCGAGCAGCCGACGAGGCCGGACTCGATCGCCAGCCGCACGGTCTCGGCGACACCCTCGGGCTCGTGAGCGAAGCCGTTCTCGAGGTCCGCCGACAGCGGCAGGTCGGTCGCAGACGCGAGCGCGGCGCAGTGGGCGAGCGCCTCGTCGCGGGTCACGCCGCCGTCGAGCCGCCCGAGCGTCGCGGCGAAGCCGCTGCTCGTAGTCGCCAGCGCCTGGAAGCCGAGCTGCGCGAGCAGCTTCGCCGAGCCGACGTCCCACGGGTTGGGCAGCAGCAGCGGCTGCGCGCCCGCGTGCAGCTGGGCGAACCAGCGCGCGAGATCGGCCTGATAGGACATCGGCGGATGATCGCGCGCCGGAGGGCGCACAGCCGCAATCGGCCGACCAACCGCGCTGCGCGGCTACCAATGGCGCGCAAGATCGGCGACCATGCAGGTCGATGCCGACGCATTGGGGAAAGTCCGGGACGACCGCCGACACGATCAGCCGCTTCAGCGACCTCGCCGAGCACGTCGGCGATCCCGCCGACGCTGCCAAGGCCTGGACGAACGCCGGCTTCGACGACGAGCAGACGGCGAAGTGGCTCGAGGCACGCTGCTTCGACCCGGAGTCCGCGCGCGAGCTCGACGAGCTGCGCGTGACGCCGGGCCAGGCGGCGAAGCGCACGCGCGACGGCAAGCGCGACTACATCGACACGATCGCCTTCAAGGTGGCCAGCGGCGACCTGTCGGCACGCCAGGGCGCCGCGCGGGCCTCCTCCAGCCGATGAGCCCGGGCGCCGCGCCCCGGCCGGACGGCTGGCCGGACCCCAACGACCGCACCTGCGACGACTGCGGCCACGTCTGGTTCGCGGGCGAGCGCCGCCACGAGTACGCCGACCTCGAAGCCGCGAAGCCCGAGGATTCCGACGTCGTCTGCGTGCTCTGCCGCCGCCAGCGCGAGCGCCCCCGCTCCGAAGAGCGCTGGGCGGGCTTCTAGGCTAGCTCCAGCGGTCCCAGGCGTGCAACTCGGGTGCCGGGTCGATCGGCCGGCCGCGGGAGTGGATCTCGAAGTGCAGGTGGCAGCCGATCGTGCGCGCGTTGCCGGTCGCGCCGACGCTGCCGATCCGCTGCCCGGTGCTGACGTGGTCGCCGACGCGCAGCCGCGTCGTGTTCTTCAGGTGCGAGTACCAGTAGGCGCGCTGAGTGCGCTCGCCGCGCACGATCACGAAGTTGCCGTAGAGCACCTGGTCGTAGCCGGCGCGGACGACGCGCCCCCCGCGGGCAGCGACGATCGGCGTTCCGCAGGCGGCGTTGATGTCGAAGCCCTCGTGCCTGCGCCCGCCGCTGCGCCCGACGCCGAAGGTGCCGATCGGACCGCGGTCGGCGTGCCGGCCGCGGACCGGATAGTGGTGGCTGCGGAAGGTGAACGGGCCGCCGCGCCGCACGCGCCCGTCGGCGGCGCGGATGCGCAGCCGGTAGTCACCGCCGGGCGCGACCTTCCCGCCACCGGTCAGGCCGTCCCACTCGACGCGCTGGGCGACGCCCGGCGGCACCGGCGGGGGCACGAGCGTGACGACCGGCTTGTCGGTCGCGTCGCGCACGACCTCGACCTGCAGCAGCACGGGCTCGGGCGCGGCGACGCTGAAGGTCAGCGTCAGCGGGCGTCCCGCGAAGTAGGCGTGTCGCGGGCTGACCTGGGCGTCGAGCACGCGAAACTCCGGTGGCGCGGCGTCTGCGGCGGGCCCGCCGTCCGTGGGCGCGGCCGCCACGACGACCGCGGCTCCTGCGGCCGCTGCCACGACGAGCGCCGTGAGCGCCACCCCCGCGCGGCGGCGCACTAGTGGTTCCTCCTTGCCGGAGGGAGCACTAGATGGGGGCCGACGGGCCCTCGAGCTCGAGCACGTCGAAGGACCACAGCTCGCTCGACGTCCCGACCGGGCCGCCCGTGCGGTGCTGCGTATGGCCGGCCTTGAAGTCCGCCCCGTTCAGCCAGCCGTCGAAGTCCTCCTCCGAGCGCCAGCGGGTCACGACGAGGCAGACCTCGCGGTCGTCGTTGGGGCGCAGGAGCTCGAAGGCCTCGAAGCCCTCGGCGCTCGAGACCTTTCCGGCGCGCGAGGCGAAGCGCTGCGCGAAGTCCTCGAAGCGCTCGCGCGGGACGGTGATCGCGTTGATCTTGACGACGCTCATGCGGGCGCAGGCGCGACCGTGCCGTACTGCTTGCGCGACAGCAGGCCGCCGCCGGGACCGAGCAGCTCGACGAGGTCGCCCGCGTCGTCCCAGACCTCGACCGAGCGGCAGGCGTAGTAGCTCGAGCCGCGCCGGATGGCCGTCCTGTGCCCGCTGCGACAGCCGGTGATGACCTTCAGCTTGGCGCCGCGCTTGAGCTTGGTGGAGCGGAACTTCAGGAGGTGGTCGGTGCTGTCGCGCAGGGCGTAGTTGCGCAGGTTCACGGTCTTGCCGGCGAGGTTGCGGATCGTGACGTACTCCTTGCCGGCGGCGCCCGTCCCGCGGACCTTCGAGATCTGCAGCTTCGCACCGCCGCGCTTGCCCTTGCACCGGCCGTCGCTCCAGCGCTTGAGCTCGCGGTTGATCGCGGTGCGGATGCCCTTGCCGTACGTGTCGATGTCGGCGCTGATCTGCGTGCGCGCGCCTTTGAGCTGGTTCTTCGTGAACCGGCAGGGGGTGAGCTTGTCGTCGCGAACGTGGTCGCGGATCATCGCGGTGAGGTCGGCGGCGGGGGTCGCGCCGGCGCTGGGCGCCAGCACGGCAGTGGCCAGAAGCGATGCCGCGAGAACGAGCCGAAAAGAGAGTTTCACCGGCGCGAGTATGACGCGTCCGTCGATGCGGTGACCCCGCTGGGCGCCCGGGGGCGGCCTCAGCAGGCCGCTACGCGCGGGGAGGCGGAGGTCGCCTCCCCGAGGCCGGAGCGCAGCTTCTCGAGGCCGAGGCGGATACGGCCCTTGACGGTTCCCAGCGGCGCACCAGCGTGGCTGGCGATCTCCGAGTGGGTCATGTCGCCGAAGTACGCGAGGAAGACGGCCTCCTTCTGCGGGGCCGGCAGATCGGCGATCAGCGACAGGGCGAGGACGCGCTCGGGCGCTGCCGGCTCGGCGTCCGCGGCGGCACGCAGCTGGCCGGGCCCGTCCTCGAACGCCTCGACCTCGACCGGCCGCACGGACGCCCGCCGCCACGCGTCGATCGCCCGGTTGCGGACCATGCTCGACAGCCACACGCTCACGCTGCCGGCGCTGGACCGGTAGGCGTGTGCGCCGCGCCAGAGCGAGATGAACGCCTCCTGCGTGACCTCCTCGGCGAGCTCGCGGGTGGCGCAGAGCTTGCGGGCCAGCATGAGGGCGCGGTGGCCGTGACGGCGGTAGAGCTCGTCGAAGGCGGCGGTGTCACCGGCGGCGATGCGCGTCATGAGGATGCTGTCGGGGGCGGTGGCGGTGACGCCGTAGCTGCGGGGCTGAGAGATGATCGTGGCTGTCGGCATGCGCAAACTGTACAGTCCTTGCACAGTGTTTGTCAAAGGTTGGTCCAGCCTGCGATACTGCGGGCGTGAGGGAACCCGAAGACCGCTGGCGGATCAAGGGGTTCGCCGCGCTCGTCGGCGTGCAGGAGGAGACGCTGCGCGCCTGGGAGCGCCGCTATTGCCTGCTGCGACCGGAGCGCAGCGCGGGCGGCTACCGGCTCTACTCGGCCGCCGACGAGCGGCGGATCCGCTCGATGCAGGCGCACATGGCGCGCGGCCTCGCGGCCGCGCAGGCCGCGGCGCTCGCCGTCGCGGAGTCGGGGCGCGACGTCGCGGCGCCGGCCGACCCCGCGGAGCTGCTCGAAGCGCTGATCGCCGCCGCCGAGGCGTTTGACGCCACGCGCTTCGACGCCCTGCTCGACGCCGCGTTCTCGCCCGGCTCCGTGGCCGGCATCCGCGATGTGGTGCTGCCCCTGCTCGGCGAGATCGGCGTGCGCTGGGAGCGCGCTGAGCTGACCGTCGGTCACGAGCACTTCGCCAGCCATCTCGTCGAGCGCCGGCTGCTGGGAATGGCCAAGGGCTGGGAGGCCGGCCCCGGGCCGCTGGCGCTGCTCGCCTGTGCGCCCGGCGAGCGCCACACCCTCGGCCTCGTCTGCTTCGGGCTCGTGCTGTCCGATCGCGGCTGGCGTATCGCCTACCTCGGCGCCGACACGCCGGTCGATCAGGTCGCCGACATGAGCGCGGCGCTCAGCCCGGCCGCGGTCGTCCTCTGCGCGCTCGATCCGGAGCGCCTGACCGCGGCGGGTCCCGCCATCGCCGAACTCGGCCTCCGCCACCACACGATCCTCGCGGGCAGCGCGGCCAACGCCGAGCTGGCCCGGCAGCTGGGCGTCCACCATGCCGCGGGCGACCCGCTGAGCACCGCGCAGGCGCTCGTCGCGGACCCACCGACGAAGGCGGCTTCCAACCAGCACGATCTGACCTGACCGAGGGCGTGGCGCTCGTCTGCGAGGAGGTGGTGCGCTCGAGCAGCGAGCGCCGATCGTCAGGCGCGCTCGAGCAGCGCGAGGCCGTGCGCGTCGACGAGCCGCGACAGTGCCGTCGCACCGCCCATCGCGTGGCTGCGCCCGCTCAGAACGTTGCGATAGTCGCCCGGCGGCAGGTCGATCTCGACGCCCTCGCCGCCATGGCGCAGGACCACGATCACCACGACCTCGGCGTCGGCGCCGCGGCTGAAGGCCACCACGTCCGGTCCTGCCGCAATCGGCGTGTAGGGCCCACCCGCCGCAAAGACCTCAGGCCGCCGGCCGCGCAGCTCCAGCGCCCGCGAGATGAGGTGCAGCTTCATCGTCTCGCGCGCCGGCTGCGACCCGCCCTGCAACGCCGCCAGCGCCTCGCGGCGCGCCTCCCAGTCGACCGGCCGGCGGTTGTCGGGATCGACGAGCGAAAGGTCGATGAGCTCGTCGCCCTGGTAGACGTCGGGCACGCCGGGAACCGTGAGCTTGAGCAGCAGCTGACCGAGCGCGGAACGCTCGCCGGCCGCCGCCACCTCAGCGAGGAACGGCTCGAACGACGCGACGAACGGCTCATGCGTGAGCAGCGCCACCGCGAAGCGCTTGACGCGCTCCTCCCATTCGTGGTTCTGGTCGACCCAGTTCGTGTTGCGCTTGGCCTCGCGCAGCGCCTTCTCGATGTAGCCTCCGAGCCGGTCCGGCGTGATCGGCCAGACGCCCACGAGGGTCTGGAAGATGAGGTAGCGCTCCTGTGAATCCGGCGCCCGCCCACCCGCGCCGTCCTGCACCAGCACGTCGGTCAGCTCGTACCAGCGCCGCACGCACGTCGCCCAGCCCTCCGCCATCGCGCTCAGCGCGCCGATCCGGGCGCGCGCGTCGCCCGAGCGCTTGGTGTCGTGCGTCTGCGTGACGAGCAGGTTGTCGGGGAAGCGCCGCGCACGCTCGAGGTTGCCGGCATGGAAGTCGTCGACCGACACGCCCCAGCGGCCCGGGTCGCCGCCGACGTCGTTGAGCGCCAGCAGGCGCACGTAGCGGTAGAACGCCGTGTCCTCGATCCCCTTCGCCGTCACCGGCGGCGAGGTCTGCTGAAAGCGCGCGACGAACTCCTCGGGCGCGCCGTCGAAGAGGTCGGGGCGGCCGGCGGCGGCCAGCGCGTGGCGGTCGGCCTCCTCGAAGACGCCGTCGCGCACGTACGTGCGATAGACCGGCAGCCGCGCGAGCGCCTGCTCGAGCTCGCCGGGATCGTGGATCGCGCGCAGCCGCCGCACCTCGCGATCGAACGTCCCACGGGCCTGCTCGAGCTGCGCCTGCAGCGCGACCTCCGCGAAGGCGCGGCCCTCGCCGGTGAGCTCGTACGCCAGCTGGGTGAAGCAGTCCTCGCCCGCCGGGTCGATGAACAGCCCCTGCACGTCGTTGAGGAACTCGTAGCCGACCGTGCCGCTGACCGGCCAGTCGCGCAGCGCCTCCCCGGGGTGCAGGATCTTCTCGACCCAGATCCGCGATGCGCCCTCGCCGGCCAGACGATCGAGGTAACCGGCCGGGTCGGCCAGACCGTCGGGATGGTCGATCCGCAGCCCCTCGACGACGCCGTCGCCCAGCAGCGACAGCACCTTGCGGTGCGTCAGCTCGAAGACCTCGGGATCCTCGACGCGCACGCCGGCGAGGTCGTCGATGTCGAAGAAGCGCCGGTAGTGCCCGCTCTCGGGGTCGACATCGAAGACACGCAGGCGCTCCTGCTCGTCGGCCCACCAGCGGTTCTCGTCCCCGGCGCCCATGTGGTTGGGGACGATGTCGAGGATGATCCCGAGGCCGGCGCCGGCCAGCTCCCGCAGCCCCTCCTCGCCGCCGAGCGACTCCGACACGCGAGTCGGGTCGACGACGTCGTAGCCGTGCGTCGAGCCCGACCGCGCCTGCAGCGACGGCGAGAGGTACAGGTGGCTGATGCCCAGCGACTGCAGGTAGGGCACGAGCGCCTGCACGTCGGCGAAGCGCATCTGCGGCCCGAGCTGCAGCCGGTAGGTGGCGCGCAGCTCGCTCACTTCGCGAGGTCGACGCGCTTGAGCACCGTCACCGAGCGCGCCTTGACCTCATGCGGCTCTCGCGTGCCGGTCTGAAGCGCTCCCGGCGCGGCGTTCGGGTCGGCGGTGCTGAGCTCCAGCGCCCACGACTTGCCGAAGCGCCGGCCCGGGAGCGTGAACGTCATGTCCTCGTGATGGCCGTTGATGAGCAGCAGGAAGGAGTCGTCGACGATCTTGGCGCCCTCGCGGCCGCGGTAGGAGAACTCCTGGCCGTTGAGAAACAGGCCGATGACGTGCCCGTTCTGCTGCCAGTCGCGCTGCGTCATGCGGCGCCCGTCGGGCCGGAACCACCACGCGTCGGGCAGGCCCTGCCCCGTCGCGCCGGTCGCGTCGCCGGTGAGGAAGTGGCGGCGGCGGAACACCGGGTGGTCGTGGCGCAGCCGGATCAGCCGCTTCGTGAACTCCTGCAACGACCGGCCGTGCGCGTCGATGTCCCAGTGAAACCAGGAGATCTCGTTGTCCTGGCACCAGGCGTTGTTGTTGCCGCCCTGCGAGCGCGAGAACTCGTCGCCGCCGAGCAGCATCGGCACGCCCTGGGACAGCAGCAGGGTCGTGAGGAAGTTGCGCTGCTGGCGCTCGCGCAGCGCGATGATCTCGGGGTCGTCGGTCGGGCCCTCGTGGCCGTGGTTCCACGAGCGGTTGTCGTCCGTGCCGTCCTTGTTGTCCTCGAGGTTGTCCTCGTTGTGCTTCTCGTTGTAGGCGACGAGGTCGGCGAGCGGGAAGCCGTCGTGCGCGGTGATGAAGTTGATCGAGGCGAACGGCTCGCGGCCGTCCTCCTTGTAGAGGTCGCTGGAGGCGGTCAGGCGCTGCGCGAAGTCCCCGACGCTGGCCTCGCCGCGCCAGAAGTCGCGCATCGTGTCGCGGTACATCCCGTTCCACTCGGTCCACAGCACCGGGAAGTTGCCGACCTGGTAGCCGCCCGGGCCGACGTCCCAGGGCTCGGCGATGAGCTTGACCTGCGAGAGCACCGGGTCCTGGTGGATCGTGTCGAAGAACGCGCTGAGGCGATCGACGTCGTAGAGCTCGCGGGCCAGCGCGCTGGCGAGGTCGAAGCGAAAGCCGTCGACGTGGCACTCGATGACGAAGTAGCGCAGCGAGTCCATGATCAGCCGCAGGACGCTCGGATGGACCGGGTTGAGGCTGTTGCCCGTTCCCGTGAAGTCCATGTAGAAGCGCTGGTCGTCGGGCATGAGCCGGTAGTAGCTCTTGTTGTCGACGCCCTTGAAGGACAGCATCGGGCCCATGTGGTTGCCCTCGGCGGTGTGGTTGTAGACGACGTCGAGGATCACCTCGATGCCGGCCTTGTGCAGCGCCTTGACCATGCCCTTGAACTCGCGCACCTGCTCGCCCTCGAAGCCGGTCGCGGCGTACTCGGCGTGCGGCGCGAGGTAGCCGATCGAGCTGTAGCCCCAGTAGTTGCTCAGGCCCTTCTCGACGAGGAAGTGCTCGTCGGCCTTGTGGTGGACGGGCAGCAGCTCGACGGCGGTGACGCCGAGCTCCTGGAGGTAGGCGATCGCCGCCGGGGAGGCCAGGCCGGCGTACGTCCCGCGCAGGTCCTCGCGCACGTCGGGGTGCAGCTTCGTGAAGCCCTTGACGTGCGCCTCGTAGATGACGGTCTCAGTCCACGGCGTGCCGAGCAGGCGATCGCCCTCCCAGTCGAAGCCGGGATCGATGACGAACCCCTTGGGGATCGCCTCGGCGTCGTCCTCGTCGTCGGGCTCGAGGTCCGCCACGTCGGTGTCGTCGGGGATGTAGGGCAGCGTGCTCGCCCTGTCCCAGAGGATCTCGAGCTCGATCGCCTTCGCGTACGGATCGATCAGCAGCTTGCAGGGATTGAAGCGGTGGCCGTCCTCGGGCTCGTAGGGGCCGTGGACGCGGTAGCCGTAGCGCTGGCCGGGCCCGATGCCCGGCAGGTAGCAGTGCCAGTTGTAGGCCGTGCGCTCGACCATCTCGATGCGCGTCTCGATGTCGTCGGGGCCGTCGAAGAGGCACAGCTCGACGCGCTCGGCGTGCTCGCTGAAGATGCTGAAGTTCGTCCCGCGGCCGTTCCACGTCGGACCGAGCGGAAACGGGCGCCCCGGCCATACCTCGATGCCGTTCTGCGTGCTCATCGGACGAGCGCTCCCGAGCGCGGCGCCAGGGTGACCGTGCCGTCGCCGATCCGCGCCGCGTCGTCGCTCGGGCTCGCCACGAGCACGACCTCGCTGTGCCCGGCGGCGATCGGAATCGCCTGCGGCGCGTCGGCGAAGTTGCAGACCAGCCGGTAGGCGCCGCGGTCGACCGTCAGCCAGCGCGCCTGCTCGTCGAATTCGGTCATGGTCTCCTCGTCGGGCAGTTGGCGGCGCACGCGCAACAGTCTTGCGAACAGGTCCGCGACCGCCTCGTCGCGCTCGCGCGTGAGCTTGGAGCGCTCGAACGTCGCGGGATCCTGCGGGTCGGGCACCTCCTCGCCGGCGAACTCGGCGAACGCCGCGAACTCGCGCCGGCGCCCGTCGCGCGTGGCGGTCGCGATCTCCTCGTCGATGTGGTCTGAGAAGAACTGAAACGGCGCGGGCTCACCGTACTCCTCGCCCATGAAGAGCATCGGGACGAACGGCGACAGCAGCGTGACGAAGGCCGCGAGCGGGCGCGCCTGCGCCGGCAGGCGATCGCCGAAGGCGCGGTTGCCGACCTGGTCGTGGTTTGAGTCGAAGACGACGAACTGCTCGGGCGGGCGATCGTCCGCGGGCGCGCCGAAGCGGCGCTTGCGAAACGTCGAGTACCGCCCGTCGTGGACGAACGGCCGCTGGAACGCCTTCGCCAGGTCGGCGACGGCGCCGAACTCCTCGTAGTAGCCGCCGCGATCGCCGGTCAGCAGGACGCGCAGGGCGTGGTGGAAGTCGTCGGCCCACTGCGCGTCGTGGCCGAAGCCGCCGAGCTCGCGCGGGCGGATGACCTTCGGGTCGTTGAGGCCCGACTCGGCGATGACGAGGGCACCGCCCCGCCCACCCCGGGCGGCGTGGACGCGCTCGGCGAGCTGGGCCATGATCGGCACGGCGCCGGTGTCGTAGATCGCATGGATCGCGTCGAGGCGCAGCCCGTCGACGTGGAAGTCGCGCACCCAGCCCTCGGCGGACTGCAGCACCCACTCGCGGACGGGGTCGGCGTACTCGTCGTCGTAGTTGATCGCGTTGCCCCAGAACGTCGAGTAGCGATCGGTGAAGTACGGCCCGAAGGCGGCGAGCGCCTGGTTGCCCGACGCGCCGACGTGGTTGTAGACGACGTCGAGGATGACGCTCAGGCCGCTCGAGTGGGCGGCCTCGACGAGCCGCTGGAAGGCGAGCGGCCCGCCGTAGGTCGACTGCGCGGCGCTGAGGTAGACGCCGTCGTAGCCCCAGCCGTGGTTGCCGGGGAACTCGGCGACCGGCATGACCTCGATCGCGGTGACGCCGAGCTCGGCGAGCCCCGGCAGGTAGTCGATCGCGGCGTCGAAGGTGCCCTCCGGCGTGAACGTGCCGACGTGCAGCTCGTAGATGACGTGCTCCTTCAGCGGGCGGGCCTCGAAGTCGGCGTCCGTCCACTGGAACGTCTTCGCGTCGACGATCCGCGAGGGGCCGCGCAGGCCGCCGGGCTGATGGCGGGAGGCGGGATCGGGCAGCTCGTGGGTCTCGCCGTCGCGTTCGAGCAGGAAGACGTAGTCCTCGCCGCCGTGCGCGTCGACGCGGCCCTCGTGCACACCCTCGCCGACGTGTGTCAGCGCGTGCTCGTCGTCGCCGACGCGAACGCGGACGCTGTCGGCGCCGAGCGCCCAGACGCGGAACTCGACGGCGTCGTCGTCCAGCGGGGTCGCGCCGAGGCGGCGTTCCCACGGCAGGAGTTCGGGGGGGGTTGCGGTGGGCATCCGGGCCAAGGTACCCAACGACCGTGGCGTGGACCCTGGCCCGGATGGCAGCGCTGGCGCGGTGCGCCGCGCCACGGGCGGGCGCGTCGGTCGTACGCTGCCCTCCCACCTCGGGAGGACCGATGACGATCACCCCATACCTGCTCTACGAGGACGTCGACGCCGCGCTGGGGTTTCTGGCGCGCGCGTTCGGCTTCGAGGAGGTGCTGCGCCACAGCGGCCCGCAGGGCTACGTCAACCACGCCGAGATGCGGCTCGGCGACGACATGATCCACCTCGGCGATCCCGGCGAGGAGTACCGCAGCCCGGCTCGGGGGGCCCGTTCTCCGAGCCGTTCGTGCTGTCGCGTGCGGCGTCCGTACCAGACTACGTCGCGAAAGCGATCTGCCAGACTATCTGCCATGCGCACCACGCTGGACATCGACGACCGCCTGCTCGAGGCGCTGATGGCCCGCAGCCCGGGGCTCTCCAAGACGAAGGCGATCGAGCGCGCGATCGAGCACTACGTCAAGGAGGACGTCTACGAGCGCGTTCGCGCGCTGCGCGGCGCGTTCCCCGATATGGAAGACAACACCGCCGAGCTTGATCGCCTGGACATCGAACGTCAGCGGCGAATCGAACGGCAATGGCGCAATCCGAGCTGATCCTCGCCGACACCTCGGTCTGGATCGACTACCTCCGCGGCGCGTCGTCCCCCGCAATCCTCGAGTTCGATCAGCGGCTCGACGACCACGCGGTGATGATCTGCGGGCCGGTGGCAGCCGAACTGCTCACGGGGATGCAGGCGAAGCAGCGCATGAGGATGTGGGAGACCTTCGCTGCGCTGCCCTGGCTTGACGTCGACCGGGCGCACTGGTTCACGGCGGGCGACGTGCGCGCGAGGCTGCGCGAGCGGGGCGTGCAGGTCTCGCTGCCGGATGTCCTGATCGCCGCCGCTGCGAGCGGGCGTGCCACGCTCTGGACGCGCGACCGCCACTTCGAGCCCATTGCGGAGCTCCTCGAGTCGCTGGAGCTCAAGCTCCTGGACGACTGACGCGATCCGCCACAGCGGGCGCCGGGCGCTCCTCAGGCACGGTCGTAAAGTGGGTGGGGTGTGGCGAATGATCCGCGCTGGGCGCGAAGTGGAGCGCGACGATGTCGGGCTGAGGGCGCGCGCTACGAGATCGTGTGCGCAAGACAGCGGAGCAAACCGCCTCGACGAACACGCGGCCGTACACCGGTCCAGACCGCACAACCTTCACGCGGCGCAGGCGTCTACGCACCGATGAGAGCAGCTCGCGTCGCATTCGACCTCTGCCTCGCTGCCGGCCTGGCGCTCGTGCTGTGCGCACCCGCCGCCACGGCGGCGGTCGTGGGCAATCCTCCGTTCAACAACCCGCAGGTCGCCACCGCCGACAGCGGCGAGACGGTCGTCGTCTGGCAGGCGGCGGCGGGGATCCAGGCGAGGATCGGCACGCCCGGCATGCCGTTCGGCACGCCCGTGACGATCGCGCCGCCGAACCAGGGCGGCTCCTCGATCGCGGTCGTCATGGACGCCGCCGGCGACGTCGTGGTCGTCTGGGAGGCGAGCAACTCCTACAACTGCGCCAAGGACGTGTGCCAGCAGGACTCGCTCGGGGTCTTCGCCGCGCTGCGCCCGGCCGGGGGATCGTTCGGCGCACCGGGGCGCCTGTCCGCGGTTCAGCGCGGCGTGCTTGCCCGGCCGCAGGTCGCGATGAACCGCGCCGGGGACTGGGTTGTGGCGATGAACGCAGGCGCCCAGACGGTCGTCGGCGCGGGCCGGCGAGCGACACCGCCGGCGAGCTTTGCCGCGCTCCCGCTGCCGACACTTCACGACGGCGGGCTCGCGATCGACGAAGCGGGCGACGCGACGTTCGGCGGCACCGACGCGCAGATGCACCCGGCGACGATCGTCCGCAGGGCGGATGGCTCGTTCGGCGAGCTCGCGGTGCTCGACGACGCCTCGCTGTTCGCGCGCGGCATCGCTCTCGGCGTCGGCCCGCAGGGGCACGCCGTTGCCGTCTGGCCGGACGGCGGCTTCCTGCGCTCGTCCAAGCGCCTGCCGGGCGGCGGCTTCGGCGCGCCGGTGTCGTCCGGCGTCGCCGCTTCCCGGCCGCCGGAATCGATCGGCGTCGACGGCCAGGGCCGGACGATCATGACGCTGCAGCCGACGCCGGTCTTCCCCGGGCGCTTCGAGCTGCACGTCCGGCGCGGCAGCGTCAACGCCCCGTTCGGCGCGCCCGAGCGACTGACCGCCGCGGACCGCGACGTCGGCGGTCCGACCCGCTTCGCGATGGCGAGCGGCGGCAACGCGGTACTCGGCTGGCTTGAGACCGATCGCTTCCGCGATCCCGTCGCGCAGGTCGCGATCGCCGGCGACGCTGGTTCGTTCTCCAGGCCGCTGGCGCTGGCGCGCGGGGTGGGTCGCTCGATCGACATCCCCGACGTCGCGATCGACGGCGCGGGCCGCGCCGCGCTGGCGTGGACGAGCATCAGCGGCGACGTCCAGCGGATCTTCGCAGCGTCGCTGTCGCCGGCAGCTGTCGCCGGGCCGACGCTGATCGCCCAGGCACCGCTCGTCGTCCCGCGCATCGGGCAGGGGCTCGCCAGGGCGCCCGCGCGCCAGATCCTGCGTATCCGCGCCGACGGCACCGTCCGCCCGCATCTGACCTGCACCGGCGCCACGTGCAGCGGCACGCTGCGCATCGACGTGCGTCCGGCTCCGGGCCGCAAGCTCGTCCGGCTGGGCACCAATCGCTTCCTCTTCAGGGCCGGGCGCTCGCAGCGGGTCGTCGTGCGCGCCACGCGCGCGGCCCGTCGCGCAGCCGCGCGCCGGTCGCTGAAGGGCACGATCACGGTGCGCACGGCACGCATCGGCCGTGGCAGCGCGATCAAGCGGGTCGCGACCGTCACCGTACGGCGCACGCGCGGCTGACCTGGCCGGCGACCGCGTCCAGAACGGCGCCGCCCAGGGACGCAACTCGCCCGCGTCCACGCGGAGGCAGTAGTCCTCGATGCGCTGTCGCCGAAGGGTGGCTCCGTGTGACCGCAGCCCCGGCAGCGGTTCGGAGCGTGGCTTGGTGCCCTCCGTGCTGCCGGGAGACCCGAGCTACAACGCGGCAAACGCGGCAGTCCAGCTCGTGCGCTGCCTGCCGGGCCTCAACTTCGACATCGCCGACATGCCGTACACGAGCGCCGCCGAGGTGCAAGCCGGGATCGCCGCCGGAGAGCTCAACTGCTCATTGGGAAGAGTCCTCGGTGCAGCGGTGGTCGGCTGACCAGATGCCAGAAACCAACCGACGGCGGACGGCCTGACATGCGTACGTCACGGCCGCCGTGCTCGCCGGAGACGCGTTCACCAATGAGAACAATCCTGTCAACCACCTCCGCGGCAGTCGCGATCAGCCGGTGCCGGGTTGCACGAGCCCGGATTCGTAGGCGATCACGACGGCTTGGACGCGATCGCGGAGGCCGAGCTTGTTCAGTACGCGCGAGACGTGCGTCTTGACGGTGGCGTCGCCGACGATGAGCTCTCGTGCGATCTCGGCGTTCGAGAGACCGCGCGCGACGAGCTGCAGCACCTCGAGTTCACGCTCGGTCAGATGCGCGAGCGCGTCCGGGCGGCTGCTGGGCAGCGGTCGTCGCGCGAACTGCTCGATCAGCCGGCGGGTGATCGACGGCGAGAGCAGCGCATCGCCCTGCGCCACGACGCGGATGGCGGTCAGCAGCTGGTCGGCTTGGGTGTCCTTCAGCAGAAAGCCGCTTGCTCCACAGCGCAGGGCTTCATAGACGTACTCGTTGACGTCGAAGGTCGTGAGGATGATCACGCGTGTGCTGCCGGCAAGGTCGCGGGTCGCCTGGAGCCCGTCGACGCGGGGCATCCGGATGTCGATGAGGACGACGTCGGGGCGCAGTTGGCCGCAGCGCTCGATCGCCTGGGCGCCGTCCTCGGCCTCACCGACGACTTCGATGTCCGACTCGCACTCCAGGATCTTGCGAAAGCCCGTGCGGACCAGCGCCTGGTCGTCGGCGATGAGAACGCGAAGGCTCACGTCGGCAGGCGCGCTCGCACGCGAAAGCCGCGGCCGTTGCAGGTGCCGCTTTCCAGTTCACCCCCGTACACGGCTACGCGTTCGCGCATGCCGACGAGGCCGTGGCCGGAGCTGTTGGCGTCGCGCGATCCGTGGCCGTCGTCGATGACCTCGAGCTCCATGTCCTCGGCCTCGAAGCGCAGGACGACGCTGGCTGTGGCCGGACCCGCGTGCTTGAGCGTGTTCGTCAGCGCTTCCTGCACGATGCGGTAGGCGGTGAGATCCAGGCCGGGCGTGAGCGATCGCGGCTGGCCTTCGACGGCCAGTTCGACGCGCAGGCCGGCGTCACGCATCTTGGCGAGCAGCGCGTCGAGCTGACCGAGCCCGGGCTGGGGCATCAGGCTCAGCTCGGCGTCCTCGCGCAACATTCCGACGAGCCGTCGCATCTCCACCAGCGCCTGGCGGCCGGTCGCATCGATCGAGCCCAGCGCCTCACGCGCGGACGGCTGGTCGCCGTCGAGCACGCGGTACGCCGCCTGCGCCTGGATGACGATCACGCTGAGGCTGTGTGCCACCACGTCATGCAGCTCGCGCGCTATCCGCGAGCGCTCGGCGGCGACCGCCGCACGGGCCTGCTGCTGCTGCTCGTGCTCCAGTCGCGCGGCGCGGTCTGCGAGCTCGTGCACCTGGACCTGGCGGCCACGCAGCGCGTAGCCCAACCCCCAGGCGCCGCCCACGATGAACCACGCCGGGACCGTGTTGTTGAGCGCGTCGTGGTTGCGGTGAGCAGCTGCGTGAGGTCGTTGGCCACCAGCGTCGCGCCGCCGACCAGGCCGGCGACCATCGCGCGGCGCGGCGCGGCGTGGGCGGCGACGGAGTAGAAGGCGATCAACGTCGCGAACCACCCCTGCATCGTGCCCTCGTAGCTCGGCACGAGCCACGTCTGATGCTCGATCTTCACCTGCAGCGCGGCGGCCACGACGACGACCGCGAACGACGTGATCGGCTGGGTGCGCCGCCACAGCAACGGCACGCAGACCAACGCCAGGACGGTCGCGTTCGCGAGCCGGGGCCCGGAGAGCTCCTGAAACAGCGGTCCCACCCACACCTCGTACTGCAACGAGCCCGCCAGGCACGCCACGAGCAGGACGTCGCGTGCTGCGGCGGCATGCGAGCGTGCCCAAGCCGTGCGCATCGACCGACCGTAGCGCCCACGCCGCCGCAGCGCATCCGCCTTCGGGCGGATCCGTGGCATCGCGGATCACCCGTGCGACGGACGCTGCGATCACCGCCCGGGCCGACGACGCGAAGACCGTCCGTGCGTCACGCACGCGACCGTGTGCACGATGGGATGGGTCATTCCCGGCGGAACGCTCACCACTACCGGCACGACGCCCGCCAACCCGCCGTTCACGCTGCCGATCGCCGGGGGCACCGGCCGCTACGCCGGCGCACGCGGAACCGCCCTCATCGAGAAGACCAAGACGACCTTCCGGCTGCTGCCCTGAGACCACGGCGAGCCTGCGGAGTCCCGAGCGTCTCGACGGGCGCCTGGTCTAGGTTCGAGGAAACATAGCGGCGCCGTCTCTCGGTGGTCGCGCGCGACGGCGTCCGCGCGGCCGCCATGACGGCCGACCCACTGGTGCTTTCGAGATGCCCCCTTTGCGCGAGAAGCGACACGCGCGCCCCGGCCGTCGGCACCAGTTGTACGCGCCGTACGAGTGCCGTACAGTTACCAGTATGGCGACGCGTACCAAACGGATCGAGATGCGCGCCGACGCAATCAGTGAGGAGCGGATCTCGCGAGCCGCCCGCGCGCAGGATCTGTCGGTGTCGGCGTTTGTGCTGGGTGCCGCGATGCGCGAAGCAGAACACGTGCTCGGTCGCGCGGACCGCACGCTGATGCCAGCCGATCAGTTCGACGCGCTCGTCGGGTCGCTGGATCATGACGACGGCGCGCCGCGCCTACAACAGGCCGCCGAGGCCGAGCGCCGTTACCGGCGCGCGTGACGCTTTGGATCTCCGCTGCGCTGGACGAGCATCACGACGTCGGCGCCTTTGAGAGCGGACGAGATGTGCTCGATCGTTGGCTGCGCGAAGGCGCCATGCGAGCGCAGCGCGCCGGGAGCGCCCACACGACCGTCTGGACAGCGCCCGACAGCACGCCCGTCATGGCGTTCTACGCCATCGCGCCTACGCAGTTCGCCAACAGCGAACTGCCTGCCCGATCGCTGAGCGCCGGCTACAGCATCGTTCCGGGCTACCTGCTCGCCCGCCTGGCGCTCGACCGATCGCTACACGGCCAGGGCTTGGGCACGCAGTTGCTGCTTGATGCACTCGAACGGATCGTCGCCGCAGCCACCCACGCCGGCGGACGCATGATCGCGGTCGATGCCCTCGAAGCAAGCGCCCGACGCTTTTACGAACACCACGACTTCCAACCGATCGAGAACTCCAACCGCCTGGTCATGAAGGTCGCCACCGCGCGTTCCGCGCTCCATCGCTAAACCCCTCGGACGCCACGGGCTTTACGCAACAGCCACGGACGAAAGCGAAAGCGGCCGCGCCGCTGCCATCTTGAGCGAGGAACGGCGGCGGCGCTACGCGTCGCGGGCCTTCTTCTCCCGCCCATCCCCCGCCGTCGCCGCCACCACCGGCCGTTCCTCCGGCACCAGCCACACCACACCCAAAGGCGGCAGCGTGATCTCCGCCGAGCAGGGCTGGTCGTGCCACGGCAGCGGCTCGGCCTCGACGCCGCCGAGGTTCCCCGTGTCCGTCCCGCCGTAGAACGCCGAATCGGTGTTCAGCGCCTCGACCCAGCGCCCGGAGCGCGGCAGGCCGAGCCGGTAGCCCGGGCGCGGCACCGGCGAAAGGTTCGCCACGCAGATCAAGACATCACCGGAAGGGTCCTCGCCAACCCGCGCGAACGCCACGACGTTGGCGTCGGCGTCGTTGGGCTCGATCCAGTAGAAGCCACGCCCCTCGAAGTCGACCTCGTACAACGCCGGCGTAGAGCGCAGCACGCGGTTCAGTTCGCGGATCAGCGCCTGCACGCCGGAGTGCTCGCCCTGCTCGAGCAGGTGCCAGTCCAGCGAGCGGGCGTGGCCCCACTCGTCCTCCTGGGCGAACTCCTGTCCCATGAACAGCAGCTTCTTGCCGGGATGCGCCCACATGAACGCGTACAGCGCGCGCAGGTTGGCGAACTTCTGCCAGCGGTCGCCCGGCATCTTGTTGATCAGCGAGCCCTTGCCGTGCACGACCTCGTCGTGCGACAGCGGCAGGATGAAGTTCTCGCTGAACGCGTAGACGAGCGCGAACGTCAGCTCGTGGTGGTGGTAGCGGCGGTGGATCGGGTCCTGCTGGAAGTACGCCAGTGTGTCGTGCATCCAGCCCATGTTCCATTTGAAGCCGAAGCCCAGGCCGCCGAGGTACGTCGGGCGTGAGACGCCCGGCCAGGCCGTCGACTCCTCGGCCGCCGAGATGACGCCCGGCTCGTCGCGGTGCAGCACCTCGTTGAGCTCCTTCAGGAACGCCACCGCCTCCAGGTCCTCGCGGCCGCCGAACTCGTTTGGCACCCACTCGCCGGCCTTGCGCGAGTAGTCGCGGTAGAGCATCGAGGCGACGGCGTCGACGCGGATGCCGTCGCAATGGAACTCGCGCGCCCAGAAGAGCGCGTTGGCGACGAGGAAGTTGCGGACCTCGTTGCGCCCGTAGTTGAAGACGAGCGTGCCCCAGTCGGGATGCTCGCCACGGCGCGGATCCTCGTGCTCGTACAGGGCCGAGCCGTCGAAGCGCGCCAGCGCCCAGGCGTCGCGCGGGAAGTGCGCCGGAACCCAGTCGAGGATCACGCCGATGCCGTGCTCGTGCATGCGATCGACGAACGCGCGGAAGTCGTCCGGCGAGCCGAAGCGCGGCGTTGGCGCGTAGTACGACGTCACCTGGTAGCCCCAGGAGCCGGTGAACGGATGCGCCATCACCGGCAGCAGCTCGAGGTGCGTGAAGCCGAGGTCGACGACGTAGGAGGCCAGCTCGTCGGCGAGCTCGAGGTACGTCAGCGGGCGGTTGTCCTCCAGCGGGTTCAGCCGCCACGAGCCGAGGTGAACCTCGTACGTCGACATCGGCCGCGCGAGCGGCTTGGACCGCACCCGCTCGGCGAGGTAGTCCGCGTCGTTCCACTCGTACGCCGAGCAGTGCACGATCGACGCCGTCTGCGGCGGTAGCTCGGTCTGGAAGGCGAACGGGTCGGCCTTCAGCAGCAGCTCGCCCGACTGCGCGCGGATCTCGAACTTGTAGCGCGCGCCGTCGCCCACGGCGGGGATGAAGATCTCCCAGATCCCCGAGCCGCCGAGCGCCCGCATCATGTGCAGCCGCCCGTCCCAGAAGTTGAAGTCGCCGACGACCGAGACCGACCGCGCGGCCGGCGCCCACACCGCGAACGACGTGCCGTGCACGCCGTCGAGCTCGCGCCGGTGCGCGCCCATCTTCGACCACAGCTGCTCGTGACGGCCCTCGCGGAAGAGGTGCTCGTCGAGGTCTGACAGCGTCGGGGCGAAGCGGTAGGGATCCTGCGTGACCCACGTCCCGCCGTCGGGGTAGCGCACCTCGAGCTCGTAGGTCGGAGGCGCCCCGCCCGCCCCGAGCTTCGCGCCGGGCAGCTCGCCCTCGAACAGGCCGCCGGGATGGATGCGCTCGAACTCGACCCCCTCGGGCTGCGCGACGACGGACTCGGCCGCCGGATGCAGCGCGCGGATCGTAACGCCGCCGGGGGAGGCGTGGGCGCCGAGGATCGCGTGCGGATCGTGGTGGTCGCGGGCGACCAGCCGGTCGAGCTCTGCGGTGGTCACGGGTGCGGGCTCAGTCATCGTGGTCCTCTTGCAGCAGTCGTGCGATTCCCGCAACGGGAATCGGCACCCAGTCGGGACGGTTGTTGAGCTCGTAGCGCAGTTCGTAGACCGCCTTCTCGAGCTCGAAGATCGCCAGGAGCTTGTCGCTCGCCGGGCGGCCGGCCGGCAGCAGCGTCGGCTCGACCGTCTCCATGTAGGCGTCGAGGAAGGCGGTGCGCGCCTCGTCCTCCCAGCCCTCCGGCGCGGGCACCCCGCGCAGCAGCTCCGACGCCGATGCCGCATAGGCGAACGAGCGCAGCATCCCGGCGACGTCGCGCAGCGGCGAGCGCTTGCGGCGGCGCTCGAGCAGCGAGCGGGCGGGCTCGCCTTCGAAGTCCAGGATGATCCAGCGCGATTCGCCCCCGCCCCCCGCCGCGTGGGCGGGCGTTCTCAGCATGGTCTGGCCGAGGTGGTAGTCACCGTGGTGGCGGATCAGCCGCCCGCCGACGCCGACGTGCGACATCGCCTGCAGCCGGTCGCGGATCTCCTCGCCACGGCCGAGGATCGGCGCGAGCGCGGGATTGTCCTCGGGCAGGTCGAGGAAGACCTGCTCGATCTGCTCGTCGATCGTCGCGGTCAGCAGCGACAGCGCCTCCGCGCTGGGCTCCTCGGGGGTGAACGCGTGGTCGGTCGCCTCCGAGGCCAGGACGCTGTGCATCTCGCCCGTCGCGGCACCGAGCTCGGGGATCCGCGCCAGGATGCCGCGCGGGTCCTCGAGCGCGAGCTCCCACCCGTCGCGGGCCTCGCCGATGAACTCCTGCATGATCCCGAGCGTCGCCTGCATGAGCTCGCCGGAGTAGTCGTACCAGCCGGTCAGCGTCGCGACGTTCGGAAAGCCGCGCGAGGACAGGAAGCGCAGCATCTCGAGCTCCGGATTGATGCCCGGCTCGACGCGCCGGAAGATCTTCAGCACCTGCTCCTCGCCGAAGACGATCGACGAGTTGGACTGCTCGGCGCCCATCGGGCGGATGTCCCCCGTCGGCTCCAGGCCGCCGTGGAAGGAGACGCCGTCGACCGTCGCCTCCGAGCCGAGCATGCCGGCGAGCAGCCGCAGCCCGCCGTCCTCGCCCGGCAGCAGCTGGTAGAGCTCGTGCGTGCCCGCCTGAAAGCGGGTCTCGACGAGCTCGATCTCCAGGGCCGGCGACGCACTGAGGCCGATCCGCTCAAGCACCGTCACGGAGGCCACCTCGCGCGACTTGGAGGCAAACCAGCGCTGCTCGGTGACCCACTTCTCCAGCGGGCCTTCGATGTGGTCGGGCAAGCTCACTCGGCGTCCTCCTCAAGGGTGAACCAGAAGAACCCGCGCGGGGCCAGGGTCAGCAGATAGGGCCATTCGCCGATCCGCGGGAACGCCGTACGCCCGAACATCTCGACCGGGCGGCGGCCGTGGTACCAGCTCAGGTCGAGCTCGACGGCCTGCGCCGAGCGGGCGACGTTGTGCACGCACAGCACGACGTCGTCCTCGTACGTGCGGATGCAGGCGAAGATCTTCGGGTTGCCCGGCGTCAGCGCCTCGAAGGACCCCAGGCCGAAGACCGGGTGCTCCTTCCTGAGGGCGATGAAGCGCCGCAGCCAGCGCAGCAGGGAGCTCGGGGTGCGCAGCTGGGCCTCGACGTTGACGGCCTGGTAGCCGTAGACGGGATCCATCAGCGGCGGCGCGTAGAGCTGGGCGAAGTCCGCGCGGCTGAAACCGCCGTTGCGGTCGCCGGTCCACTGCATCGGCGTGCGCACGCCGTCGCGGTCGCCGAGGTAGACGTTGTCGCCCATGGCGATCTCGTCCCCGTAGTACAGGACCGGCGAACCCGGCAGGCTGAACAGCATCGCGTGCAGCAGCTCGATCTCGTCGCGGCCGCCGTCCATCAGCGGCGCCAGGCGCCGGCGGATGCCGACGTTGAGCTTCATGCGCGGGTCCTTGGCGTACTCGGCGTACATGTAGTCGCGTTCCTCGTCGGTGACCATCTCCAGGGTCAGCTCGTCGTGGTTGCGCAGGAACAGACCCCACTGGCAGTTGGAGGGGATGTGCGGCGTCTGGGAGAGGATCTCGAGGATCGGCGTCGCCTCCTCGCGGCGCAGGGCCATGAACATCCGCGGCATGACCGGGAAGTGGAAGGCCATGTGGCACTCGTCGCCGTCGCCGAAGTAGTCCACGACGTCGGCCGGCCACTGGTTGGCCTCGGCGAGCAGGACGCGGTCGGGGAACTCGGCGTCGACGACCGCGCGCACCTCGCGCAGGAACGCGTGCGTCTCCTCGAGGTTCTCGCAGTTCGTGCCCTCGCGCTCGTAGAGGTAGGGCACGGCGTCGAGGCGAAACCCGTCCAGCCCCGCGTCCAGCCAGAAGCGCAGGACGTCGAGCATCGCCGCGCGCATCTCGGCGTTGTCGTAGTTCAGGTCGGGCTGGTGATGGAAGAAGCGATGCCAGTAGTAGGCGCCGGCCTTGTCGTCCCACGTCCAGTTCGACGTCTCGGTGTCGACGAAGATGATCCGCGCCTCGGAGTAGCGGGTCGGGTCGTCAGACCAGACGTACCAGTCGCGCTTGGGGTTGTCCGGGCTCGACCGCGCCTCCTGAAACCACGCGTGGTCGTTGGACGTGTGGTTCATGACGAGGTCGGCGATGACACGGATGCCGCGCTCGTGGGCGGCCTCGATGAACGAGCGGACGTCGTCCATCGTCCCGTAGTCGGGATGCACGTTGTAGAAGTCGGCGATGTCGTAGCCGCCGTCGCGCCCCGGCGACTCGTACATCGGCAGCAGCCAGATGACGTCGACGCCGAGCCACTGCAGATAGTCGAGCTTCTCGGTCAGGCCGCGGAAGTCGCCGTGGCCGTCGCCGGTGCCGTCGAAGAACCCGCGTAGGTGGATCTCGTAGAAGAGCGCCGTCTTGAACCACAGGGGATCAGACTCGAACCAGTTCTGTGCGGCGTTCATGTGACGCGAAGGAGGTGCGCGACGCGGTACGGATCCAGGCGCACGAAGTTGCGGCCCATGCGCCAGTCGAAGCTCTCGCCCGACAGCAGGTCCGTCACCGTGAAGACCGGCGCGAGACCGAGTCCGTAGGGCACCACGACGACTCCCTCCTGGGCGCTGATCGGGTCGAGCGTCACGACGGTGATGACGGTGTTGTCGGCGGTGCGCTTCGCGTAGGCGAGGAGCGCGTCGTTCTCGGTCGCGAGGAACTGGATGTTGTCGAGCTGCTCGAACGCCGGGTTCTCGCGACGGATCGTGTTGATGCGCTCGATCAGCGACAGCAGCGGCCCGTCGAGCGCGCGCTCCTTGACCTCGTACTTCTCGGAGTGGTCGTATTCCTCGCTGCCCGGCCGGACCGGCACGCGCTCGAAGCTCTCAAAGCCCGAGTAGATGCCGTAGGTCGGGCTCAGCGTCGCCGCGAGCACGAGCCGGCTGGCGAACTTCGGCGGCCCGCCGTGCTGCAGCTCCTCGGTGAGGATGTCGGGCGTGTTGACGAAGAAGTTCGGCCGGTAGTAGTCCTGCATGCCGCTCGTGGCGAGCTCCGTGACGTAGTCGGTGAGCTCCCACTTCGAGCTCTTCCACGTGAAGTACGTGTAGGACTGGTTGAAGCCGACCTTCGCGAGCTGGCGCATCATCGCCGCGCGGGTGAATGCCTCGGCGAGGAAGATCATCTCGGGGTGCTTCTTGCGCAACTCGGCGATGAGCCACTCCCAGAACGCGAGCGGCTTGGTGTGCGGGTTGTCGACCCGGAAGACCTTCACGCCGTGGTCGGCCCAGTACATGACGACCTCGAGCAGGGCGTTCCACAGGCCCTGCCAGTCCTCTGAGTCCCAGTTGACGTTGTAGATGTCCTGGTACTTCTTGGGCGGGTTCTCGGCGTACTTCAGCGTCCCGTCCGGGCGGCGGTGAAACCAATCGGGGTGCTCGGTCAGCCAGGGGTGGTCGGCCGAGCACTGGATCGCGAAGTCCAGCGCGATGTCGACGCCGTGCTGGCCCGCGGTGGCCACGAGCGCGTCGAAGTCCTCGATCGTGCCGAGGTCGGGGTGGATCGCCATGTGGCCGCCCGCCTCGTGGTCGCCGATCGCCCAGGGCGAGCCGGGATCGCCGGGCTTGGCGGTCAGCGCGTTGTTGACGCCCTTGCGGTTCGTCAGGCCGATCGGGTGGACGGGCGGCAGGTAGAGGACGTCGAAGCCGAGCTCGGCGAGGTCGGGGATGACCGTCTCGACGCCGCGAAACCCGCCCCACGAGCGCGGGAAGAGCTCGTACCAGGCGCCGAAGCGCGCTCGCACGCGGTCGACCTCGACGGCGAGCGTCTGGTCCATCGTCGTCGAGCGGCTGCGGTCGGGGTAGCGCTCGATGATCTGAAAGAGCTCGGGATCCAGCGCGATCTCCGCGTTCGGCGTCTCCTCGCGCAGGCAGGCGAGCGCGCGCTCGATGCGCTGGCGGTCGGCGCCCTTCTTCGCCCGCGCGGCGGCATCTTCGAGCAGCACCTCGCCCTCGGAGAGCTCGCCGGAGAGGTCGGGCTGGCCGGCGTCGACCTTGCGGCGGATCTCCTCGCGCCAGCTGGCGAAGTGGTCGGTCCAGGCCTCGATCGTCCACGTGTGGCGGCCCAGGCGATCGACGGTGAAGGCGCCGGCCCAGCGGTCGCCGTCGATCTGCGCGTCGGTGCGCACCATCGGGCTCTCGGCCCACTTGCGCGAGCCGGGCGCCTGCACACGCACGACCGCGCGCAGCACGTCGTGGCCGTCGGCGAAGATGTCGGCGCTCACGGCGACGGCGTCGCCGACGGTCCGCTTGGAGGCGTAGCGCCCGCAGTCGATCATCGGCGCCGGGCTCCCGATCTGGATTCGGGGCTGCGGTTTCGCGTTCCTGGGCAAGGGCATTCCCTGACACTCTCTCCGTTTCCGGCGGTTCGTAACGTGAAGGCACAGCTTCCCCAGCGCTCGGCGGGCGTCCAGCTTCATCCGACCAGCCTTGCCTCCGGCAGGCTGGGCGACGACGCGTACCGCTTCGTCGACTGGCTCGTGGACGCCGGACAGTCGTGGTGGCAGATGCTGCCGCTGGGCCCGCCCGACCGCGCCCGCTCCCCGTACAAGTCGGCGTCGGCGTTCGCCGCGTGGCGCGGCCTGCTGGCCGACCCGGCGGCACCGGTCAGCGGCGACGAGATCGAGGCGTTCCGCGCCGCCGAGTCGTTCTGGATCGACGACTGGGCCGGCGCCGCCGGCGGGCGGCGCGCGATCGCCGACCAGGTCCGCTTCGCGCGCGAGTGGGACCCGCTGCGCGCGTACGCCGGCGAGCGTGGCGTACGGCTGATCGGCGACGTGCCGATCTACGTCGCGCCCGGCAGCGCCGACCACCTTGCGCACCCGGAGATCTTCCGCGCCGGCGAGGTCGCCGGCGTGCCGCCCGACGCGCTCAGCGAGACCGGACAGCTGTGGGGCAACCCGCTCTACGACTGGCCGGCGCTGCAGCGCCGCGACTACCGCTGGTGGACCGAGCGCCTGCGGCGCACGTTCGCGATGTTCGACGTCACGCGGATCGACCACTTCCGCGGCTTCGTCGCCTACTGGGCGGTGCCCGACGGCGCGGCGGACGCACGCGGCGGAAGCTGGCGGCGCGGCCCCGGACGCGCGGTCTTCGAAGCCGCCGCGCGCTCGCTGGGAGCGCTGCCGGTCATCGCCGAGGACCTCGGCGTGATCACCGAGCCGGTCACCCGCCTGCGCCGCGCGCTCGGCTTCCCCGGCATGGTCGTCATGCAGTTCGGCTTCGATCCCGACGACCCGCGCGGCCCGCACCGCCTGGAGAACCACGAGACCGACAGCGTCGTCTACACCGGAACGCACGACACCGACACCCTGCGCGGCTGGTGGGAGGGCCTGTCCGACGAGACGCGCGCGGCGGCGGCGGCGGCGATCGCCGAGGCCGGCGTCGAGGAGCCCGACCCGTGGTGGTCGATCATCCGCCTGGCCTATTCCTCGCCGGCGCGGCTGGCGATGATCCAGGCCCAGGACGTGCTCGGCCTCGGCAGCGACGCGCGGATGAACGTCCCGGGGCGCGCGACGGGCTCGTGGCGCTGGCGGATGGCGCCCGGGGCGCTGACCCGGGAGCACGCCAAGCGGCTGCGCGCGGCGACCGAGGAGGCTGGACGGGCAGCACGGTGATGAACCCGGCCGCCGACGCTGATCGTGTTCGCGGCGGGGTGGCCGGCGCAGCGCCGTAGACTGCCGCCGCGATGGCTGCACCGTCCACCGCCGAGGCGATCCGCGACGTCAACACGCGCTACCACGACGCCGCGGCCGAGCACTACGACACGAAGTGGGGCGTCGACTACGGCGAGATCGGGCGCAAGCAGGTCCGCGGCAAGCTGCACAAGCTGCTCGGCAAGCCGTTGCCGACGTTCGGCCGCTCGCTGGAGATCGGCTCCGGCACCGGCTACTTCACGCTGAACATGCTCCAGGACGGGATCGTCCGCGAGGCCGTCGCGACCGACATCTCCCCCGGGATGCTGGACGCGCTGCGGGCCAACGCGCAGCGCATCGGCGTGAGTGTGCAACGCGTCGCCTGCGACGCCGAGGACCTGCCCTTCGACGACGACTCCTTCGACCTCGTGCTCGGCCACGCGGTCCTGCATCACATCCCCCACCTCGATCGCGCGTTCGCCGAGTTCAAGCGCGTGCTGCGCCCCGGCGGCGAGTTCCTCTTCGCCGGCGAGCCGTCGCAGACCGGCGACCGGATCGCCGCGTATCCGAAGCGCGCCGCGCTGAGGACGGCGCCGCTGTGGCGTAGGCTCATGCGCGCCCGGCCGGCGGGCGGCTACGACGTCCACGACGCGCCCGGCGAGTGGCCGAGCGAGCCCGGCGAGCTCGACGGCGAGTCGCTCGAGCCGTTCGTCGACGTGCACGCCTTCACGCCCGGGGAGGTCGAGGCCTGGGCGGTCGGCGCCGGCTTCGAGGACGTGCGCGTGCGCGGCGAGGAGCTGCTCGCCAACTGGTTCGGCTGGATGAACCGCACGCTCGAGGCGACCGCCGTGCCCGAGGACATACCATGGCTGTGGCGCCAGTACGCGTTTCGCGGCTACCTCGCGCTGCAGCGCGTCGACGTCGCGCTGCTGGAGGGACGGCTACCGCCGCAGGTCTTCTACAACCTGATGGTCGCGGGGAGGAAAGGACGCTGAGCGCGTCGCCGCCTGGGCCGCCGCCCTGCCGCAAGGGGCTCGTCGCGCTCGGCGACAGCATCACGGTCGGCGAGGGATCGATGGCGCTGGGCATCACGCCGCTGTCGTGGGCGCAGTGGCTGGCGAAGGCGCTCGACCTGCCCTACACCTGCTACGCGTTCAACGGCGCGACGACCGCCGACGTCCTGCACGAGCAGTTGCCGCGCGTGCGCTGCGACTACGACCTCGGGACGCTCTACGCGGGCGTCAACGACGTGCGCTCGACGGCGTTCGACGGCGCCGCCTACGAGCGCGACCTCGACGCGGTCGCCGCCGGACTGGCCGCGCGCTGCGCGCGCCTGCTCATGCTCACGCTGCCGGAGGATCTGGGCCGGCCGACGTCCGCGCCCAAGCCCGTCGCCGCCGGGGAGATCGTGCGCCGCGTCGCCGCTGAGCACGGCGCGGTCATCGCCGACCTGGCCGATTTTGGCGGCTGGACCCACGTCCAGCCCGATGTCGTGCACCCGACCCCGCTCGGCCAGGTCGAGCTGGCCGACCGCGCGGCGCGGGCGCTGGGCGCCGCGATGACGCCCTCGGAGCTCGTCCGCGACCGCCGCGGCCACGACGCCCGCTACGCCCCCACCCACGCCCGCGCGGTCGCCCGCGACCTCGCGCGACGGGCCCGCGAGCGCGTGATCCGCCCGAGCTGAGCGCGCCGGCCGGAGCGCGCGCCCGATTTGGCAGTTGTGCACCCCGGCGCAGGATGAACCCAGAGCGGCGGGAATGGCGCGTAGCATCGGAGCCATGGCGCTCCTGCGAACCGCGCGCAGCGTGCTGCGCAGCCCCGGGGTCGTGGCCGGGCGCGACGTCGCCGTCGGCCGCCAGGTGCAGCTCGAGGTGGGCGCCGGCGCGCAGCTCGTGATCGGGGACGGCTGCCGGATCGGCGAGCGCACGCGGATCGTCGTGCAGCAGGGCCGCGTCGAGATCGGCGCCGGCGCCCGTCTCGGCGAGCGCTGCGCGATCGTCGCGCACGCCGCCGTCACGGTCGGCGCGGACGCGTGGCTCCAGGACGGCGCGGTGCTCGTCGACTTCGACCACGTCGTCGACGACGTCGAGCTGCCGATCCGCGCACAGCCGATCGTCGCGACGCCGATCATCATCGGCGAGCGGGCGCGTATCGGGCTGGGGTCGGGCGTGCTGCGCGGCGTGACCGTGGGGCCCGACGCGATCGTCGGCCCGCACGCCGTGGTGACGCGCGACGTGGCCGCCGGCGCGCGGGTCGGCGGCGTCCCCGCGCGGCCGCTCACCGAACTCGACGACTAGCGTTCGTGGACGCCGGCACCGCCGCCCTCCTCGCCGGCGCGGGCTTCGGCGCCGGGATCGTCAACGCGGTCGCGGGCGGCGGCTCGCTGATCACGTTCCCCGCGCTGCTTGCCGCGGGCTACCCGGGCATCACCGCGAACGTGACGAACGCCGTCGCCGTGCTGCCCGGCTACGTCGGCGGCTCGTTCGCCTACCGCCGCGAGCTCGCCGGCCAGGGCCGGCGGATCCGCGCGCTCGCCGCCACGAGCGCCGCCGGCGCGGCGGCCGGCGCGGCGCTGCTGCTCGTCAGCCCGGCGAGCGTCTTCGAGGCGATCGTGCCGTGGCTGATCCTCGCCGCCTGCGGGCTGCTCGCAGTGCAGCCGCGCGTGACCGCCGCCACCCGCCGCCGGCGCACCTCGCCCGCCCCACTCGCCCTTCACGCCGCGGTCTTCGCCGCGACGGTCTACGGCGGCTACTTCGGCGCAGGGCTCGGGATCATGCTGCTCGCGATCCTCGGCGTCTTCGTCGATGACGGGCTGCAGCGGCTCAACGCGCTCAAGGGCGTCCTCTCGCTGCTCGTCGCCGTCGTCGGCGCGATCGGCTTCGCGATCTTCGGCCCGATCGCGTGGGATGCTGCGGCGATCGTCGGTGTCACGTGCCTGCTCGGCGGCGCGGCGGGCGTCGGCGTTGCACGGCGGCTGCCCGCCGCCGTTCTGCGCGCGGTCGTGATCGCCTACGGCGTTAGCGTCGCGCTCGTGCTGCTCGCGACGACGTAGCGCAGGACCGCCCCGCGGCGCGCCGTCAGGCGCGGCACCTCGCGGTGCTCCTGCGGACCTCGCTGTCGCCGTCGGAGAACGTGTAGGTCGCGCTGCTGCGCCATCTGCCTGCGGTGCACTTCGCGGGCGTCGTGATGAGCCGCCTGGCCTTCGATCCATGCGCAAGCGGGTTCATCCTGCAGAGCATGACGCTCCGGACCGCCTGGCGTCTCCCGATCGCGCCGCGAGCGCCTTCGCGTAGGCTCTCCGCCGCGAGCATGAGCGACGTCGATCCGACAGGGTTCTTCGAGCCCCTCTATGTTGCCGCCGCGGAGGGGGGCGACCCGGTGCCGTGGGACCGCGGCGGACCACACCCGCTGATCGACGAATGGGCGCGCGACGTCGACGGTGGCAGTCGTTCGGCGATCGTCGTCGGCGCCGGCCTCGGCGTCGACGCCGAGCTGCTGGCCGAGCGCGGATTCGCGGTCGTCGCCTTCGACGTGTCGCCGACCGCGGTGGCGATCACGCGCGAGCGCTTCCCGGACTCGGCGGTGGACTACTGCGTAGCGAACCTGCTCGAACCGCCACCGGAGTGGACCCACGGCTTCGACCTCGTCGTCGAGAGCCTGACGGTGCAGTCGATGCCGGTCGAGCTCCACGCGCCGGCGACGGAGAACGTCGCGCGCATGGTGGCTCCCGGCGGCCTGCTGCTCGTCGTCGCGACCGCGCGCGACGAGGCCGATGGGCCCGTCGACGGTCCGCCGTGGCCGCTCACGCGGCGCGAGGTCGAGTCCTTCGCCGCCGGCGGCCTCGAGACGGTGCGGATCGAAGACGTGCACGAGCCGGCCACGCCGCCGCGCTGGCGCGCGCAGTTCCGGCGCCCGGCGCCGGAACCGCGCGCGCCAGCTCGATGAAACGTCGGCGTTCGCGTGGCGAAACGGGTACAAGTCGTGAATCGATTCCCTCAAAGGACAGCTGCTGATCGCCGGGGCCACGCTCCCGGACCCGAACTTCGCCCGCACGGTCGTGCTCGTCTGCGAGCACTCCGAGGACGGCGCGCTCGGGCTCGTGCTCAACCGGCCCGGCGAGCTCGTCGTCGGCGACTCGGCGCCCGAGCTCTCCGACCTGCTCGGCGACGAGGCCGTCATCGACAGCGGCGGGCCGGTCCAGACCAACGCCCTACTCGTCCTCGCCGAGTTCGAGGACCCCGGGCATGCGGGCATCCGGATCGTCGAGAACGTCGGTCTCGTCGGCGACGGCAGCGAGATCGAGGATCTCGTCGAGGAGACGACCCGCGCCCGCGTCTTCGCCGGCTACGCCGGCTGGGGCCCGGGCCAGCTCGACGCCGAGCTCGAGCGCGAGGACTGGTTCGTCGCGGACGCGGGGATCGACGACATCTTCAATCCCGACGTCGACGAGCTGTGGGCGCGGGTGCTCGCGCGCAAGGGCGCGCATTTCGCGCTCGTCGCGCGGATGCCGATCGACCCGAGCGTGAACTAAGGAAGCGTCCATCAACAACTTGCGCGTTGGGGCACCGTCTCGCGGCGCGCGGAGCCACCCGATTTCTTGTCGATACAACCAGTATCGACGGCGAAATCGCGCGGCCCCGCGCATCCACGATCCGGCACCCCACCCC
>JBBSMC010000036.1:0-31932 GCA_038233375.1 Solirubrobacterales bacterium
GACTGCGTATGCCAGCCGGTGAACGATGTCGGAGAGCCGTGTGCGGGAGAACCGCATGCACGGTTCGATGCGGCGGCGGGAGGCAACCCACGGCCAGTCGGCTAGTCCGTGCGGCCCCGGAAGCCTCCCGCCGACCCTACAAGCAGCTGTCCGCGACGAGTACGGCCTACCAGCGCCATCCGCGCCGGCGACGCGCCTACTCACCGTTCTGACCGACCGGGCAGCCCGAGCACCAGGATGCCAGACTCAACGTCGTGATCCTCGCGATCGACCAGGGCACGACCGGCACGACCTGCCTCGTCTTCGACGAATCCGCCGAGCCGGTCGGCCGGGCCTACCGCGAGTTCCAGCAGCACTTCCCGAAGCCGGGCTGGGTCGAGCACGACGCCGCCGAGATCTGGGATGTGACGCAGGCGGTCGCACGCGAGGCGCTCGAGGACGCTGGTGTGGGAGACGGCGACCTCGAAGCGATCGGGATCACGAACCAGCGCGAGACGGTCTGCGTGTGGGACCCGAAGACCGGCGAGCCGCTGCACCACGCGCTCGTCTGGCAGGACCGCCGCACAGCCGAGCGCTGCGACGAGCTGCGCAGCGCCGGGCACGAGCACCTCGTCCGCCGTCACAGCGGCCTGGTCCTGGACCCGTACTTCAGCGCGACGAAGATCGAGTGGCTGCTCGAGAACGTCGAGGGCCTGCGTGAGAAGGCGCAGGACGGTCGCGCCGTGTTCGGCACGATCGACGCCTGGCTGGTCTTCAAGCTCACCGGCGAACACCGGACAGACGTCACGAACGCGTCGCGGACGATGCTCTACGACATCCACCGCGGCGGCTGGGACGACGAGCTGCTGGCGCTGTTCGGAGACGTCCCCGAGGCGGCTCTGCCGGAGGTGCTGCCGAGCATCGGCGAGTTCGGCACCGTGCGCGACGGCGCGCTCGGCGCCGGCCACGACGGCGTGCCCGTGAGCGGGATCGCCGGCGACCAGCAGGCCTCGCTCTACGGCCAGGGCTGCCTCGAGGCGGGTCTCGGCAAGAACACGTACGGGACGGGCTCGTTCGTGCTCATGAACTCCGGCGAGAAGGTGCCGACCGCGCCGGCCGGGGTGCTCGCGACCGTCGCCTGGGGGATCGGCGAGCGCACGATCTACGCGCTCGAGGCCGCCGTCTTCATCACCGGCGCGGGCGTGCAGTGGCTGCGCGACGGTCTCGGCATCATCGAGGCCGCCGCCGAGACCGAGGCGCTCGCGGCGTCGCTTGAATCCAACGACGGCGTGTACTTCGTGCCGGCGCTGACCGGCCTCGGCTCGCCGCACTGGGATCCCTACGCGCGCGGGACGATCGTCGGCCTCACCCGCGGCAGCACCCGCGCGCACATCGCGCGCGCCACGCTGGAGGCGATCGCGTTTCAGACCGTCGACGCCGTGCAGGCGATGCAGGACGCCTCGGGGCGCGAGCTCGAGGAGCTGCGTGCCGACGGCGGCGCGACCGTCAACCGCTGGCTCATGCAGTTTCAGGCCGACGTGCTCGGCGTCCCCATCGCGGTCGCCGAGCTGGCGGAGACGACGGCGCTCGGCGCGGCCCTGCTGGCGGGCGTCGCGGTCGGCGCGTGGACGCAGGACGACGTCGCCAGGCGCGACGGCGAGCGGGCGCGCTACGAGCCGAAGATGGGCGCCGACGAGCGCGCGGCGCTGATCTCACAATGGCGCCGCGCCGTAGAACGTGCTGGAGGGTGGGCTCGAGGGTAAGGTGACAATATGGCACGGTTGAAGCGCAGCGAGCAGCTCGCGGCGATGGGCAGCGGTGGCCGGGACGAGCGTCCCGCGGAGTGCTTCGACGCGTTCCACGAGCGCGCGCGCACGAAGGAGCCCGACTTCGCCTACGAGTGCGTGCGGGTCCTCACCGGCCTGTGGGCGCTGACGTTCTTTCGCACGCGCACGATCTCTTCGGAGAAGGTCCCGCAGAGCGGCGCGGTCATCCTCGCGCCGAACCACGGCTCGTTCATGGACCACTTCTTCCTGGCCGCGTTCATCCGCCGCAAGGTGCAGTACATGGCGAAGTCGCAGCTCTTCCAGCCGCCGCTGCAGTACGTCTACTCGCACGGCGGCGTCTTCCCGGTGCGCCGCGGGCATCGCGACGAGGAGGCGTTCATCACCTCGCGGGCGATCCTCGAGCGCGGCGGCGCGATCGCGATGTACTGCGAGGGCGCGCGCTCGCGCGACGGCGGGCTCTCCGCCAGGCCCAAGCCGGGCATCGGCAAGCTCGTGCTCGAGACCGGCGCGCCGGTCGTCCCCGTCGCCATCCACGGCTCGGCGAAGGTGCGCAACTGGCGTAAGGGCGAGTTTCCAAAGGTCACCGTCCAGTACGGCGACCCGATCCGCTTCGAGGCGGTCGAGAACCCCAGCCGGGACCAGCAGATGGCCGTGGCCGAAGCGATCTTCGGTGAGATCCGGGTGCTGTACTCGGGCCTGGAGACACTCGGTCGCAAGGGCGTGCTGCAGCGCGTTCGCGAGCAGCGCCGGCTCGAGCGCCGCGGCAAGAAGCACGCCGCGACGGCTTAGCCGCAGGACGATCCGGGCGCTCCAGCCGCTCGAGCATCCGCGTCTCGCGCGGAAGCAGCCCCAGGGCGAACGCCACGAACGCGATCACGGCGCCGCCGAACAGCACCTCCGTCGCGCCGAACACGTCGGCCGCCGGGCCGGCGACGACGTAGCCCAGCGGTAGCAGCCCGAGCGAGAACATCCAGTCGTAGGACGTCACGCGCGAGAGCTTGTCGGGCGCGATCCGCTCGGCCAGCGCCGTCAGCCACCACACGTCGAAGGGCGCCAGCGCGCCGCCCGCCAGCGCCATCGCGGGCAGGACGACGGCGAGCGGCGCGCCCACCGCGAACAGCGCGATCGCGACCGGCCAGATCAGCACGAAGGTCATCCCCCGGCGCAGCGGGTAGCGCGGCCGCCAGCCGATCGCGACGAGCGAGCCCGCGATCGTGCCGGCGCCGAAGGCGGCGAACACCCAGCCGAAGACGGCGATCTCGCCGTACTGCTCGCGCGCGACGACCGGGCCCAGGACGAGCAGCGGCGCGAGCGCGACGAACAGCGCGAGGGAGAACGCGGCGAGCGTCGCCCAGACCCACGATCGCGAGCGCACCTCGGCGAAGCCCGCGCGCATGTCGGCGCGGATCGAGGGCCGCTCGGCCGGCGGCCCATCGACGCGTTCGGCGCCGCGCTCGCGCGGGCGGACGCGGACGAGCAGGGCGGCGCTCACGAGGAACGTCGCCGCGTCGATCGCGAACGCCGCCGCGGCGCCGAGGCCGAGGACGAGCGCGGTCGCGAGCGCGGGGCCGGCGAACTGCGCGACGTTCGCTGACATCCCGGTCAGCGCGTTGGCCTCGTGGATCTCGTCCTCGGGCACGGTCTGCGGCAGCAGGCCGGACGCCGCCGGGCGGTAGAACCCCTCCGCGGCACCGAACACCACGCCGATCACGACGAGCTGCCAGATGCGCACCTCGCCGGTCACGATGAGCACGGCGAGCAGGGCGTGCAGCGCGAAGCGCACGAGGTCGGTCACGACGACGAGGCGGTGGCGCGGCAGGCGGTCGGCGACGACGCCGCCGACGAGCACGAAGCCGATCATCGGCAGGCTGTAGGCGGCCAGCACGAGGCCGAGGTCGGTCGCGCTCCCCGTCAGGTCGACGACGAACAGCGCGAGCGCGACCCGGACGACGTCGTCGCCCAGCGTGCTCGCCGAGTTGGCGAGCCACAGCAGGCGAAAGTCGCGGTGACGCAGGACGCCGAGGAGTTCGTGCAGGCGGAACATCGCGCCACGAGGCTGACAGCGGCGCCGTTCGCCCGCCCGCGGGATTCGAACCCGCGGGCGCCAGCCCGTCCCAGTGGATCGTGCTGCGCCGAGTGCTCAGATCGCGAGCGAGCGAGCGCGCCGGGCGTCGAGTGGCGCCTTCCGCGGCGTCAGGCCGACGAACGCGCCACTCGAACGCCGTCGGTGGGCTATCGCTCCGCCAGCCGCAGGCTGCGCTGGACTTGTCCCGCGAACGGCAGCCGCCCGACGACGAGCAGCCGCGGGTACGGCTCGCGCAGGAACGCCAGCCGCATCCAGACCCCGTGCCGGCGCAGCGCGGCTCGCCCCAGCAGGATCTCCACGCGCACGTCGTCGCCGAGCGCGACGCCGGCGGCCTCGAGCCAGCGGGCGAAGGCCAGCCCATCGGGCAGCGGGGCGCCCGAGGCGGTGGCGCCCGCGCCGCGGTCGAACGCGTCGAAGCGCGCCGCGAACGTGTCGCCCAGGCACAGCGCCAGCGCCGGCCACGCGGGAGCCACGGCCCGCCCGCGCTTTCGTCGCAACGCACTGCCCGCCGCCTCGGCCCGCGCGGCGACGAAACCAGGGGGAAAGTCGTCGCCGCGCAGGAGCGCGTCGAGCAGCTGCGCCTGCCGCTCCGCGTAGGCGCTGCGGTCAGGCACGGACACGGCGCTCGCCGCCCCGGTGCACCGCCGTCGCGATCGCCTCCAGCTCGGCGATGAGCTCGCTCGCCGGCGGGAAGTCGTCGTCGCGCTCGAGCATGACGCCCGGCGGGTCGGCGATCGCGCACAGCTCCTCGACGAGATGCAGGACGCCCGGCACCACCGGGTGCGAGTGGGTGTCGTGGTAGACGCCGTCGCGCAGCACGCCGCCGCCGACGTGCACGTAGGCGATCCGCTCCAGCGGGAAGCGCTCGAGCGCCTCGCGCGCGTCGTAGCCGTGGTTCAGCGCGTTGGCGTAGAGGTTGGAGAGGTCGAGCAGGAGCAGCGCGCCAGTGCGCTCGATCAGCTCGCGCACGAACGTCGCCTCGTCCATCTCCGCGGATGGCCACTGGACGAGCGCCGCCACGTGCTCGAGCGCGAGCGGCACGGGCAGCGCCTCCTGCGCGATCGCGACGTTCTCGCACAGCATCTCCAGCGCCTCGCGGGTGCGCGGCACCGGCAGCAGGTGACCGGCCTCGCGGCCGTCGGCGCGCACGAACGCGATGTGCTCGCTGACGAGCGGTGCGCCGACGCGCTCGGCGACCGACGCGAGGTGCTCGAGCCGCGCCCGCTGCGGGCGCTCGGCGCCGCCGAGCGACAGGCCGATGCCGTGCGGCACGACTCGGAGCCCGCGCTCGCGCGCCGCCACGACGCCCTCCGGCAGCGCGCCGGCGCCGATCGACTCGGCGATGACCTCGATGAAGCACAGCGCCGCGACCTGCGCGAGCGCGCCGTCTATCTGCGGGCGCCAGCCGGCGCCCGCGCCGAGCGTGGTCGTGATGGGGTAGGTCCGCAGCGCCATCGTCAGCTCCCTCCGCCGCCGCAACCGCCGCCGCCACCGCCACAGCCGCCACCGCCGTCGCTGCCACCACCCCAGCCGCCGTCGCCCCAGCCGCCGCCTCCTCCGCCGCCGCCGCCCGAGTGCTCGTCTTCGCGCGGCACGCGCAGCGCGGAGGCCGTGATCGGGTCGGTGAGCCACAGAGCCCCGCCGCCGTAGAGCGCCGTCATGAGCCCGATCTCGCGCGCGGCCGGACGAAGCCGTCGCGGCGCCTGCTCCCTGCGCTGACGCTCGAGCAGGCGCCGGCCGCGGTTCGTCGCCAGCGGCCGGTGAACGGCGAGCCGCACGGTCGCCAGAACGGCGACGGCGACCAAGCCGGCCAGCAGCAGGAGCGAGCCGGTGCCTTCGCCGGCTGCGGTGAGGAGACCGGCGAAACCGATCGCCGCGAGCACGGCGGGGACGATCCACAGCAGGCGCATGCGCCTGGCCTCCGGCGGCTCCAGGAGCAGCCCGCTGCGCGTCATCTGCTCGGTCAGCGCGAACATCGCGGCGCCGTCTCGCACGCGGGCGTGCATCGCCTCCACCGAGAGCCCAGGCTCACGCCGCACGGCCTCGAACACCGCGTGCTCGAGCGGGTCCGCCGTCGTGCTCGACGCGCCGCTCGCCGTCAGCGTGCCGCCGCTGCCCTCCAGCCGGCCGTCGCGGAACAGCTGCGCGGCGGCGGCGGTGATCGCGCGGTCCGGCCCGCCGCTCATCAGCGCGAGCCGGTAGGCGCCGAGCTCGGGCTGCGGGTCGCGGCTCGAGCCCGCCGGCCCGAGCACGCGCTGGCGCTCCTGCCAGACGGCCGTCGCGCCGATCGCGCACAGGGTGCCGTAGCCCCACAGAAACTGCGCTGCGGTGATGCCCAAGGTTCCTGCTGTCGTCGTGACCAGCATCACCGCACCCACAGGGCCCAGGGTCCCCCGACGTTCTGCCAGTGGGCCGGACGCGGGTCGTCGGCCATCGGCGGCCGCGGCTTGGCCTCGGTCGTCGTCTTCATCGGGCCGCGAGCGTCGGCCGGCAGCCCTGCCACCCTCACAATCGTCCAGTCGTCGGGGCCGGCAGCGCGCACGAACCAGCGGTACGTGGCGGGGGGCTTGAGCGATGTGTTGCGGCGGTGCGCTTCGCGTTGTGCAGCTTCACGAGTCATGTCGACCACCTGTCGTGTGAAGTGACCTTGACGTTCACGTTGCCGTAACGAGAATGCGGCCTGACCACATCTCCCGCTACGCCTCACGCTCGGCGCTCTCACGACGGATGCACGACGCCGCGAGCCAGGTGTGAGGTGCCATCGCCATTCACTTCCGACGTTGTGCCGACGCAGATCCGACGCTACGGTCAAGCCCGTGAGCACGCGCTCCCGAGCCATCGCCGAGGAGCTCAAGCACGTGATCCGGCTGGCCGGGCGCGATCCCGAGGCGCTCGAGGGCACGCTGCCGGAGCTGTCGGCGCTGCATCGCGTGTGCGCCGCGGGCGAGCTCGACGTGCCCGCGCGGGTGCACTTCATCCTGCACCGGCTGATCCCCGACTACCTCGACCGCATGCCCGCCGGCCGCGACTGCCGCGCGATCCGCGAGCTCATGACGTGGGAGGACGCCGACGGCGACTTCCAGTCGCTGACGACCCGCTACCACAAGGCCGCCGCGCATCTCGTCAACGCCGCCAGCGACTTCGGCCGCCGCCAGGAGCCGCGCCTGCTGGCCGAATGCGCGCGCCGCTTCATCGCCTTCGACCACGAGGACCGCCTCGCCGCGGCCGCCGTCGGTGGCGCCGGCGAAGGCGCGGATCCGGCTGCCGTGGCTGCCGGCGCGGTGGGCACCGACCCCGATGTGTCCGCCGCCCCGGCCGGCCTCGCCGCCGCCGCGACCGCCGCCGCCGCGGTCCTGCCCGCCGACGATCCCCGCGCCGGGATCGTGCGCGTGCACCGCAACCTCGACTACCACCTGCTCGTCGACCTGATGGCGGACGCTGAGGAGATCGTGATCCTCAACACCTGGATTCCCGAGCTCAACATCCTCGCCGACGCGCTCGTCGAGGCGCTCGAGCGCGGCACCTACGTGTCGATCCTGATGCTGTATCCCGACTCACACGTCGCGCGCCTGCGCAGCCAGGCGTTGCAGAACTCGACGCAGGGGCGCTTGCGGGAGGATCGCGTGAACCCGGGGGTGAGGCACTGCCTTGAGGTGCTGGCGTCGATCGCACGCTCGGTCGACGACGACACCCGGCGTCATCTGCGTGTCAGGCTCTACCATTCACTCCCGTCGCTCTCGATCTACGGCGTCGACGATCGAGCCTTCGTCAGCGTGTTCCTGCACGGTCAGCTGGCCGTCAAATCCGTGCAGATCGAGGTGCTGGGTCAGGATTCGGTGATGGGCCGGCTCGCCTTCGGAGAGCTGGAGGCACTCTGGGAAATCGGACAGGAGTTCGGGGACATCACGCAATGGGAGACGGAGATGGAGACCATGGGACAGCAGTTCGGTCTCACTCCGTGAGCGCCGACGCCGCCGAGGACGAGCTGCTCGGCCGGTTCACGGCGCACCCCGTCTTCGTCGAGGTCGAGGAGATCGGGCAGGACGCGTTTCTCGAGATCCTGCTGCAGCGCCGGTTTCTCTCGCTGATGTTCCCCGTGATGTACGACGTGGGCATCGACGGGCTGACCGACCCGGCCGCGATCAAGGTCGTGCGCGAGATCCTGCGCGAGGAGTATCCGGACCCGTCGGGCCAGACGCCCTCGCACCGCGAGGATCTCGTCGCCGACCTCGTCACGCTGGGGGCATCGCGCGAGCGGGTCCTGGCGTCGCGGCCGACGCCCGTCACGCGGTCCGTCATCGAGCGCAGCTTCGCGCTCATCGCGGAGGCCACCGAGCGCGCGACCGACCTCGAGCTGATGACGATCATCCGCTTCTGGGGCGAGGTGCTCGTCTCGGTCGAGTACGGCGAGTTCTGGCGCCGCATGGAGGCGCAGTTCGCGGCCGCGAACGCCGTGTCGCGCTTCTATCACCCCCATCACCATCACGACGGGCGCGACCCGCTGGCCGACGCCACCGACGAGGCGGCAACGCACTCCGGCCGCCTCGGCGCCTGCCTGGTGCGCCTGCTCGACGGCGAGGGCGGCGAGGAGCGCTTCGCACATACCGAGGCGCGCGTGCTTTCCCTGCGCCTCGAGTTCTACGACCAGTTCTGAATGGGCGAGGACTTCAGCGGCTGTCGCCTCGACCTGCGATGAGCCAGAACGCGGTCCGGGCGGCGCTCGCCGTCTTCCTGCTGGGCGTGATCGGCGTCTGGCTCGTCAGGCCGATCGGCGACGCCTGCGCGGACCTGGGCAAGTTGCCGGCGGGCAGCACGGGTTCCTCGTCTCCGTCATTCGCCCCGCCGCTGACGCGCACCTGCACCTACAGGACGGCCGACGGGACGGAGGCGACGAAGCGCTACGTGCCGGTGGTCGACTGGCTTGTGCTCGCGGTGGTCGCGGGCGTGGTGGGAGCCGGCGTCGGCCTGGCGGGGCCGGGGAAGCCGCGGCCCGAGCGCGAGCCGAAGCCCGAGCGGGCGCCGAAACCCAAGCGGGCACCCGCAGCCAGGCGTGTGCCGCCGGCGCAGCCCGCACCCCCGCCGCCACCGCCGACCGCGGAGGAACGCGCGACCGAACGCGAACGCGAGCGCCGGGAGCGGGCTCGGCGACGGGGCCTGGGCTGATCGGCGGGGGCGCGCTCAGCGCGCCCAGGGCACTTCGACGGAGTCCTCCTGCGGGGCGTCGCGTGCGACGACGTACTCGGCGGCTTCGGTCTCGGAGGGGTTCTCCAGCAGATGGGTCTCACGCGGCGGTACGTAGACCATGTCGCCCGGCTCCAGCGTGAAGCCGTGCTCGAGCTCCTCGCCCCAGCGCACGTTCAGCCGCCCGGCGAGCATGTAGACCGCCGACTCGCAGTCGGCGTGGAAGTGCGGCCGCGACTGCGCGCCGGCGGGCACGCGGAAGACGCCCATGTAGATGTTCGTCGCCCCGGTCGTGACCTGCGAGACCTCCGCGCCGCCGACGACTCCGCGCGGCACACGACGATCTTCTCCGGGCTTGACGAGCTGCACCCCCCGAAGGCTACTCTCAGACCCGATTGTCGGAAACCCGCAGAACGGAAGTTCGACGTTCTGACGTGCGCGTGTTCAGTCCTGCTCATCGTCTGCTGCACGATTTCCGGCGGCCGAACCGTTCTCGCTACGGTCGAAGGCCAGGTCGGGCACCTGCCCGACGTCGAAGTGTCAGCGCTCGTGGCTTTGCTCCCGAGCAATTTCCGCGATGTGGCACACATCAACGCGAGGAGACACAATGGCTACCGGAACCGTCAAGTGGTTCAGCGACAAGGGCTACGGATTCATCGCGCCCGACGATGCCCATTCGCATGACCTGTTCGTCCATCACACCGGCGTGACCGGTGAGGGCAACGGCGCCCTGGCCGAGGGAGCGAAGGTCTCCTACGACGACCGGACGGGCGACGAGGGGCGCCGGGCCGTCAACGTCGAGTTCGTCTAGCGCGGGGCCCGGACCCCCCGACCGGACGGGATGCACCCCCGGCACGGGGGGAGCGCCTGTGATCGGCGTTCGTGAAGCGCAACGGTAGAGCTGCACGATTGCCGCCGTCCGCATCTACCGCACCAAGAGCAGAGGAGCCACACGTATGAGCATCCGAGCCACCGCCCGCAATATTCCCGGCGTCGCCGCGCTCGAGGGCGCCGTCACCGGCGCGCTGGCCACCGAGCAGGATCTGCCGATCGCCGGATACGACAAGCAGAGCGCCGCCGACATCGCGTCACGGCTGAAGTCGCTCTCGCAGCGCGAGCTGCGGATGATCGACGCCTACGAGCGCAAGCACGAGAACCGCACGACGATCACCGACAAGATCGCCAAGCTCGCCGGCGACGAGCCGTGGTCCGGATACGACGAGCTGAGCGTCGACGCGATCAGCAAGACGCTCGACGACGCCGATCCCCAGACAGCGCAGAACGTCAAGACCTACGAGGGCAGCCACAAGGCACGCGCCGGCGTCGTCGCCGCCACGGAGAAGCGCACGACTCGCGGCTGACGGGCCGGCATCAAGAGGTGCGACGGGCTTCGGCCCGGAGCGCCGCGGCTACGTCGTCATCCCCGTGAACTGACCGCCGGTGACGTTCAGCGTCTGGCCGTGGACGTAGTTCGACCACGGCGAGCAGAGGAAGAAGACGCCGCCGGCGGCCTCCTGGGGCGTGCCGGCGCGGCCGAGCGGGATGACGTAGTTGGCCATCGCGCGCATCTGCTCGGGGATCCCGAGCTGGACGGTCTCCCCGCCGATCTGCATCGTGTTGTCGTCGACCTTCGCGGCCGTCAGGCGCGTCTCGATGAAGCCGAAGGCGACCGCGTTGCAGTTGATCTTGAACTGGCCCCACTCCTTGGCCAGCGTCTTCGTCATGCCGACGACGGCGGCCTTGCCGGCGGCGTAGTTGGCCTGGCCGGCGTTGCCCATCGTGCCTGAGATCGAGGAGACGTTGACGATCTTGCGAAAGACCTCGACGCCGTCCTGGCGCTCCTTCTTGGCCGGCTCGCGCAGGTGCGGAGCGGCGGCGCGGATGACGCGGAACGGGACGACGGTGTGGATGTCGAGCATCCGCTGAAACTGGTCGTCGGTGATCTTGTGGATCGCGCCGTCGATCGTGTAGCCGGCGTTGTTGACGATGATGTCGATCTTGCCCCAGGCGTCGATCGCCGTCTGGACGAGCTCGTCGCAGGCGCCCGATGCGGTGAGGTCGCCGCCGTAGACGACGGTCTCGCCGGCGATCTCCGAGGCCGTCTGCTCGGCGACGTCGCCGTCGAGGTCGTTGATCAGGACCTTCGCGCCGTGCTCTGAGAGCAGCTCCGCGGTCGCGCGGCCGATGCCCCGTGCCGAGCCGGTGACGATCGCGACCTTGCCGTCCAGAACTCCCATTGCAGATGCGCTCCTTGATCGAGTGTGCGGGCGCACGATAGCGGCTGGCTGACTGGCCAGTCGGTTCTTGGCGGGGGTTCCGCGTAGGGCTCAAGGCTGCCGGTGCGCAGCGTCCCGCGCCGGCGCCGGCGGGATCGGCTCAGGCAGGCGGGGCGGCGGGGGTGAGGCCGTGGCGGCGCATCACCGCCCCGATGGCCGCGCGGTCGGGCGGCTGACCGGCGTTCACGACCTCCGCCATGTCGCGGAAGAACTGCGGGCCGATCGCTGCCGGGGTGATGACTCCCAGTTGCTTGGCGAACTCGCCGCTGTCGTTGACGAACGCATGCACCTCGCCGCGCTTGATGCACACGTGCTGGCCGGGGCCAACCGAATGATGGGTTCCCTCGACGGTCCATGTCACGGTGCCCTCGAGCCCGTACATCGTCTCCTCGTAGGCGTCGTGGCTGTCAGGGGCGGGCACGTTGGAGCCCGCCGGCAGCTCGACCTCGAAGATCGCGGAACTGCCGTTGGAGTCCTCGCCCTCGACGAGGAACCGGATGGTGAGCGAGCCGACGTGGATGTCCTCTGAGGCCACGCCGCCACTCTCACCGAGGCGGACCCCTCGGGCAAGTCACGACGCAGCAGCCCGTAGCCTTCGACCGGTGATCGCGCTCATCACCGGCGCCTCCAGCGGGATCGGCGAGGCGACCGCACGGCGGCTTGCGCGCGAGCCCGGCGAGGTGAGGCTCGTCCTTGTCGCGCGCCGCGCGGACCGGCTGCAGGCGCTCGCCGGAGAGCTGAGCGGCGCCGCGCACGCGCACGTCACCACGCTCGCCGCCGACATCACCGACGCCGGCGCGCCGGCCCGCATCGCCGCGCACGTCGAGGAGCACCATGGCCGCCTCGACCTGCTCGTCAACAACGCCGGCGCCGCCTGGCGCGCCGCCTTCGCTGACGGCGGTTGGGAGAACGTGCGCCGCAACATGGAGCTGAACTTCGACGCCCAGCTGCGGCTCACCGAGGCGCTGCTGCCGCTGCTGCGCCGGTCGGCGCCGAGTGCGATCGTCAACGTCGCGAGCACCGCGGGGCGCGTCGGTCGCGGCGGCACGGGCGGCTACTCGGCGGCCAAGTTCGCGCTCGCCGGCTGGACGGACTCGCTGCACCTCGAGGAGGCCCCGCACGGCGTGCACGTCGGTCTCGTCCTGCCCGGCTTCGTCGCGACCGAAGGGTTCCCGCAGAAGCAGCTCGTCGACAGCTGGAGGACGCGCTGGATCGTCTCGACGCCCGACAAGGTCGCCGAGGCGATCCTCGACGCGGGGCCGGGCGGTCGCGCCGAGCGCTACGTGCCGCGCGCGTACTGGCTCGGTGCGGTGGCGCGGATCTTCCTGCCGGCGCCGACGCGGCGCGTGCTGATGGGCGGAGCGCTCACGCCGAAGCCCGACGCGGACGGCGCCGCACGCGCAGGCAACGATAAGGGCCCGTAGCTGCGCCGATCACGTCGAGCATGATCTCGCCGGTGCCGGTGCCGGTGCCGATCCGGTTCAGTCGCAAGGTCGCGCCAGACGCGCTCGATGACGTACTGCTTCATGTAGCCGGCGCCGCCCTGGATCTGGATGCACTCGTCGGCGACCTCCACGGCGATCCGCGAGGCGTGCAGCTTGGCCATCGAGATCTCGCGCACGGGGTACTCGCCGTTGGCGTGGCGCCAGGCGGTCGTGTACTCCTCGGGCTTGCGGACGTCGCCTGCCGTCGCCATGAGCCCACGCTCCTGCGTGGCTACTTCGCCCCGTCGAACCCAGCCGACAGCCGGGACGCTCGAACGCGTGTCCGATGGAGGCGGCTTGACGAGCTCGCGTGGACGGGGACGTGATGCAGCACGCTGCATCGCGCGGTATGCTTGGCTGCATGCGCACCACCGTCGACCTACCTGACGAGCTGCTCACGCAGGCGCGCAGTCGCGCCGCCGACGAAGGGACAACCCTCACCGCGCTGTTGGCGGACGGACTGCGCCTCCGGCTCGCGCGGCGTGTGCCCCCGGCATCGGCTCGGCGCCCGCTGCCCACGTCTCGCAACCGCGGTGGCATGCAGCCGTGGATCGATCCCGGATCCAACGCATCGCTGCTGGATGCCGCGGACGACGACAGTGCTGCTGCCTGACGTCAACGTCCTGCTGGCCGGGTTTCGCACCGATCACATCCACCATCGGCCGGCGCGCGCGTTTCTGGAAGCGGTGCGTTCGCAGACGGTGACCCTTGCGGTCAGCGACGTCGCATTGACCTCACTGGTGCGCCTTGCGACCAATCCACGGGTCTTCGCCCAGCCGGACACCGTGGATGCCGTGCTCGACTACATCGACGTGCTGCTGGACCCGCCCGCCGCGGTAATCACCGCCGGCGCCGGCCACTGGCCTCGTTTCGCGGGCCTGTGCCGTGAGCTCAACCTGCGGGGCAATCTCGTCCCGGATGCCTACCTGGCAGCGCTGGCGCTCGAACAACGAGCGCAACTCGTCACGTTCGACCGCGGATTCGGCCGCTACCCGCGGCTGAGCTGGCGTTGCCTACTCGACGACTGAACCGGTGGCATCGCGGATCGCGCGGCGGTCCGCGCGCAGGCCGGTAGATTGCGCCGGTGCCGTACGAGACGCTGCGCTACGACGTCGCCGACGCGGTCGCGACGATCGCGCTCGACCAGCCCGACACGCGCAACGCCCTCTCGGATGCGCTGCTCGACGAGCTGCTGGCCGCGCTCGTCGCGGCCCGCGACGACGACGCCGTGCGCGTTGTGGTTCTGGCGTCGACGCACCCGACAGTCTTCTCCAGCGGCGGCGACCTCGCGGGCTTCAAAGCCGAGATGTCGACCGCCGAGCGGTACGCCGCCAACGGTCGCTTCCCGCACCTGTTCATCCTCATCGGCGAGCTCGGCAAGCCCGTCATCTGCGCTGCCGGCGGGCATGTCCTCGCCGGCGCGCTCGGCCTCGCGCTCGCCTGCGACCTCGTCATCGCCGGCGAGCGCGCGACGTTCGGCACGCCCGAGATAGACGTCGGCCTCTTCCCGTTCATGGTCGCCGTGCTCATGGCCCGCAACGTGGGCCGCAAGAAGATGACCGAGCTGCTGCTGCTCGGCGAGCGCATCGACGCCGCCGAGGCGCTGCGGCTGGGAATCGTCAACCGTCTCGTGGGAGCCGAGGAGTTCGACGCGGCGGTTGCCGAGTGGGCGGCCACGCTCGCCGCGAAGCCGCCGCGGCTGCTCAGGCTCGGCAAGGACGCGCTGTTCGCGCAGCAGGACATGGCGCTGCGCGACGCGCTCGCCTACGCGCAGGCGCAGCTCGTGCTGGGCCAGACCTCGCAGGATGCGCACGAGGGCATCAGCGCGTTCCTCGAGCGCCGGGAACCGCAGTGGAAAGGCAGATAGCCGCGCTGCTGTGCCGCACGTCCGAGCGCGGCGCCGACGCCGCGGCGGGCACGCGCGAGCTGGCTGAGCTGCTGGGCGCGCGGATCATCGGCTCGCCGGGGGAGCCGCACGCTGGCGACCACGGCGACGACCTGCGCGACGGGCGCGGCTGCCTGCTCGAGGCCGGCGGTCAGATCGACGACGCGCTCGAGGCGGGCCGCCTGCCGATCCTGCTCGCCGGCGAGTGCTCGATCGCGGTGTCGACCCTGCCGGTCGTCGTCGCGCTCCGGCCCGATGTGCGCGTGTTGTGGCTCGATGCGCACGCGGACTTCAACACACCGCAGACGAGCTCCAGCGGTTACCTCGCCGGCATGTGCCTCGCCGGCGCCTGCGGGCTGTGGGACACCGGCTTCGGAGCGGGCCTCGACCCGGCCCGCGTGATCATGTTCGGCGTGCGCGACGTCGACGGGCCCGAGCGCGTGGCGCTCGATCGCAACGGCGTGCACCGCCTCGGCGAGCCGGCGCAGCTGCAGGGCATGGAGCTCTTCGTGCACATCGATCTCGACGTGCTCGACCCGGAGTTCCATCCTGCGAGCTTCCCGGCGCCGCTCGGGCTGGCACCCGCGGCGCTCTTCGAGGTGCTCTCCTACATCGCCGACGAGGCGACGCTGGTCGGGGCGGAGATCACCGCGGCGGCGCCGGGCTACGCTCAGGTCGCGGCCGACGCGGTCGCGCCGCTGCTGGTGTGAGCGACGCGATCCATCCGGCGGCGGCCCGTGGTTTCGGCCGCAGCGCGGACGCCTACGAGCGTGGCCGGCCGGGCTATCCCGACGCTGCAGAGCGTGCTGTTCGGTCCGCTGCGCGAGCAGACGTTCGCCAGCGAGCAGGTCTCGACGGCGATGGGCTGGCCGATCGTGTCGGGTCGATCAGCTTCGTCGCGGCGATGGAGGAGGCGGCGCGAGCGGCGCTGCTCGAGGAGGTACGCGCGCTGACACGGTCGCGCTGCGCTACGTCGTCGAGCTGCGGCTCGCCCGGCGGATCCCGTACTTGGAGGCCCTCGACATGAAACGAGTGACACCTGGATGCAGACGATCACACGAGGCGTCAGTTGGACATGACATGCATGCACGACTGACGCCGTGATCGCTGCGCTGCGTCCATCCGTCAGTTGTTCATGGCAACGCGCCTTCACGCCCGCCGGCGACTGCCCTAGGCCATCGGCGCCCCAACCCACACTCTCATCGATGCGGTTCATGCCGGACCAGAGGCGAACACCGCAAGGCGACATCCTCGCCTCTCTAGGCTGAAGTGATGAGCATCGCCGCCCGCCCGCTGTTCGCCTTCGACAACACGTACGTCCGCGAGCTCGAGGGGATGTACGAGCCCTGGGAGGGCGCGCCGACGCCGGCTCCCCGGCTGCTTGCGCTCAACGAGCCACTCGCCGCGGAGCTCGGCGCCGACGCCGCAGCGCTGCGGACAGCGGACGGCGTGGCCGCGCTCGCCGGCAGCGCCATGCCCGCCGGCGCATCCCCGGTGGCGCAGGCCTACGCCGGCCACCAGTTCGGCGGCTTTCAGCCGCGCCTCGGCGATGGCCGGGCGCTGCTGCTCGGCGAGATCGTCGACGTCGACGGTCGCCGTCGCGACCTGCACCTGAAGGGCTCCGGCCGCACGCCGTTCGCCCGCGGCGGCGACGGCAGGGCCGCCGTAGGCCCGATGCTGCGCGAGTACGTGCTCGGCGAGGCGATCCACGCGCTCGGCATCCCCACGACGCGCGCGCTCGCGGTCGTGGCGACAGGCGAGCAGGTCGTGCGCGAGACGGTGCTGCCGGGCGCCGTGCTGGCCCGCGTTGCCGCCAGCCATCTGCGGGTCGGCACGTTCCAGTACGCGCTCACCGAGGGCGGCGCGCCGCTCGTGCGGCGCCTGGCCGACTACGCGATCGCGCGTCACCAGCCCGCCGCGGCCGAGGCCGGCAACCCGTACCTTGCCTTCTTCGAGACCGTCGTCGACGCGCAGGCGTCGCTGATCGCGCGCTGGATGAACATCGGCTTCATCCACGGCGTGATGAACACCGACAACATGACGATCTCCGGCGAGACGATCGACTACGGACCGTGCGCGTTGATGGACGCTTACGACCCGGCCACCGTCTACAGCTCGATCGATCGCGGCGGCCGCTACGCGTACGGCAACCAGCCGCACATGGCGCAGTGGAACCTGGCCCGGCTGGCCGAGACGCTGCTGCCGTTGCTCGACGACGATCAGGATGCGTCGATCGCGGCGGCCACCGGCGTGCTGGAATCCTTCCCGGACCGCTACGAGCGCTACCGGCTCGACGGCATGCGCGCCAAATTGGGGTTGGCCGACGGCCGGCCCGAGGACGGTGAGCTGATCGACGATCTGCTTGTCGTGCTGCAGGCGCAGGAGGTCGACTTCACGTCGTTCTTCCGTGCGCTGTCGGCCTCGCTACGCGCGGATGCGGCGCCGGCGGGCTCGCCGTTCGCCGAAGGCGCCGCGCTGCACGCTTGGTCGGGGCGCTGGCGGGAGCGGCTGTCGTCTTTCCAGCCGACCGACCGGGCGGCGATCGCGGAGGCGATGGACCGGATCAACCCGCTCTACGTCGCGCGCAACCACACGGTGGAGGAGGCGCTCGCCGCGGCGACCGGCGGCGACCTCGGCCCGTTCGAGCGGCTCGTCGACGTGCTCGTGCGGCCGTTCGACGAACGGCGCGGGCTGGAGGCCTACGCCGCGCCGGCGTCGGCGAGCTTCAGCGCGTGCTATCGCACGTTCTGCGGGACCTGACGCGCATGGCCGACATCTCCGCAGCCACGCTGGACATCGTGCTGGGGAGCTGGTTCGAGCCCTCAAGAGGTTTGCGAGCTCGTGCTCGTCGAGCGCCACGCGTTCGCCGACCGCGAGCAGCATGCTGAGGGGACAACAATCTGGTAATTCGGTGGCGCCTCCGATGTCACGAGAGCGCAACGCTGTAGCGCTCAGCGCGGACGGTAGGCGTCGCGGCGATGCTCGATGCGGACCACGATGACCTCGCGTGGGACCTCGTTCAGCCGGTCAACGCCGGCCGGCTGTGAAAGTCTCGGCGGCCCGTCCCTGCCATGAGCCTCTACGACCCGGTCATCATCACGTGCGCGATCTCCGGCGCGCTCGCCAACCGCGAGCAGCGCTCGGCGATCCCGTACACGCCGCAGGAGTACGCCGCCGAGGCACGCGCGATGCTGGGGACGCGGCGATGAGCGCCGCCGGGCCGCTCGCGGGCGTTCGCGTGCTGGATCTCAGCCGCCTGCTACCCGGCGGTTTCTGCTCGTTGCTCCTCGCCGACTACGGCGCCGACGTGCTCAAGGTCGAGGACCTGGGGATGGGCGACTACATCCGCTGGTCTCCGCCGTACGTCGAGGGCGCTGCGCAGAGCGCCCGCTCGGCGCTGTTCCTCGCGCTGAACCGCAACAAGCGCTCGATCCGGATCGACCTCAAGCAGGAGGCGGGGCGTGAGGTGCTGCTCGCGCTCGTGCGCGACCACGATGTCGTGCTCGAATCCTTCCGGCCGGGTGTGCTCGACCGGCTCGGCGTCGGCTTCGAGGCGATGCGGGCGGTGAACCCGAAGCTCGTGCTGTGCTCGATCACGGGCTACGGCCAGGACGGCCCGCTGCGCGACCGCGCCGGACACGACATGAACTACCTCGCGCTGACCGGCGTGCTCGGCCTGACGGGCGAGCCCGGGGGGCCGCCCGTGCAGGCGGCGGGACAGATCGCCGACCTCGGCGGCGGCGCGCTGATGGCAGCGTTCGGGATCCTCGCGGCGCTGTGCTCCGCCGAGCGGACGGGGGAGGGGCAGATCGTCGACGTCGCGATGGCCGACGGCGCCCTGTCGTGGCTGGCGCTCGTCGCGGCGCGGTTCTTGAACGAGGAAGGCGCTGACCCGCCGGCACGCGGGATGCTCGAGCTCGCCGGCGGCCTCGCCTGCTACCGGCCGTACGCGTGCGCCGACGGCAGGTGGATCGCGCTCGGCGCGTTGGAGCCGAAGTTCTGGGCGGCGTGGTGTCGCGGTGTCGGCCGCGAGGACCTGATCGCCGAGCAGTTCGCCGCGCCCGGCAGCGCGGGGCAGGCCGCCGTCGAGGCGGTCTTCGCGGCGCGCACGCGCGCCGAGTGGGAGGTCTTCGCCGCCGAGCACGAGTGCTGCCTGGAGCCGGTGCTCGACCTCGGCGAGGCGCTCTCGTCAGAGCACCTGCGGGCGCGAGGGATGGTCGTCGGCCTCGACCAGCCGGGCGCCGCGGAGCCGATCTCGCTGCTCGGGGCGCCGGTCAAGCTCTCGCGCACGCCGGCGGACACCAACCGCCTGCCGGGGCCCGAGCTCGGCGAGCACACCGAGGCGGTACTGGGCGCCGCCGGCTACGACGATGAACAGATCGCGCGCCTCGTCGCCTCCGGCGCGGTCGCCGGGCCGCCGGATCCCGCGGCGGGAGCCGCGCGGTCATTCCTCGCGTAGGCGCCCGTTTGCCCGCACGGCCGGTGCCACGCGCGCTGCGGTCCCCGCATCGGCTGGCGATGCCCGCCCAGACGGCAAGCTCGATCTGCACGGCGTTGGATGGGACACTGTTTCTGCTGCCTCCGTGCCCGCCAGCCATCCACGTAGCGCCCTGCCCGCGCCGGACGCGGGGCAACGCTACGCGCCGGCGGGATAGCGCGCGAAGTCGCGGTCGAGCGTGAAGAACAGCTGCTCGGCGCCCCATACGTGGCGCACGCCCTCCATCCGGAAGCCGAGCTTCTCGAGCACGTGACGCGAACCGAGGTTGGCCTCGCGCGTGATCGCCACGAGGCGGTCCATGTCCAGCGGCCCGAATGCCTCGGCGATGACGCCGAGCGACGCCTCGGTCGCGTAGCCGAGGCCCCACCAGCGCGCGCCCAACGCGTAGCCCAGCGCGACGTCGGGGCCGTCGGGCGAGAGCGGGAAGAGGCCGGCCTCGCCCACGAGCAGCCCGCTCTCGCGCTCGAGCACCGGCCAGAAGGAGAACCCGGTGATCTCCTGCTGGGTCATCGAGCGCTCGAGCGCGAACCGCGTGCCGGACAGATCGCGCGGGCCGCCGAGCAGCCGCATCGCGTTCGTGTCGCTGTAGAGGACGGCGTGCAGCTGCTCGAGGTCGTCGGCCACATAGGGCCGCAGCACGAGTCGCTCGGTGAAGATCGGCAGCGCCATCGGCACCGATGGTGACGGGTCGGGCCTGCACCCTGCGCTACGGTGCCCGCCCACCGTGAGCGCGACCACGCAACCCGCGTCCGACGTCGCGCCGGCGCAGGCGGGCCTCACCGACCCCGCGAACGGCCGGCTGTGGTGGATCGGGCTCGTGATCCTGCTCGCCGGCACCGCCGTGACGATGTTCTGGCTCTCCCGCGGGCTGACGTTCAACCTCGATGAGTGGACGGTCGTCACGCAGCGTCGCGGCCCCGGCGCGCCGTCGCTGCTGGAGCCCCACAACGAGCACCTGTCGCTCCTGCTCCTCGCGATCTTCCTACCGCTGCTGGAGATCGGCGGCCTGGACGCGTTCGCGCTCATGATGGTCCCACTCGTGGCGCTCCAGCTCGGCCTCGGCTGGCTGCTCTTCGACATCGCGCGGCGCCGCGTGGGCGCCGGCGTCGCGCTCGGCGTGGCGGCGTTCGCGCTGCTGTCCGGCTTCGCCTACGAGAACTTCCTCATTCCCGGCCAGGCGGGACAGATGCTGTCGATCGTCGCGGGCGTCGGGGCCTTCGCGCTGCTCGACCGGCCGCGCACGCAGCGCACCGACCGTGGGCTGACGGCGCTCATGGTCGTCGCGCTCGCCTCGTCGGGCATGGGGATCCCGGTCCTGCTGGGGATCGCCGTCGAGCTCGCGCTGACGAAGGAGGGGCGCGGGCGGCTGTGGGTCGTCGCCGCGCCGTTCGGCCTGTACCTCGTCTGGTACGTCGCCTACGGCACCAACCGCGCGGCCTTCGAGGAGGTCTCGCTCACCGCGCTGTGGGCCTGGACGGCCGCCAACCACGCTGCCGGCGCGATCATCGGCGAGCGCCAGATCGAGCCCGGCCAGCAGATGCTGATCCTGATGCTGGTGGTGATCGCCTACCGCGCATTCAGGGTCGACCGCGCGGGGCGCGTCCGGCTGGCGGCTCTGGCCGTCATCCTGCTGACGTTCTACGGGCTCACCGGGGTCTCGCGCCACGACATCGCCCCGCCGTCGTCCTCGCGCTACCTGACCGTGGGAGTCGTCTTCCTGCTGCTCATGCTCGTCGAGGCCGCACGCGGCTGGAGGATCCGTGCCTGGGTGCCGTTCGTGGTGCTGCTGCTCGCCTGGATCTCGTTCGGCAAGGCCGACGGCGGTTCGGAGGCACTGCGCGACGGGCGCACGCTCTTCCTACAGCGCTCCGAGCACGTCCGCGCGTCGCTCGGCGCGGTGGCACTGCTCGGGCGCGAGCGCGTCGCGCCGACGTTCGAGATCGCCCCGCTGGCCGCGCCGTTCCTCGAGGCCGGCCCGTGGTTCGACACCCTCGACGACCTGCGCGGAGACCCCGCCTACAGCGTCGCGCAGATCAGGCGCGCACCGGACGACGTGCAGGCGTTTGCCGACGACACGCTCGTCCGCGCCGGCGGCCTCCAGCTGCGCCCCGGCGGACGGACTGGTGCGGTCGCAACCGCCACCACGCGCGCGCAGCCGTGCGTGAGGCCGGCGGGGGCGGCGGTGCCTGCGCAAGGCGTCCGCGTGCCTGCGCAAGGCGTCCGCGTGGAGGCCGGCCCGGCGAAGCCGATGACCGTGCGGGCGCGGCGCTTCGGCCAGGACTGGGTCCTCGTCGGCGTGCTGCCGATTCCCGCAGGGCGCGCGATCGAGCTGCACCCGCTGCCCGACGCGGCGCAAGAGGTTCCCTACGCCGTCCAGGCGCAGGGCGCAGCGCGGATCTGCCGTCTCGGCGCGTAGCGCGCCGAAACGGCAGCGCGCTTCAGATCAGCCCGTCACTTCCACGAGCGAGACCGAGTCGACCGACGTCGCGATGATCGATGTCTCCGACGCACGCCACGGCGCGTTGGCCGCGCATTCGACGAAGAAATCCGTCGGCGCGCCGATCGTGCGGGTGAGCTGCATCGACAACGTCGACGGCGTCTGGCGGTCGTTGACGACGATCGTGGCCGTCGACGCCTGCGTCGGTCCGCCCGCATTGAGAATGCAGGTACCGCCGAGCGAGCCGTTGGCGCCCAGCAGCGCCTCGAGCGGCGCCGTCGGGCCCGCGAACGCGGTCATGACCAGGTTCGCCTGCACGGAGTAGGCGCCGGCGGGAACCGTCAGCGTCGCGACCCTCATGAGGACGTTGGCGGGCACGCCCTCGGGGCCCGCCTTGCGGATCGCCTCGTAGGCGATTCGGCCGGTCGGTGCGGCCGAGCCCTTCCTCTTGATGAGGTTCTGCGTCCCCTTGGAGAGCTTCTTCGAGAGGATCGTGCCGTTCTTGATGTCGACGTGGGTGATTGTGCCGTTGCGGATCTGCTTGCCCGTGATCACCGTGGCCGCGACGGCGCTGCCGGTGCAGGCGATCACGACTGCGACGATCGAGATGACGAGCGCCGGGCTGGGCGGTCGAAGCTTCATACGGTTCTCCCCTGATTTTGTGCCGATCGGCTGACCATAGTCGCTGGCCACGACGATCTGAAGGCACCTCACGCAAATCTCACGGCGCGCGCAACGCGGCGACGTAGCGCCAGCGCTACAAGAAACGCGCGCCGCGCAGCGGCGCCACTCGCGCAGGCGCAACCGCGACCGGTAGCGCGTCGGGCGGCGTGGCGGCCTCCCAGCGCAGCGAGAGCGAGGGCGGGCGCCGCATCGAGGTAGCATCGTCGTGGTTGACTGACCAGTCAATCCGGAGCCCGGATCGAGATCCCCATGCGCGTCGCCGCCGTCCAACTGACCTCCACCGAAGACTTCGACGCGAACCTCGAGCGTGCCGATCGGCTCACCCGAGCGGCGGCCGCCGACGGGGCGCGGCTCGTCGTCCTGCCGGAGAAGTGGAGCGCGCTCGGCTCCGGCGAGGCGCTCGTCGCCGGCGCGCAGCCGATCGACGGTCCGGCCATCACGTGGGCGCGCGCGGTTGCGCGCGAGCTGGGCATCGACCTCGTGGCCGGCTCGTTCTCCGAACGCGTGACCGGCGAGCAACGCCTGCGCAACACCTCCGTCCACATCTCGCCCGCCGGCGAGCTGCAGGCGACCTACCGCAAGGTGCACATGTTCGACGTCGTCGTCGACGGCACCGTCTACCACGAGTCCGAGCACGAGGAGCCCGGCGAGGATCTCGTCGTGAGCACGACCGCCGACGGCGTCGAGCTGGGCCTGAGCATCTGTTACGACGTGCGCTTCCCCGAGCTGTATCGGATCATGGCGATCCGCGGCGCGCGCGTCTTCACCGTCCCGGCCGCGTTCACGGTGCCCACGACGCGCGACCACTGGGAGATCCTGCTGCGCGCCCGCGCGATCGAGGACCAGGCGTTCGTCGTCGCCGCCAACCAGATCGGCGAGCACGCGCCGGGCCTTCGCTCGGGCGGGCGCTCGATGATCGTCGACCCCTGGGGCCTCGTCCTCGCGCACGCGGCCGACCGCGAGTGCCACATCGTCGCTGAGCTCGACCTCGAGGCGCAGGCGCGCATCCGCCGCGAGCTGCCGGCGCTCGCCAACCGCCGCCCCAGCGCCTACCGCTGGCCCCCCGAGGCGGTCGTCTGATGGTTGCGCAACCGAGCAAGCCCGCCCAGCCCGACAAGCGGCGGATGATCCTAGACGCGGCCGTCGTCGCGTTCGCCACGCGCGGCTTTCACGCCTGTCGGGTGTCGGACATCGCCGACGAGGCGAACGTCGCCTACGGTCTCGTCTACCACTACTTCCGCTCCAAGGACGAGGTCCTCGACACGCTGTTCCTCGAGCGCTGGAACGTCCTGCTGGAGGTCATCGCCGAGATCGACGCCCAGCCGCTGCCGGCGCGCGAGAAGCTGCACGCGATCGCCTCGTTCATCATCGAGTCCTACCGTCACGACCCCGACCTGATGAAGGTCATCATCGTCGAGGTCACGCGGGCGGCGAACTCCTTCGGCCGGACGCACCTGGGCAAGATCCGCGAGGCCTACGCGCTGATCGCCGACATCGTCGCCAAGGCGCAGGCCGAGGGCTCGTTTCGCAGTGCGGTGACGCCGGCCTTCGCGGCGCTCGCCTTCTACGGAGCGATCGAGCAGGTCCTGACCGGCTGGATCTTCGACGCGCTGCCCCAGGGCGAGTCCGAGTTCGACGAGGCCAAGACGTTCATCGTCGAGACCATCTGCGGCGGCCTCGACGCCGTCCGCCCGGATCGCAGTTCCGCCAGTTCCGCCTGAGCCAGGCCGAGCCAGGCCGAGTCCGCCCGCCCCGTCTGAGAGGATGCACGCGATGCCCACGAACGAAATGGCCAAGCGCCTCATCTGGTCCGGCCTGCTGGCCGGCCTGGGAGCGATCGCCTCGATCGCCACCGCCCGTGCCGCCTCGATGATTTGGCGGCGCATCTACGGGGAAGACCCGCCCGAATGAAGTTTGGGAAGCGAGGCGACAGCGACGACGTCGGAGCATCCGGCGCATCCGTCGGTGACCCCGCGCCCGCAGAGCCCCTTCCGCCGGTCCCCGAGAGCCCGCCGCCGGTCGCCGAGCACGAGGTGCCGGGCGCGCCCGCCGGCGAGGAGCTGCCGGTCGTCCACGCCGAGCCCGTCGTCGAGGGCGAGGCCTACGAGGTGTCCGTCGACGAGCCGCCCGAAACGCTGACCGTGCACCAGGTCGAGGCGATGCCCGCGCCGATGCCCTTCCCGGTCGCAGAGCAGCCCGTCTCGGTCGTGACGCCCGGGCCCGGCCCGGCGCCGGTCACGACGCTCTCCGACGCCGGCGAGGTGTTCGCCTCCGGCCACGCGGCGAGCCCGCGCGCGGCCGGGCCGGCGCCGTCATGGCAGGAGCCCATGCGCGAGCTCGCCGACGAGCGTCCCGAGCTCGTCGTGGCAGCAGCATTCGTCGGTGGCCTGCTGGCCGCCATGATCCTTCGGCGCCTTGGCAACTGAGAGCCCCGCACACGACCTGGCCCAGACGGTCCAGGAGATCAGCGAGCGAGCCTCGCTGCTCGTCCGCGAGGAGATCGAGCTCGCCAAGGCCGAGGTGACCGAGAAGGTCACCAAGCTGCTGCGCGGGATCGTCATCGGCATCGCGGCCGGGTTCTTCGTATCGATCGGCCTGCTGTTCCTCCTGCAGGGGATGGCGTGGCTGGCGTGGTATGTGCTGCCGACCGGCGACAACCTCTCGTTCTTCTGGGGCTTCTTCGCCGTCGCGGTCCTGCTGTTCGGCCTCGGCGGCGTCGCCGGCTACCTCGCCGCGAAGTTCTTCAAGCAGAGCACGCCGCCGGTGCCCAAGATGGCGATCGACGAGGCCGGCAAGATCAAGCGGACCTTCTTGCGCAAGAAGAAGCCGTAGGGGGACCGTCCATGCCAGCCCGTACACCCGAGCAGATCCGCTCCTCGATCGAGGCCAACCGCGTCGCGCTCGGCACGTCGATGGAGCGCCTGCACGCGGAGATCGCGGTGCTCACCGACTGGCGCGGCCAGCTCGTCAAGCACCAGAAGAACGCCGTCATCGGCGCGGCCGTCGCCGGCTTCGTCATCGGCGGCGGTATCGCCGCCTTCGGCGGGCTGTTGCGCCGCAAGCGCTGAGCAGGGTCGCTCGCCGGTCGGCCGGGCGCGGGTGCGTCCGGGGTCGGGGGCGCGGGCGCGCCGTCCGAGGCGACCCCTAGATTCACCGGCGTGTCCGTCTGGGACGCCCTGACCACGCGCCAGATCGCGCGCATCATGCTCACCGTCGCGGCGTTCTCGGCTCTGCTGTATCTGCTCGTCCAGATCCGCAGCACGCTGCTGCTGCTGGGGATCGCGGTCTTCCTCGCCGTCGCGCTCGGCCCGGCGGTGGAGTTCTTCGTCCGCCGCGCCCGACTGCCCCGCGCGGCGTCGATCCTGCTCGTCTACGTGCTCATCCTCTGCGTGTTCGGCGGCGTGCTGTCGCTGATCGTCCCGCCGGTGGTCAACGGCGCGACGGACCTCTCGCAGGACATCCCGGGATACGTCACGGACCTGCGCGACAGCCAGACGATCCGCGAGTTCGACAACAAGTACGACATCACGTCGAAGCTACAGGACGAAGCCCAGAAGCTGCCCGACAAGCTGGGCGACGCGGCGGGCGCGCTGCAGAGCATCGCGGAGGGCGTCGTCAACGCCGCCTTCCAGCTACTGACGATCCTCACGATGGCGTTCTTCCTGCTGCTCGACGGCAAGCGCATCGCGAACTTCCTGATCAGGCGCTTCGGGCGCGGGCCGGAGGAGGAGGAGCGCCTGCAGGGCGTCGCGGAGCGCATCTACAAGTCGACGTCGGGCTACGTCGCCGGCGCGCTGACGATCACGTCGATCAACGGGATCCTGACCTTCATCGTCCTGACGCTCCTCGCCGTGCCGTTCGCCGTCCCGCTCGCGGTGATGATGGCCTTCTTCGGCCTGATCCCGCTCGTCGGCGCGACGATCGGCGGCGTGCTGATCCTCATCGTCACGCTGTTCACGGACTTCCCGAGCGCGACGATCATCTACGCGATCTTCCTGATCGTCTACCAGCAGGTCGAGAACAACGTCCTGCAGCCGTTCATCTTCAAGCGCACCGTCAACGTCCATCCGCTCGCGGTGATCGTGGCGATCCTCGCGGGCGCGTCGCTGCTCGGCGTCGTCGGCGCGCTCGTCGCGATCCCGATCGCCGCCTCGCTGCAGATCGTCCTCAAGGAGTTCTTCGGCGACAAGACGGTCACGTCGGGCACGGTCATCCTGCCCGACGACGTTCCGCCCCCCGACGCGCCCCCGCCCGATCCGCCGGTACCCCCGCCGCCGCCACCACCACCACCGCCGCCGCCGTCGCCGGGCGCGCGCCGGCGCAAGCCCAAGCCGGCCTGATCGCCGCCCCGGCGAGGGGCACCCGGATGAATGGGCGCTCAGACGAGCGCGCTCGCCGGCAGACCGCCGACGCCGATCATCCCCGGCCCGGCGTGCGCGCCGATGACCGGACCGACCTCGCCGACGAAGCGCGGCTCGCAGCCGAAGATCTCGCGGCCGCGCTCGATGAGGCGCTGGGCGTCGCCGGGCGCCTGGATGTGCTGCACGCACCAGGCGTCGGCGCCGTCGGCGTGCAGCGTGCGCATGTACTCGACCATCCGCTCGAACGCGCGTCCGGCGGTGCGCACGCGCTCGACGGGCTCGATCGTCGATTCCAGCGAGAGGATCGGCTTGATCTTCAGCGCCCCGCCGATCCAGGCCTGCGCGCCGCCGACGCGGCCGCCGCGGCGCAGATACTCCAGCGTGTCGAGCACGAACCAGATCCGCAGGCGCGCGCGCGCCTCGGCGGCGTGCGCGGCGACCTCCTGCACGCCGGCGCCTGCCCGGGCCCGGGCGGCGGCGGCGATCAGCATGAGCCCGGTGCCGCCGCAGACCGTGCGCGAGTCGAGCACCTCGATGCGTCCGTCGAAGCCGCGCTCGGCGAGCTGCGCGCGCGCCTGCAGCGCCGAGTCGAACGTCCCTGAGATGCCGGCCGAGAGGTGGATCGAGACGATGTCGCTGCCGGCCTGCAGAAGTGGCTCGTAGCACTCGACGAAGTCGCCGATCGACGGCTGCGACGTCGTCGGCAGCACCGAGCCGGTCCGCATCTGCTCCCAGAAGCCGGGCAGGTCGGTGATGTCGCTCTCGCGCTGCAGCGCCTCGCCGAGCTTGACGTAGAGCGAGACCTCGTGCAGGCCGAGCTGCGCCACGAGCTCGCGCGGCAGGTAGTGCGTGCTGTCGGTGACGATCGCGACGGGCATCAGCGGCGGCAGGTTATCCGTGTCGAGAGTCAGGCGTTCGCCCGCATCTACCGCCGCGGGTCGACGACGAGCTTGCGCGCCTCGCCGGTGTTCGGGCGCAGCAGCGCGGCGCCAAGCTCGTCGAGCCCGATCGTGGGGCCGGCGAGCGCGCGCCAGTCGACGTCGCCGTCGGCGAGCAGCGTCAGCGCGTGGTCGACCTCGGCCGGGGTGTGATGGAAGGTGCCGCGGACGTCGAGTTCGGCGTAGTGCAGCGGCCCCGACGGGAGGGTCACGTCGCTACCGGCCGGACAGCCGCCGACGAGGACGACGGTGGCGCCGGGGGCCGCCGCATCGATTGCCGCGCGCCACGCCTCGGGCCGCCCCACCGCCTCCATCACGAGCTCGTGACACCCGGGCGACAGCGCCGCCACCGCGTGCGCCCCGAGCGCGGCCGCCTGCGCGCGGCGCTCCTCGTGGCGGTCGGCGAGCGTCACGTCGCAGCCCTGCAGGTGCAGCAGCCGCGCCAGCATGAGCCCCATCGTCCCGCCGCCGAGGACGGCTGCCCGCGCGCCGGCGCGAGCCGCCGATCCGGCGCGCGCGACGGCGTGCACCGCGGCGGCGAGCGGTTCGGCGATCGCGGCGCCCGCCGCCTCCAGACCGTCGGGAACGGCGTGCAGCGCGCCCGCCGGCGCGGCGATCCGCTCGGCGAAGCCGCCGAGCACCCAGGTCATGCGCTCGCACAGCTGCGTCCGCCCGGCGGCGCACTGCGGGCACGCGCCGCAGGCCAGCGAGTCGCCGACGAGGACGCGGGCGCCGGTGTCCTCGCGCAGCCCCACGGTCTCGTGGCCGAAGTGCGCCGGGTACGGGCCGAGGATGAGGTGCCCGTAGAGCAGGCACTTGACGTCGGTTGCGCAGGCCGTCGCAGCCTCGACGGTCACGAGCACCTCGCCCTCCGGCTCGGCGACGTCCTCGATGCGAAGGTCGCCGGGACCGTGTAGCAGTGCCGCCCTCACGGGACGACCACGACCTTGATCGCCTCGCCGCGGCGTTGCAGGTCCAGGGCGCGGGCGGTCTCGTCGAGGCCGAGGCGGTGCGTGACGAGCGCCATCGGGTCGATCGCCCCGCTCGCGATGAGGTCGTAGGCGGCGCGCATGTCGCGCGGCCCGGCCGACCAGCTCGAGCAGACCGTCAGCTCGCGCAGGAAGAGCTGCTCGCCGTCGACGCCGAGCGGCGCCCCGGCCTTCGTCGTGGCGTAGAGGCAGAGCACGCCGCCGGGCCCGAGCGCGGCCGCGGCCCCCGCGATGGCCTGCTCGTCGGCGGTGGTCAGGAACGCGACGTCGACCGGCTCGTCGGTGTGGGCGGTCGCGCCCCACGCCTCGGCCAGCGCACGGCGCTCCTCGCGCGGCTCGCGGATCCAGACGCGCGGCACGCCGCGGGCGCGAGCGGCGGCGACGGCGAGCAGGCCGTTGGAGCCGGCCCCCACCACGAGCAGCTCGTCCTCCGCGCCCAGGCGCGTGCGGTCCAGCGCGCGCAGCACGCAGCCCAGCGGCTCGACGAACGTCGCGGCGGCGGGATCGAGTGTGCCGAGCGCCAGCAGCTCGGGCACGAGCGCGGCCTCGACGCGGACCTGCTCGGCGAAGCCGCCGGGATCGAGCGCCGTGGAGCGAAACCGGTCGCAGAGCGTCTCGTGCCCGCGCCGGCAGCGCCGGCAGTCGCCGCACGGCGCGTGATGGTGCACGACGACGCGATCGCCGACCGCGGTGCCCGCGACGCCCTCGCCGATCCGCAGCACCTCGCCGACGACCTCGTGGCCGAGCACCGCCGGCAGCTTGCGTGCGACGTAGCCGTCGCTGACGTCCGAGCCGCAGACGCCGCAGGCGAGCACGCGGCAGACGACCTCGCCGGGTCCGGGCGACGGATCGTCGCACTGCTCGATGACGACGTCGCGCGTCGTCGTGGACCGCGCGACGCGCAAGCTTCAGGCCTGCTCGGCGGGTACCGCGGCGCCGGTGAGCGCCAGCACGGACTCGCGCGTGACCGGCGAGGCGATTCCGCGCTCGGTCACGAGCGCCGTCACGAGCTCCGCGGGGGTCACGTCGAAGGCCGGGTTGCGACACGGCGTGTCGGCGCCGGTCAGCAGCGCGCCGCCGGCGTGGCGCACCTCGTCCATGTCGCGCTCCTCGATGACGATCTCCTCACCGGAGGCGATCGAGGAGTCGATCGTCGACGTCGGGCCCGCGACGATGAACGGGATCCCGGCCGCGCGGGCGGCGAGCGCATGGGCGTACGTGCCGACCTTGTTGGCGACGTCGCCGTTGGCGGCCACGCGATCGCAGCCGACGATCACGGCGTCGATCTCGCCGCGGCGGATGAGCCCGGCGGCGGCGCCGTCGACGAGCAGCTGATGGTCGATCCCGGCCCGGCGCAGCTCCCAGATCGTCAGCCGCGCGCCCTGCAGCAGCGGCCGCGTTTCGCAGGCGAGCACGGTGATGTCGTCACGCTGGGCGAGCTCGATCGCGACCGCGAGCGCTGAGCCGGTCCCGCCGCACGCGAGCGCGCCCGTGTTGCAGTGCGTGAGGATCCGCCGCGAGCCGGCGAGCAGATCGGCGCCGAGCAGCGCGATCGCGGCGCTCGCCGCGTCCTCGCCGGCGTGGATCGTCTCGGCCTCGGTGCGCGCGACCGCGGCGCGCCCGTCGTTGGGCACGGCGAGCGTGGCCGCCAGCACGCGATCGACGGCCCAGGCGAGGTTCACGGCCGTCGGCCGCGCGTCGCGCAGGACGGTCGCCGCGGCGCGCAGATCGTCGTCGTCCGGCGTCTGCGCGATCTGCATCGCCAGGCCGTAGGCGGCGGCGATGCCGATGTTCGGCGCGCCGCGCACCGCCAGGCGCGCGATCGCGGCGGCCGTATCGGCCGCGCCCTCGAGGTCGATCCAGGCCTCCTCGCCGGGCAGCAGGGTCTGGTCGAGCAGGCGCAGCGAGCGCCCGTCCCAGGTCAGCGCGGGTGTCGTGATCGATCCGTCCGTGGCCATGCGTTGCGATGCTAGTGCGCACGAACGGGTGGCGGCGGCGGGGATCGCTGCTAGCGTGACCGCGGGATGCGCCGCCTGCTCCTCGCCGCCCTCGCGGCCGCGCTCGTGTCGCCGGCGGCCGCCCGCGCGGCCGATCCGATCCTCCCGCTGTCAGAGGTCCAGCCGGGCATGTGGTGCACCGGCCTGAGCGTCGTCCGCGGCCTGGAGATCTCGTCGTTCGGCGTCGAGATCCTCGACGTGGTCGATCGCGAGCGGGCTGCTGCGGCGCGCATCCTCGTGCGCGTCTCGGGGCCGGCGATCGACAGGACGGGCCTCGGCCCGGGCTTCTCGGGCTCGCCGATCCTCTGCACCGGAGCCGACGGTGTCGCCCGCAACATCGGCGCCATCTCCGAGACGATCGGCGAGTACGGCGGGCTCACCGCGCTGGCGACGCCGATCGAGGCGATCCTCGCCCAGCCCTCGGCGCCGCCCGCGGGCACGCGTTCGGTGATCGGCGCGCGCAGCCTCGCCGGACCGCTGACGATCGCGGGCCTGCGGCCCTCGCTGGCGCGCGCCGTCGTGCGCGCCGCGCGCAGGACGGGCCGCACGCTGATCGCCTCGCCCGCCGGCACCCGGGCGGCGTTCGCGCCGCAGCCGCTCGTGCCCGGATCCTCGGTCTCGGTCGGCCTGACCGCCGGCGACATCGCGATCGGCGCGATCGGCACGGTCGCGTACACCGATGGGCCGGGCGTCTGGATCTTCGGCCACGAGATGGACGGCGCCGGCCGGCGCTCGCTGTTCCTGCAGGACGCCTGGATCCACACCGTCGTCAACAACCCGGTCGCCGGGCAGGATCTCGCCACCTACAAGCTCGGCTCGCCCGGCAACGACCTGGGCACGATCACCTCCGACGGGCCCAACGGCGTCGTCGGCGCGCTCGGTGCCCCGCCGTCGAGCTTCCCGTTGCGCGTCACGGCGAAGGACCTCGACAGCGGCAAGCTGCACAGCGCCGTCACGCACATCGCCGAGGAGGCCGACGTGGGCCAGCCGACGGGCGCGTCGCCGCTGAGCATCACGGCTGCCGCCGCCGCCGCGGAGGCCGCGGCCTCGATCCTGGACGGCTCACCGGCCCGCCAATCCGGCGAGCTGTGCGTGAAGGTCACCCTGCGCGAGCTGCGCGCGCCGCTGCGCGTGTGCAACTCCTACGCGATCGACGGCTCGACCCAGAACTCGCTCGCGGGCCCGGCCGGCAGCGATGTCGCCGCGGCCGTGGCGATCCTCGAGGGCTACCGCTTCGGCACGCTGCATCCGACCGCGTTCGAGGTCGGCATTCGCGTGCGCCGCGGGCTGCGCCAGGCGTTCCTGACCGGCGTCCGCGCCCCGCGCGTCGTGCGCCGCGGCAGCACGATC
>JBBSMC010000037.1:0-31663 GCA_038233375.1 Solirubrobacterales bacterium
CCGCCCCGGCGCCGGTCGCGGCCCCGTCGGCGCCGAGCGCCCCCGCGGCGCCGGTCGCCCCGGCGGCGCGCGCGGCGGCCGCAGAGACGCCGCGGGCTGCTGCGAGACCGGCCGCGAGGACGACAAGGCGTCCGCGAACGACGACCCGAGCGGGCACTTCCGGCGCGCGCCGATCGTCAGCAGCACGTCCGGCGGCAACGACTCCGCCCCGTGCCCCGGCGAGGACCGCCGCTGCGACGACCACCGCTCCGTCGCGCGGACGTGCCGACGCGCTTCAGGACGCACGGCCGACCGGCACGCCGCTGACGCGAACCGTCGTCCGCGTGCTCGAAGTGGTCCCGGTCCAGATGCGTGTCGCGCTCGCAGCGCTCGCCGGACTCGGTCTGCTCCTGGGCGCCGCTGCCGGCGTGCAGACGGCTCGCCGCCGACGACTGGCGCGCCAGCGCCGCCTGCTGCTCGCCGACGTCGGCGTGCTGCAGTCGGCGTTGCTGCCGCAACTGCCCGAACGAATCGGCGGCGCACGCGTCACGGCGGCGTACCGGCCCGCGGAGGGCCTGGCCGCCGGCGGAGACTTCTATGACGCCTTCGAGCTGCCCGGCGGCCGCACCGCCGTGCTCGTGGGCGACATCGCCGGCCACGGGCGCGACGTGGTCCCGCTGACCGCGCTCGTGCGCTACAACGTGCGCGCCTACCTCGAGGCTGGCCTGTCGCCGCGCTCGACCATCCACGTCGCGGCGAACGTGCTCGCTGCGCATCTCAGCGACCGTCAGGTCACGATCGTGGTGGCGATCTTCGATCCCGGGACGGGCCGACTGACCTATGCGTGCGCCGGTCACGCGCCGCCGCTGCTGCTCGGCAGCACCGCGGCGCCCGTGACGGCCTGCTCGTCGCCGCCGATCGGCGCGAACGCCGCGACGGGCCGGCGTCAGACGACGGTCGCGTTCGCGCCCGGTGCGGTTGCCTGCTTTCACACCGACGGGCTGGATGAGGCGCCGCTGACCTTCGGTCGCCTCGGCCGCGACGGGGTCGCCGAGGAGCTTCGGGCGGTCGGCCCACGGGGTGACGCGGCCGATCTGATCGCAAGGGTCGTCCGGCGCAGCGTGCGCCAGCCCGACGACATTGCGGCCTGCGTCATCAGCGCGCTGCCAGGCGGCGCCGAGGGCTGGTCGCTGCGTCTCGAGGAGCTCGAGGTCGACGCGGCCACGTTGAGCAGCGGCTGGGCGCAGCGATTCCTGGTCGCGTGCGGGGTGGGCGGGCCGCGCGTCGCCAAGGCGCTGCGCGAGGCGCACGCGATCGTCGCGCGCGCGGGAACCGCGGTCATCGAGGTCCGCGTGGGCGAGGCGCTCGTGGACGTCCGGGTCAAACCGCCGCCGGCGATCACACTGCCGATCGCGGGCAGAGCCAGCGGGTCGATCGCGGTCGCCTCAACGGGCTGAGCGCCGGAGCGCGTCAGCAGTCGACGTCGATGCGGCGCAGCTCGTGCGAGTCGCGCCCGCGCTCGTCGGACTTGACGTCCAGCCGCCAGTACAGCTGCCCATGCCCGGAGGTGAGGTTGGGCAGCGCCTCCGGCGGCAGCGCGAGCTCGAAGCGATACGACTCGTAGGAGAACGTCGCGTTCGCCGGTATCGCCAGGCGCACGCTGTGCTCGCCCGCCATGCTCGGCAGCGGCTGCCACGCCTCGTGCTCGACGGCTTTGCAGGTCATGCGCGAGGCGCCGCTATCGCTGCCGGTGTACGTCTCCTCGTCGTATTGCTCGGTGCAGACGAGGCCGGCCTCGAGCTCGCCCAGCCGGTCGGGCTCGGTGACGACGACGAGCGCCTCGATCTCGTCGCCGCGACGCACCTCGGGCTGGTCGACGCGGACCTCGAGCCCCTTCGCCAGCTTCTTGCGCAGGCCGTCGAGGGACGGGCTCCAGCTGTGGCTGCCGGTTGTGACGAGCTTCTTCCAGCCAGGGATCTTCGGCATCGGTGACCTTCCGGCGATTTGCGTGCGCGTGCGCGCCGGCGCAGTGTCGACCATCGCACCGCGCACTGCAAGGCGAGTCATGGAGCAGTCGGCTTGTCACTGATCACAAACCGGACGAAGATCACACAACGCGCACGTTGCGTGCGGATAGGTTCGTACGTGCACCCATCGACCCACCCACACGAGCGGGCGGGCGGGCGGTGCACGCTCAACCACCCCACCTCGGAGGCTCGGTAGCTCATGATCAGGCACGCAACGCGCCTGGGCGCACTCCTGTGCGCCCTCGCGACAACGATGGCCACGGCGGGCAGCGCCCAGGCCGCGATCACCCCCGTCCCGGTCACCCCGGCCGGCGCCAACACCTACGCCGAGTCGATCTTCCGGTCGGGCGACATCATCGGCACTGCCAGTTTCGAGATCCATCCAGGCGGCGGCTCGACCGCGGTCAGCGACGGCCCGATGGGCGCCTCCCCGACCGCCGGCACGAGCTTCGGGATCATCGCGACCGGCCTGGCCGCGAGCGCAGACGACCCGAATGCCAACGTTCCGGATGCCCCTGCCACCCAGCCCATCGACGACAAGAGCCATGCGTTCAACACGAGCGCACGAGGCAGCCGGGACGTGACGATCGTCGAGATCCCGTTCACCGCCCCCTCGGGCGCGAACTGCCTGACGCTCGACTTCCAGTTCCTCACGGAGGAGTACGCCGAGTACGTCGGGTCGTTCAACGACGCGTTCATCGCCGAGCTCGACGCGAGCACCTGGTCGACGAACGGGGCCCAGCAGATCAGCGCGCCGAACAACTTCGCCTTCGACGCGGACGGCAGCGTCGTGTCCGTCAACGCCGTCGGGATCGGTGGCTTCTCACGGGCCAACGCGGCGGGGACGACCTACGACGGCGCGACGCCCCTGCTGCGCGCGTCCAAGCAGCTCACTCCCGGGCAGCATTCCCTGTTCCTGTCGATCTTCGACCAGGGCGACAACGTCGTCGACTCCGCCGCGTTCGTCGACAACGTCCGTGTCGGCTTCGTCGCCAACCCGGGGCAGAACTGCGTCCCGGGCGCGCAGGTGGCCAACTACACGCTCGACCTCACGCCGGAGAGCGCGACGCGGGCGATCGGCACGACGCACACCGCGACCGTCTCGCTGCGTGATGACGACGGCAACCCGGTCGCCAACGCCGACGTCGTCGTCACGCGCGCCGGCGCCAACCCGGGCTCGGACACCGTGACGACCGACGCCGCCGGCAACGCGACGGTGACCTACACCGGCACGAACGCCGGCACCGATACGCTCTCGGCGACCTATGACGCCGACGGCGACGGCAGCGCCGAGGTCACCGATTCGGCCCAGGCCAAGTGGGAGAACCGCTACGCGCTCGACGCCGAGCCCGAGACGGCCACAAGGAACGTCGGCCAGCAGCACACCGTCACCGCGACGCTGACCAACGACGGTGCTGCGGATGCGGGTGAGACGGTCAGCTTCGTCGTCACCGGGGCCAACCCCGGCTCGGGCAGCGCGACGACGGACGCCGCCGGCGTTGCGACGTTCACCTACACGGGCACGACGATCGGCACGGACACGATCACCGCCGCATTCGACCTCGCCGGTAGCGACGCCGGCGTGGAGGCCTCCGACCAGGTTCAGGTGGAGTGGGTCAACAACCCGCCCGACTGCACGACGGCGAGCGCGGACGTCACCACGCTCGAGCAGAACAACCACAGGTTCAACCCCATCCGCATCTCCGGCATCACCGATCCGGACGGCGACACGGTGACGACGACGATCACCTCCGTCCAGCAGGACGAGTCGGTCAACGACGCCGCCGACGGCAACACGGCGCCGGACGCCCGCAACACCAGCCGCAGCGACACCGTCGAGGTCCGCGCCGAGCGGGCGGGCAGCGGTGACGGTCGCGTCTACGTCATCACCTTCACCGGTGACGACGGCCGCGGCGGCACGTGCACCGGGACGGTGACGGTCTCCGTACCGCATGACCAGAGTGGCAACCCGGCCGTCGACAGCGGCGCTCGCCACGACTCGTTCGGAAGCTGACGCATCCGGTTGAAGTGAGCGGCGGGGCACTGAGCCCCGCCGCGCTCAGCGCCCGCGCGCGCACGCCCGGATCGCCGCGGCGTACATCAGCGCGCGGGCGCGGTAGCCCGCAGGCGAAGCGTGCACCCCCTCGGAACTCATCAGCGAAGGGGTGCGCGCGACCGCCCGGGCCAGTCCACGAGCTCGAGTTCGAGCTCGGGGTCTCGCGCGAGCCTGCGCAGGAGCGAGTTGGCGGCGTCGTAGCTGACGCCCTCGAACGGCGGTGCCACGATCGTCGCCCAGACCGAGCAGCCGCCCGGCCGCGTCGCGCTGGCGCGCACCGCGGCCCGCAGCGCGCGCGTGTTGAGGGGGTGATCGTTGGTGAAGAGGCTGATCGCGAGGATCGCCGTCGCGGTCGCCGCCGACCTGTTGACGCTCGGCGTCTTCAAGTACTACGGGTTCTTTGCCACGGAGATCAACGCGCTGATGGAGAAGGGCGGCCTCGGCCTGCCGCTGCCGCTGACCTCGATCAGCGAGCTTGCGGAACTCAGGACAGACCGCTGGACACCTACCGCCGCGATGGCGACGCGCGCGTGTACTGGCTCACGTTGCCGACGCCGCGCGATCCCGCGCGCCAGAAGGTCGCCCGCGTGGTCAACGCCGCGATCGCCGTCGCCGCCCGGCCCGACCGCTCGCAGGTTCGCGTCATCGATCTCACCGAACGGGCTCACGCCGGGCGAGCGCTATCGCGCCGCGATGACGGTTGGCGGCCGCGAGACGCTCGTGCGCAACCCCGACGGAGTTCACCTCGAGGATGCCGGCGCCCGCGTCGCGCCGGACATCGTGCTCGAGCGCCTGCGGGCGGATTTCGCGTCGCTGGACTGAGCGGGGTTGCCCGGAGCGGCCCTTGCTCATCGCTGCTCGCGCCCCGGTCGACCGGCGCGGCGAGCTTGCCGCTTGACGCCCTGAGCCGGATCGGTGAGGGTGGCGCATGAAAGGGGTAAGAGATGATCGATGTCATAGCCGTAGGGACGCTGCTGGCGCGGGCCCTGCCGTACATCTCGAAGTCCGCTGAGCGGATCGCAACCAAGGCCGGCGACGCGATCGGCGACGCGTCGCTGGAGTTCGCCCAGCGCATCTGGGACAAGGTCGGCGGACGCCTGAAGGAGCGCCCGGCCGCACAGGAGGCCGTCGAGGAGGTCGCTGCGGCACCGGACGACGAAGGCGCGCGATTCGTGTTCGAACGTCAGCTGGGCAAGCTGTTCGCGGCCGATCCCGAGCTCGCCGCGGAGGTGGAGGAGATCATGGCGCAGGCCGTCGCGGCCGGAGCGGTGCGCGTGAACGTCGAGGGCGAGCGCAACGTCACGATCACGAACTCGCCGGTCACGAACAGCTCGATCATCAGCGGCGACGGCAACACGGTCGGCTCGGGCTGACCATGGCCGCGAGCCCCGCCATCGCCGGGGACCGCAACGTCGTCATCACGGCGGAGGTCAACAACTCCGTCATCATCACGGGCGACGGCAACACCGTCCACGTGCATCACAGATCCGAAGGTGCGGTGCTCGAGCACGACTATCGCTGGAACCGTCCGCGCCCGCGGGAGAGCGATGACCACCCGCTGGCGCCGCCGCGCTTTGATCGCCACGTCGACCGCAGCGAGGAGATCCGCAGCCTCGTCGGCGAGGGCGGGACGCCGCGCGTAGTCAACGTCTACGGAAGCCCGGGGGTCGGCAAGACGTACCTCCTCGTCGAGGCGCTCAACCGCGCGGACGTGGAGATGCGCGACGGCACGATCTACCTCGACGCGCGCGGCCTCGACGCCGAGGACATCCTGCACGCGATCTTCGAGGAGCTGTTCGACTCGCCCGTCCCGATCCGCGATCTGCGCGTCGAGCGCCACCTCTCCGGCCGGCGCGCGCTGGTCGCGCTCGAGGACGCCGAGCTCGCGGGCTCCGACGGGCAGCGCCTCGCGCTCGCCGCTCCGCGCTGTCGCCTGTTCGTGACGTCGCGCCAGCGCGTGCTCTTCGACGGCACCGCGGTACAGCTCGAGGGGCTCGCGCCGGAGCACGTCGCGGCAATCGCCGAGCAGGAGCTCGGGCGCCCGCTGAGCGGAGCCGAGCGGGCCGCCGCCGAGGCGGTCGGGGGAGCGCTGCGCGGCCATCCGCTGCAGCTGCGCCAGATGTTCGGTCGCGTGCGTGAGAAGGGCCTGTCGCTCGAGGCGCTCGCTCCGCGCGCGGCGACCGCGGCCGAGCGCGAGGCCGATCTGTCGGCGCCGCAGCGCGACGTCGCGCGCACGCTCGCCGTGCACGGGACCGCCCCGCTGGGCCTCGAGCACATCGAGGCGCTGGCGGGCGGAGCGGCGCGCTCGGCGGCCCAGGAGCTCGCCGCGCGCCACGACGCGCGCTCCTACTCACCGCGCTACAGCCTCGTCGGCGTGCTGCCCGAGGCCTTCGAGGATCTCGACCAGGACATCGACCGCGCGCTCGAGCACTTCATCGGGTGGGCGCAGTCGGAGGCCGCCGCGGGGCGCCGCGAGCGGGTCCTCCTGGAGACCGCCGCCCTCGTCGAGCTGCTCGGGCGCGCGCAGCGCGCGGGCCGGCACGATGAGGTCGTGCGCCTCGGCATCGCGATCGAATGGGCGCTCGCGTGGGGCAATCGCTGGACGGCGTGGGGCAAGGTGCTCGACGCCGTGCTCAGATCGGCGCAGGCGAGCGAGAACTCCTGGGCCGAGGGCTGGGCGACGCATCAGATCGGCACGCGCCAGTACGGACTCGGAAACGTGCCGGCCGCCGTGACCAACCTCCAGCGGGCGCTGGAGCTGCGCGAGCGGATCGGCGATCGCGCCGGGGCCGAGGCCACGCGGCAGAACCTGCGCGTGGCCGGCGGACCGCCGCCGCTGCTGGCCCGCCTCAGCCATCTCTCGCTGGCTGTCCTCGCGGTCATGACCGCGCTGCTCATCGGCGCCAGCGGGGTCGCCGGCGCAACGATCTTCGGCGGCGGCGTCGTGACCGGGGACGGCGACGACGACGCGGCCGGCCCCGCGCTCATCCTCTCGGTCGCCGGCCGGGGTGCGGTCGCCAGCGGCGGCGGGTCGATCCGCTGTTCGAAGGCCGAATGCCGCACGCAGCTCGACGCCGGCACGCGCGTCCTGCTGCGCCCCGAGCCACAGCCGGGCTGGCAGTTCTCGCGCTGGCGTGGCGCCTGCAGGGGCCGGGGGGCGTGCCGAGTGCTCGTGGAGACCGACACCCGCGTCGCCGCGCTGTTCACGCGCGTCGCCGACCCGCGCGACGTCACGGTGCGCGTCGAGGGCAGCGGAACCGTCGTCAGCTATCCCGCCGGCATCACGTGCGGCGCCAAGGACGACGGGTGCCGAGCGACCTTCAAGCGCTCGGGGCGCGTGAAGCTGACCGCCGCCGCCGAGCGCGGCCATCGCTTCGCCGGCTGGTCGGGCGGCTGTCAGGGCACCGGTCGATGTGACATCTCGGGCAACGCCCGCAGGGTCGCTGTCGGTGCGCGCTTCGTCGCCGATGACGATGCGCGCACGCTCACCGTCGTGATCCGCGGGGACGGCGACGGCCGGGTCGTCAGCCGCCAGTCGGGAATCGACTGCGGCGAGGTGTGCAGCGCCAGCTTCGCGCGCGACACCCGTGTCGTGCTCACCGCGATCCCCCAGGAGGGTTCGAGGTTCCCCGGCTGGACCGATCCGGCGTGCGCGGCAGCGGCCGGCGACACGTGCACGATCACGCTGGCGAGCTCACGCGAGGTCGCCGTGCGATTCGAGGACGAGGGCGCGCAGCCGACGCACGAGCTGCGGGTCCTCGTCCGCGGCGAGGGGACGATCAGCAGCGACCCCGCGGGGATCGAGTTCTGCGGCGGGGATTGCGCCGAGTCGTTCGCCGAGGGGGAGGTCGTGCTCACAGCCGATCCCGCCGAGGGCCACCGCCTCAGCGGCTGGGGCCGAGCGTGCGCCGGCACCGAGGCCGACACGTGCCGCTTGACCCTCGACAAGCCGCTGATTGCCGTCGCGAGCTTCGAGCGCCTCCCCTCGCGACCACAGCCCCCGCCCCCGCCGACGAAGACGACCACGACGACGGCTCCGAGCAGCTACACGCTGACGACCGGGGTCATCGGCTCGGGCTCCATCGACCCCGACTGCTCCAACGGGTGCACGTACCAGCCCGGCGACCAGGTGACGCTGTCCGCGATCGACGAGTACATGAGCGGCAGCTACTTCTACGCGTGGGTCACCGGGTGCACGGCGCCCCCCGAGGTCCAGAGCTGCACCGTGACGATGGACCGCGATCGCCGGGTGGTCGCGGAGTTCCGAAGCGCCCCCGCCCCGTGATCGGTGTCCTCAGCCGCCCGCCATCGCGGGCAGGATCACGAGCACGTCGCCCGATCCGACCGGCGTGTCGAGGCCGTCGAGCACGCGCACGTCCTCGTCGTTGAGATAGACGTTGACGTAGCGGTTCAGCTCGCCGCCGTCGGCGAACATCTGCGACTGCGTCGCCGGATGCTGATCGGCGAGCGAGCGCAGGACGTCGCCCACGTTCTCGCCGTCGGCGTCGACTTCCTTGACGCCGCCGACCGACGGGCGCAGGACGGGTGGGATCTTCACGGTGGCCATTGAGCGGGGAGTTCTAGCACGCCGCGGGCATCCGGCCCGCGCCAAGAATGTCGAGTGGCGTCATCCGGTCGCCGTCTATCATCCGGCTGCGGCGCAGAACGCCTCGTAGTCCGGGAAGACGCCCATCTCATCCTCGGCGATCTCCTCGGGTGGGCGCGAGCAGATGGCGCATTCGGGGTCGCGGCGCACCTTCAGCTCGGTGAACGTCGCGCCGAGCGCCTCGTAGAGCAGCAGGCGGCCGATCAGCGGCTCGCCGGCGCCCGTGATGAGCTTGATGACCTCGGTCGCCTGCAGCAGGCCCATCGTGCCGGGCAGCACCCCGAGCACGCCGTTGGCGCCACAGCTCGGGGCGAGCTCGGCCGGCGGCGGCATGGGGTACAGGCAGCGGTAGCACGGGCCGGCGTAGGGCTTGAAGACCGACAGCTGGCCGTCGAAGCCGAGGATCGAGGCGCTGACCACCGGGATCTGCAGGCGCACGGTGGCGTCGTTGAGCAGGTACCGCGTGGGGAAGTTGTCGACGCCGTCGACGATGACGTCGTAGCCCTCGATGATCTCCATGATGTTCGAGGCATCCAGGCGCGTCTCGTACTTGACGACGTTGACGTCGGGGTTGATCGCGTTCATCGACTCCGCGGCGGAGTCGACCTTCGGAGTCCCGATGCGGTCGGTCGTGTGGATGACCTGGCGCTGGAGGTTGGAGAGGTCGACGACATCGTCGTCGACGATCCCGATCGTGCCGATGCCGGCCGCGGCGAGGTACAGCGCGGTCGGCGAGCCCAGGCCGCCGGCGCCGAGCAGCAGGACCTTGGCGTCGAGCATCTTCTGCTGACCCTCGGGGCCGATCTCCGGCACGAGCATGTGGCGGCTGTAGCGCTCGCGCTGCTCGGGCGTCATGACCTTCGGGACCTCGACCTTGTATCCGCGGTCCTTCCACAGCGTGTAGCCGCCGGTCATCGACTCGACATTCTCGTAGCCGAGCTCCTGGAGCGTCTTGGCGGCGAGCGCGGAGCGGTTGCCCGAGGCGCAGTACAGGACGACTTGCTGGGAGCGATCGGGGACCGCGCCCTCGATGCGCGACTCGAGATGCCCGCGCGGGACGTGCTTGGCGCCGGGGATGAGGCCGCGCTCGACCTCTTCGCTCTCGCGCACATCGATGATCGCAACTGGAGCGTCGCCGTTGCCGTCGCGCAGCCGCTCGTTGACGTCGCCCGGGTCGACCTGGGCGATCTGACTCTTGATCTGGCGGATGAACTCCGCGCCGGACGGGCTCACGTGAATCTCCTCAAAGGTGGTCGGACTTCCCTTACTTCAGAAAGTATAGCGGCGGGTTCCTGTTCGCCTACGTGTTCCCCGAGAACGGCGGGATCGGATCAAAATGCCGAAAGGGGCGTCCCTTGCGGCGGGACGCCCCTTGTCGGACGGATCTCCGGAGGTTCTGGAGGAAACCTTCGTGGGTCTTGCGGGCTCTGGAGGGAAACCTTGTGCGACCGGCTGCACAAGGAGTATCGGTGATGACCTGATCTGCCGACATAGGGTCCAGACCCCATGCGCAGATCTGCCCTGCTTTCCCAGGTATTGGCCGTCAACACCCTGCTCGTCGTCGGCACCGTGTTCGCCGCGAGCGTCGCGGCACGCCTCGATCTGGGCGACTCCGCCGGCTCGCGCCAGTTTCTCGTGCTTGTCGCCGCGATCCTGGCGACGCTGCTGGCCAACAACTTCGTCATGCGCCGCCGTTTCGCCCCGTTGGAGTCTCTGACGCGGACGATGGAGTGCGTCGACCTCGCGGTCCCGGGCGTGCGCGCCTCCTCGTCGGCCGGAGAGTCCGACGACGTCGCGCGGCTGCGCGAGTCCTTCAACCGCATGCTCTCGCGCCTCGAGCACGAGCGCGTCGGCAGCGCCACCGCGGTGCTGCGCGCCCAGGAAGCGGAGCGCGCGCGCGTGGCACGCGACCTGCACGACGAGGTCAACCAGGCGCTGGCGGCGGTCTCGCTGCGGCTCGCCGCGACCGCGGAGCATGCGCCATCCGAGTTCGCGGGCGAGCTGAAGGAGACCCAGCGGCTCGCCAACCAGGCGATGCAGGAGCTGCTCGGCCTGGCGCGCGAGCTGCGCCCGTCCGCGCTCGACGACCACGGCCTGCTGCCTGCCCTGCGCACGCAGGTGCGGCTCTTCGGCGAGCGCTGGGGCATCCCCGCGCACTTCGCGGCCGACGGCACGAAGCCGCTGCTGGCGGAGTTCGAGCAGCTCGTCGTCTACCGGGTCGTGCAGGAGGCGCTGTCGAACATCGCCCGCCATGCCGACGCGAAGAAGGTCAAGGTGACGGTGCTCGGCTGCAACAGCCCCAACCTGAAGGTCACGATCACCGACGACGGCGGCGGCTTTCATCCCAACCGGCTGCGCACGGGACGCTCGGGCCTGGCCGGGATGCGCGAGCGCGCGCTGCTCGCGGGCGGGCGACTGGAGATCAAGTCCGCGCCCGGCGAGGGCACGTCCGTCGAGCTCAGCGTGCGCGCCCGTGGGACGCGCGTCGTCTCATGAAGCTCCTGATCGCAGACGACCACGGCATCGTCCGCGGCGGGCTGAAGCTGCTGCTCGACCGCCAGCCCGACATGGAGGTGATCGCCGAGGCCTGCGACGGCGTCGAGGCCGTGCAGATGGCGCTGCGCGAGAAGCCCGACATCTGCGTGCTCGATGTCTCGATGCCGCGCATGACCGGCCTGCAGGCGACCGTCGAGATCAAGACCCACGCGCCGGACATCAGCGTCCTCGTGCTCTCGATGTACGACGACGAGCGTTACCTCTTCGAGGCGCTGCAGGCGGGCGCCTCTGGCTACATCCTCAAGCAGGAGGCCGACACCGCCCTCGTCGAGGCCGTACGCGCGGTCTGGCGCGGTGAGCCGTTCATGACGAACGCGGCCGAGCAGTCGCTGCTGCGCGAGTGGATGGAGGACGAATCGTCCGGACCGGCCGAGCCGCTCACCAATCGCGAGCGCGAGGTGCTCAAGCTGATCGCCGAGGCGCACACGAACAAGCAGATCGGCGAGACGCTGCACCTCTCCGAGAAGACCGTCGAGTCGCACCGCGCGAACCTCATGCGCAAGCTCGAGATGCGCGACCGCGTGGAGCTCGTGCGCTACGCCATCCGGCGCGGCCTGATCGAGGCCTGACCCGCCCGGGAATCGGACGCTCTACCCTCGGGGCGGCCATGCCCACCCGCCTGCGCCTCGCCCTGTTCGTAACCGGACTGCTGGCCGTGACCGCGATCGCGGCCGTCCTGCTTTTCGCCGTGGGTGAGAAGGCGGTCCCCGCCGCGGGCTTCGCCGGCGCCACGCGGCCGCCCGGCATCCCGCCCGCCGAGCTCGGCCTGCGCGACGAGCAGGGCAAGGCCGTGCGGCTCGCGAAGATGCGCGGAACGCCGGTCGTCGTGACGTTCCTCTACACGACCTGCCGGGACACCTGCCCGCTCACCGCGCAGCAGATCCGCATCGCCCTCGACGAGCTCGGCCACGACGTGCCGGTCGTCGCCGTAAGCGTCGACCCCGTCAACGACACCGCCCCGCGCGCGCGGGCGTTCGCGCTCGAGCAGGGCCTCCGGGGGCGCATGCGCTGGGCGCTGGGCAGCGAGGCGGAGCTGCAGCGCGTCTGGCGGACCTACGGCATCCAGCCGCAGAGCGACGACGCCGAGCACACGGCGTCGACGATCCTGCTCGACAAGCGCGGCGTCCAGCGCGTCGGCTTCGCAGCCAGCGTCCTGACGCCGGATGCGCTGGCGCACGACCTCGCGATACTCGAGCGCGAGGGCGACACCGGCACGTCCTGAGCCTGCGCCTGCGCCCGCGCCCGCGGGCGCGGGCGCGGTCAGGCCGGCGGCGGCTCGGTCGGCGGCCGCCGCCCTTTCGGCTCGTCCCCGTCCCTGCTGGCGCGGCGGTCCTTCCTCGCCTGCCAGGCCAGCACGCCGACGGCGACGAACAACGGCGCGACGTAGAGCAGGTTGATGGCCCAATGGCCCACGTGGGCGATCGGGGCGATCACGAGTTGGCGGCCGACAGCAGCCAGAGTCCGAGGGAGGTGAAGGCGATCATCACGACGAGCATCCAGTATTGCGAGCGCGTGGCCATCCGGCTGTCGCCGTCGAAGGAGACGAGCGCACGCTCATGGGCCAGTACGAGCCCGGCGACGTGGCCGATCACGAGCGCCGCGACCTGGACGTACCAGATCGCCGTCGCCGAGATCCAGGTGTAGTCGACGGTCGCGCTGCTCGTGCCGAAGATGTTCGACCCGTCGCCGAGCGGGTCGGAGATGAGGTAGGCGATGCGCTGCCCCTCGTAGGCCAGCAGCGAGAAGTAATGCGCCACTACGTAGGCGAGGCCGATCGGCACGAGCGAGTGCGCGAAGCGGCCGGCCAGCTCCTTGGGGGACGCGCCCTCAGGGTCGATCGTCTGCATGCCCATGATGCCCAGCCGGTACATGCCCGCGACGATCAGCGTCACGACGACGAGGCCGAGCGTGAACGCGAGCTCGAGCGCCGTCGCCTGGCCGAAGCCGAGGTCGCGGAACAGGCTCGTCAGATCAGGCGCGATGTTGCTCCACGCGGGCCCGTTGGAGAAGCCGTCGAACGACGTCGTGCCGATGATCACGCAGACGATCGCGACCGTGCCGGGCACGATGTCGAGGTTCGCCAGGCCGCTGAGCGGCTTGCGCACGAACAGCGCCGAGCGCGTCCAGCGCAACGGCGACATCCGCGCGATGAGGCCGAAGTAGACGCCGAACCCGTCGCCGTGGCGATTCCACGACTCGATTCCGTAGAGGCTCATCCCGACGAACTGGATGGCGGCATAGACGAGCGCGAGCACGGCGAGGTTGCTGGGGTCGCCGCGGCCGGAGTAGACGAGCTCGACCCACGCGAAGGCCATGATCCCGAGCGCCGCGGGCCAGCGGCCGAGCTTCGCCGGGTAGGGCATCGGCGCGGGCAGCCCGCCGCGGCTGACCTTCGCCGCCAGCCACGCGACGCCGCGCGCCGCGGCGCGCCACGGGTTGAGCGCCTTGAAGACGTCGCCGAAGAACAGGCTGGCGATCGGGATCGCGACCCAGAAGAGCACGAAGATCGCGGTCGGCGCGAGGTTGTTGGTCGTCGTCTGCGAGCCGGCGAAGCCGGCGTAGGCGACGAGGAGGAAGATCGCGACGCCGGTCGCGCCGGCGAGCGGGTCGAGCAGGCGCGGCACGCTCGCGAGGCGGCGTTCGTGCTCCCCTTCCAGCCGCGGCTTGGGCCACAGGACGGCAAGGCCGACGAACGACGCGACGAGCACGACGGCGGCCGCCCAGCCGAACAGCCACTTCGGGATCGGCAGGTCCTGGCGCCCGACGAGGCCGTGCGCGAGCGCGGATGCGGGCGACAGCGCCAGGGCCGTGCCGGCCGCGACGAGGACGAGCGCAAGCAGGCGGCGCCGATCCATGGGCAGGCAGTCTAGGAAGCGGCGTTTGGCCAGGCGCCGGACGCAGGGCGCGGCTGGCGCGCGTACAAGTGCACCGTCGCTGAAGGGACTCGCAGGACGGTGCACTAGCTTGGCTGGCTGATGCGAGCACCGCTCGACAAGGTCAGCGCGCCGTTCTTCCCCTCGGGCGCGGAGTGGGTCAACGTCGCGACCCTGCGCCTCGACCAGCAGCTGGGGCGTCCCGTGCTCGTCGAGTTCTGGGACTTCTGCCGCGCCAACTCGCTGCGCACGCTGGGCTACATGCAGGGCTGGCACGCACGGTACGCGGAGGCCGGGCTGCGCGTGATCTCGGTCCACGCGGGCGCCTACCCGCCATCGCAGGACCCCGAGCAGGTGCGCGCCGCGGTCGCCCGGCTGGGCATCGAGCATCCGGTGCTGCTCGACCCGGACTTCGCGCTGTGGAAGGAGTACGGCAACGAAGCGTGGCCGGCGCGCTACCTCTTCGACCGGCGTCTGCGGCTTTTCTCGATGCACTACGGCGAGGGCGCCTACGACGAGACGCAGGAGGAGATCTGCGAGCTGCTCGGGATCGACCCTCCCGACCCGCTCACCGCGGTGCGTCCCGAGGATGCGGCCGACGCGCTCGTCGGGCGGCCGACGCCCGAGCAGGCGGGCGCGTGGTCGGGCCCGTACGAGGCGGGCGCGGTGTGGGCCGTGCTCGAGCCCGGCGGTGGCGGCGCGGCGAGCGTGCTCGTCAACGGCCGCCCGCTCGCCGTCGAGCACGCGGGCTGCCACCTGCTCGTCGCGCACGAGCGCCACGCGACTGGCGTGCTCGAGCTCGAGGTCGGCGACGGCGTCACCTGCCACGCCGTGCAGTTCACCGCGGGGGTGGTCGGTTAGGCGCGCCCGTCCGCGCGCAGCGCGGACGCCGGCACCTCGCCGAGCAGGCGCTCCAGCCGCGGCGGACCTGCGTCGTCGAGCGCGATCGCGCCGCCCGGCCAGTACGGGCTCGAGCCGGCCGGGCCGCGGCCCATGAACAGCGTCTCGAAGATCCAGCAGCCGCTGTTGTGCAGCTGGATGCCGCCCGGCGTACGCCACTCGGACGCCTCGTCGCGCTCGAGCCCGCCGGTCCGGTGTGTGTGGCCGAAGATGAGGTGCGACGGGGCGATCCGCAGCCGCCGCGCGGTCTCCCCGATCGCCTCCAAGCCGGCGACGCGCAGCTCCCGCACGCCGATCTGCGACTGCACCGGCCCGAGGCCGGCGCGGTTGGCGGCGAGCACGCCGGCGCGAAACGGCACGGCCAGGACCCGGGCGCGCAATCGCTTCGCGCGGGTGCGGCCCCCGGCCAGGACCCGCCACGTGCCGACCGGCGAGCGGCTTCCCACCGCGGCGCGGCCCGGTCCCCCCCGCTGAGCGCTCGCCTGGCTGAGCGCGTAGATCGGCGCCAGCACCGCCTCGTAGTCGTCGGGCGTCGCCGGGTCGGGGATCGCGCCGACCAGCCGCGCCATCACCCCAGCCGCCAGGCGCTCCATCGTCGGGATCGTGACGTGGACGTCGAGGTAGTGGCCGTGGATGGCGTAGACGTCGTCGCGCAGCCACACGCCGGGATAGGCGATCTCGAGACGGGCCGGTGCGAGGAAGCCGGCCAGGCGCTTGGCGATCCACGATGCCCTGACCGCCGGCACGCGCTGCTCCAGCGCCAGCGCGCCGGGCTCCTCGCGCCGCCCGCGCCAGTCCAGCCAGCCGGCGGCGATCGCGTGGTCGTGGTTGCCGGGCACGAGCACGATCTCGGCGCCGGGCGCCAGGGCGGCGCCGATCGCGCGCATGATCGGCTCGGCGCGGGCGAGCGCGTCGCGGGCGGGACCGTGGCGCAGCTCCAGCGTGTCGCCGAGCAGGACGAGCCGGTCGACGCCGGCCAGACGGGTCGTCAGCACGTCGAGCGCGGCCGGGCGCCCGAGCACGTCGGCGCCACTGGCGAGGCCGATGTGCAGATCGGAGATGACGAGCGTGCGCACCCGGGGACCGGCCAGCGGGTGCGCGGCCGGCTCAGACCCGCGCGGCGAGGTCTTCGCGGATGCGCTTGGGCAGCATGAAGCGCACGTCCTCGCGCATGACCTCGAACTCCGAGACGTCCTGCACGCCGCGGTCCGTGAAGTACATCACGAGCCGGTTGACGAGCTCCTCCGGCGCGCTCGCGCCCGACGAGATGCCCACGACGCGCTTGCCGTCGAGCCACGCCTCGGCGACCTGAGACTCGTTGTCGATCAGGTGCGAATCGGTGCCACAGTCGCGCGCCACGTCGACGAGGCGCTGCGAGTTCGACGAGTTCCGCGAGCCGATCACGAGCACGAGATCGCAGGCCGCCGCCATCTGCTTGACGGCCGCCTGGCGATTCGTCGTGGCGTAGCAGATGTCGTCGGTGCGGGGACCCGTGATCGCCGGAAAGCGCTGGCGCAGGCGGTTGATGATCGTGCGCGTCTCGTCGACCGACAGCGTCGTCTGGGAGATGTAGGCGACCTTCTCGGGATCGGCGACCTCGAGCGCGTCGACGTCGGCCTCGGTCTCGACGAGCACGATCGAATCGGGCGCCTCGCCCATCGTGCCCTCGACCTCCTCGTGGCCGCCGTGGCCGATCAGCACGATCGTGTAGCCCTCGGCGGCGAACTTCTTGGCCTCGACGTGGACCTTCGTCACGAGCGGGCACGTCGCGTCGATCGTCGACAGCGAGCGCTCCGCGGCCTGGGCGTGGACGGCGGGCGAGACGCCGTGCGCGGAGAAGACCGTCGTCGAGCCCGCGGGGATGGTCTCGTCGATCTCGTCGACGAAGATCGCGCCGCGCGCGCGCAGCTGCTCGACGACGTGCTTGTTGTGGACGATCTCCTTGCGCACGTAGACCGGCGCGCCGTAGAGCTCCAACGCGCGCTCGACGGTCTGCACGGCGCGGTCGACGCCGGCGCAGTAGCCGCGGGGGGCGGCCAGCAGCAGCTTCTCGACGCAGAAGGTCATGCGGTCAGTGTAGGCAGCCCGGCCGCTAGTCCGGCGCCATCTCCTCAGCGCCGCCGCAGCGTGGCGACGAGCCCGTACACCGCCTCCCCCACGGCGTCGAGGCTGCGCTCGGAGACGGCGTCGAGATCGTCCTCGAGCGAGTCGCGCTGGGGATAGTCGAAGTCGATCAGGTCGATCGCGCGCACGCCGCGCTGCAGGAACGGGAAGTGGTCGTCGATGATCTGCCCGGAGACCTCGCCGGAGAACAGCGCTCCGACACCGACCGCGCTCGCCGCCCGGCGCAGCTGACCCCACATCACCGGATCCGAGCCGGCCTCGCGGGTGAAGTGCAGCCCCTCCCTCGCGGCGATGTAGTCCAGCAGCACGAGCGCCCGCGTCTCGCCGGCGTGGCGCTTCGCGTACGCGCTCGAGCCGCGCAGCCCGCAGTCGACGAAGGGCTCGCAGCCGGCGGGCTCCTCCTCGCCGTCGAAGAGCACGAAGCGCAACGCGCGGGCGTTGCGCGGCCGCGGCGCGCGGGCGAAGGCACGCGCGAGCGTGACGACGGCCGCCGTGCCCGCCGCGCCGTCGTTGGCGCCGACGAAGCCCTCCGGCGTCGCCTCGACGTCGTAGTGCGCGCCGACGACGATCGCCGGCAGGCGGCCGGGCACGCTGCCGACTACGTTGCGCAGGCCGGGATGGCCCGGCACGTTCTCCAAGCGCCCGCGCGGCATGAGCCTGCGCAGGCGCAGCGCGAGCCGCCGCAGGTTGGCGGAGCCCGCGGGACGCCAGCCGTAGTCCTCGACCTGCTCGCGCAGCAGCGCGAACGCCCGCGGCCCGCTGAAGCGGTCGACCTTCGCGCGCGGCACCGGCGCGCCGGCCGACATGGTCGCGGGCACGGCGGCCTCCGACGACGCGGCGCTCGTGTCATCCGAGCCGCACCCGGCCAGCGCACACGCGACCAGCACCGCAAGCAGCACGCAGCGGTCAGCCATCGTTGCTCGTCACCGCCTCGAGCAGCCAGGCGAAGCGCTCGCGCGCCTGCGCCCGCCGCGTGGCATCAGGGTCATGAGCCGCGCCGCCCACAGCCCACGCTCGCGGACCTGCTCCTGCAGCGGCGCCAGCGCGCGGTCGATCTGCGCGCGGTCGAGGTCGAGCGTCTCCAGCGGCCAGATCTGCTCGCGACGAAGGGCGACATCCAGTCCAGCTGCGCCTGAAACTCGGGCTCGATCGAGAAGTCCCATGCCATCGCCACGGAGCAGGGTACGGGGCAGGACCGCAAGGCGCACGCGGTTGATTACTCTCAGAGCCTCGATGCCGCCACGCCACCTCGATCGGCTCTCCGCAGTCGACGCCGCCTTCCTGCACCAGGAGGGACCGACGTCGCACATGCACATCGGCGCGCTCGTGCGTGCCGAGGGCCCGGCGCCACCGTACGACGACTTCCTGGACTCGATCCGCGCACGCCTGCACTACGTGCCGCGCTACCGCCAGCGGCTCGTCTATCCGCCGGCGTCGACCGGACGGCCGCTGTGGGCCGACGACGCGGACTTCAACCTCGAGTACCACGTGCGCCATACCGCGCTGCCCGCGCCGGGCAGCGACGAGCAGCTCATGAACCTCGCCGCGCGCGTGTTCTCGCAGCAGCTGGACCGCTCCAAGCCGCTGTGGGAGCTGTGGCTCGTCGAAGGCCTCGCCGGCGGCGGCTTCGCGCTGCTGTCCAAGAGCCACCACGCGATGATCGACGGCATCGCCGGCGTCGATCTCGGCACCGTGCTCTTCGACCTCGGCCCGGAGGGGCGCCCGCCCGAGGACGATCTCGAGCCGTGGATGCCCGACCCCTCCCCCAGCCCGCTTGACCTGCTCGCCGCCGGGATCGCCGGGATGACGAAGGCGACGGCCGGGGTGGCGGCCAAGGCCCTGGGTTCGCTCAGCCGTCCCGAGCGCGCGCTGGAGGACGCGAAGGTCGCCGTCGAGGGCCTCGGCGAGATCGTCTGGGCCGCGGCGAACCCGGCGCCGCCCTCGCCGCTGAACGTCGAGATCGGGCCGCACCGGCGTTTTGCCGGCGTGGCCTGTGAGCTGGCCGACTTCAAGGCCGTCAAGAACGCGTTCGGCGGGACGGTCAACGACGTCGTGCTGGCGGTCGTCGCGGGCGCGCTGCGCCACTGGCTGCACTCGCGTGGCGTGCGCACCCAGGGACTCGAGCTGCGCGCGCTCGTACCGGTGTCTGTGCGCCATCGCGACGTGGTGCACAACGGGGTCGGCAACCGCCTGGCGGTCATGCGCGGGCCGCTGCCGGTCTACGTCGATGATCCGGTGCAGCGGCTGGCCGTCGTGGCCGCCGCGATGGACGACCTCAAGGAGTCCAAGCAGGCCGTCGGCGCCGAGGTGCTGACGAGCATGCAGCAGTTCGCGCCGCCTACCGTTCTCGCTCAGGCGTCGCGGCTGAACTTCTCGACGATCCTCTTCAACCTGCTCGTCACGAACGTCCCGGGGCCGCAGTTCCCGCTCTACGTCCAGGGTCGCGAGATGACCTCGGTCTTCCCGATCGCGTTCCTCCCGAAGAACCACGCGCTGGCGATCGCGATCATGTCCTACAACGGGCAGATGAACTTCGGCCTGCTCGGCGACTACGACGCGATGCCCGACCTCGACGAGTTCGGCGAGTCGATCGAGTCCTCGCTGGCCGAGCTCGTCTCGCTGGCGACGCGGGCGACCCGTGGCCGCGCCGGCGCGCGTTAGCGCCGCCGGTCCACCCGCATCGACAGGTCCGGCTTGGACGGCGCCGCCTCGCGGTTGCCGGCCTTGTCGATCGCCACCGTGTAGAAGCGATACAGCGAGCCCGGCTTGACCTTGACCTTGTAGCTGGCCTTGCGCGTGCGCTTGATGCGGCGGTAGGCGCCGCGGTTGGCCGAGCGGTAGACCTCGTAGACGTGGACTCCGGACGGCTGCAGCCCGGCGGGCGCGTTGTCGGCGCCGGTCAGCTTCAGCGTGACCGAGCGTGCCTTGCGCACCCGCGTGCGGCCGCGCAGCCTGGACACCGGCGCGCGGCGGTCGATCGCACGCACGGCGTTCAGCGCCGCGGCCGCGTCGACGATCCCCCAGCCCAGCTCGGGACCCCAGCCGCTGCCGGCGGGCCGTGAAGCGCTCTCCTTCAGCGCGCGGATGATGTCCACGACCGTCGCGTCGGGGTTGAGCTCACGCGCCATCGCCGCGACGCCCGCGACGATCGGCGCCGCCATCGACGTGCCCTGCAGGTAGGCGTAGCGCGAATCGCCACCGAAGGTCCTGCGACAGCGGCAGTCGCCGCCCGGGATCAGCAGGCTGCCGCCGGCCTCGAGCTCGGTCGGGTTGCCGGGGAAGCTCGAGAAGATGCCGGGCGGGCCGCCGCCGGCCTCGAACGCGCCGGGCGCGGCGAGCGAGATCTGCGACCCGCGGCCGGCGAACGACGCGCGCTGGCCGCCGAAGTTCGCGGCGGTGACGGTGAGCCCGCGGCCGGCCGCGAGGTCGCTGCCGGTGCCGGTCGGCTGGAGCAGGTTCGAGGGATAGCCCTGCTCCTCGGCGGGCGTGTCGTTGGCGGCGGCGACGAGCACCACGCCCTTGGAGTAGGCGTATTCGATCGCCTCGCGGATCGGCCGCGGCGCCGCGGGGTCGTCGCTGCCGAAGCTCATGTTGATCGCGTCGGCGCCGCGGTCGGCGGCCTGCACGATCGAGCCCGCGATCGAGCCGTCGCTGAGGTCGCTCTTGAAGATCAGCAGCTTGCAGTTCAGGCCCGAGCCGACGCCGCCCACCCCGTTGTCGCCGGCGGCGCAGGCGAGCGACGCGACGTGGGTGCCGTGGCCGTTCTCGTCGCTCGTCGCCGGGCCGTGTCCGTTGATGAGGTCGTTGTCGATCGCCTCGGCGATCTTGCCCTGCAGGTCCGGGTGGCCGCCGTCGGCGCCTGTGTCGATGACGGCGACGGTCGCGCCGTCGCCGCGCGCGACGTCCCAGGCAGCGGGCAGGCCGATGCGCGGCACCCACCAGGCGACGGTGGTGCCCGGCGGGGTCCCGCCGGCGGTCTCCGGGGCGCTCAGGGCCGGGTCGTTGGGGGTGAGGCGCAGCTCCGCGCGGCGCTCGACCTCGACGCTGCGCACGCCCGGTAGGCGGCGCAGGGCCACCGCAAGCACCGGCGCGGCGATGCCGGTGGCGGGCCGCACGCTGACGAGGCCGATCTGCGGGACCTGGGTGCCGTCGCGGCGCACGCCGGCCTGCCCGAGGACGGCGGCGGTGGCGGCGCGGGCGGCGGACGAGCCGCGCCGGTCATCGAGCATGACGAGCAGGCGGCCGGTGGGCTCGGACGCCGCCTGGGCGGCGGCGGGAGCGGCGACGAGGGCCGCGACGAGCACGGCGAGAATCAGGCGCGCGGAACGCATGCGGCTCTCAACCCGTCCGAACCTCCGTCGATGCGCCGCACGGCGAGCGGAGGCGTGCCCGGCTCAGAAGCCGAGTGCGAACTTCGCGTCCTCGCTCATCTTCTCCGGCGACCACGGCGGGTCGAAGGTCATCTCGCTCTTGACGGACTCGACGCCCTCCAGCGGAGCCACGAACTCCTCGATCTGCTCGGTGATCTGGGGACCGATCGGGCAGGCCGGCGTGGTCAGCGTGAACGTGACCATCACGTTGCCGCTGTCCTGCTGGATGCCGTAGATCAGACCGAGCTCGACGAAGTCGAGACCAAGCTCTGGATCGATGACGTTCGTTAGTGCTTCTTCAATTTCTTGCAGCGTTGCCATGCGGCTGATTGTATCCCGGGCAGGTCAGGTCGAGTAGGGGCTGGAGGAGCCATCGTCACGTACGAGGACAATCCACCGACGCTGCGGTGTTATGGCAATGAGGATCGCTCGACGCAGTCGCTGCGCCGTCAGGCGCTGTCGAAGGCGCTGTGCGCACCGGCGGACGTCCTCGTGGATCTGTCCGAGCTGGCGTTCGCCGACCCCTCGCTGATGCTCGACCTCGTCATGATCGCGCGACGCCTGCGCAAGGCCGGCCGCGAGCTGACGCTGCGCGGGGCCCAGCCGGACATCGCGGTGCTGATCGAGTACGTCGGCGTGCACCGGCTGCCGGGCGTGAACCTCGCACCGGCCCCGGCGCCCGCCTGACCCTGCCGGCGCCATCCCAGCCGGTTGTCGCGCTGGCGTAGCCTTCAGACGACCATGGCGCTGATCCTCGTCTTGCTCTTCATCGTCGTGCCGATTGCGGAGCTTTACGTGCTCATCCAGATCGGTCAGGCGATCGGGATCCTGCCGACCATCGCGCTGCTGATCCTCGACTCGATCCTCGGCGCTGTGCTCATGCGCGCGCAGGGCCGCGCGGTCTGGATGCGCCTGCACCGCGCGCTCGCGGAGGGCCGCGTCCCCGGACGCGAGGTGACGGACGGCGCGTTCGTGATCTTCGGCGGCGCGCTGCTGCTGACGCCGGGCTTCTTGAGCGACATCCTCGGCCTGATCCTGCTGCTGCCTCCGACCCGCGCGCTCGTGCGCAAGGTCCTGCTGCGCCGCTTCGGGCCGCGGATCGTCGCGGGCGCGACGGGCGGGGCGCAGACGCGGATGGGCCGGATGTTCAAGTTCGAGCCAGCGGCCCGTCCCGGCGGCGCCGGCGCGGGTCACCGCCGTTCGCCCGGTTCCGTCGACGACGACGTCGTCGAGGGCACCGCCAGCGAGGTTGCACCGAAGCCGCGCGAGCTGCCGTGAGCGTCTCCGCCGCCGACGAGCAGCCGCGTCCCGGCGACGACCCCGCGTTCCGCGACGCGGTCACGTTCTCGTTCGGCGACCCGGCCGGCCGGCACTACGGACTGGCGTGCGTGGGCATCGGCGGCGGCGGCGCGAGCGGCTTCGCCGTCGTCTACGCGGGTGACTCCCTGGCCGGCGCCTCGACGCAGTCGCAGCTCGCGCTCGAGCTTCCCGGCAGCTGGGACGCGGTGAGCGCCGCGGGCGTGCGGACGACCGTCATCACGCCCCTGCAGTCCTGGACCGTCACCTACGACGGCGAGGACGCGGGGTTCGACCTGTGCTTCGAGGCGATCTCGGCGCCGGCCGTGCTCGACCCGGACGGCACGGTGGCGCAGGCCGGCGGCATGGCCGGCTACGAGCAGCTGTGCCACGTCACCGGCTCGGTGCGCCACGGCGGGCGCACGCATCCCGTCAGCGCGCTCGGCCAGCGCGGCCACCAGTGGGGCACGCCCGACTGGGGCCACATCGAGCTCGCGCGGACGCTGTCGGCCTGGATGGGCGCTGACCGGGCGGTGACGCTGACGGCGGTGCGCCCGGCGAAGGCCAAGCACCACGACCAGGAGGCGGTCAGCGGGTTTCTGATCGACGGCGGCGAGCCGCAGGCGATCTTCGACCCGCGCCTGTCGACGACGTACGACGGCGAGTTGCGCCAGCGCCGCGCGGGCCTCGAGCTGTGGATGTCCGAGGAGGGCGGCCACGCGCGCCGCGCGGCTGGACACGCGGTGTGCGGCACGACCGTCGACCTCGGCGACCTGCGCCTTGACAGCGCGTTCTTTCAATGGCGCATGGAGGGCCGCGTCGGCACCGGGCGCTACGACGTGCTGCGCCGAGTGAGCGACAACGGCGGTGGCGTGCTGCGCCGGCGCAATCGCTGAACGCCGCGGCGGCCCGCTTGATCCGCTTGATCCGCGCAATCGTCAGCGACTCACCGAAGATCGCGATCGCGGCCTCATACCTCTAGTTGTCCGAGCCGAGACGATCCCAGAGGTAGAGCTCGACGCACTCCGTCGCGAGCTCCATGCAGCGCGCACGCGAGAGGTGCGGCAGCACCGTCTCGAGCGCCTGGTCCTCGGCGACGCCGGCGTCGAACGCCTCCTCCCCGCGAAAGCCCGCCGCGATCTTCAGCGCCTCGCGGCGGTTCTCGCCGAGGCTCGGGAACACGTTGACGAGAAACTCGCGGTTGGCGATCGGATGGCCGACCTCCAGCGAGGCATGCCAGGCGGCGAGCATCGACAGGTCGTGCTCGTCGAGATCCTGAACGGCCTTCGCGTAATGCGACGCGAGCTCGTTCTCGGGGATCTCATCGACCCAGGCGCGCACGAGCTCGCCGAGCAGCTGGCGGCGCGCCTCGCGGCCAACGGACTCGGCGATCACGCGGATCGCGTCCTGCGGTTCGATGAAGCACAACGGCATGGCAGCTCCCTGGCCGGGGAAGTGGAACTCGAACGCAAGGTACGGGGGGTGTCGGACGGGATCGCGCGGGAGGCAACCCGCCGTGCAGATAGCGTTCGGTCCGTGCATATCCTCGCCGCCGTCCTTCTCCTCCTCTGCCTTGCCTTCGCCGCCGTCGTATGGCACCGGCGCGAGGGCCGTGAGCGCACGGCGGAGCTCGACGAGATGCTCACCCGCGTGCGCGACGAGGTGCAGTGGCGCCGCGCGATCATCCCCGCGGCGGTCCTCGCGGCGCTGATCCTGCTCTTCACGCTCGCGCGCAATCCCAGCCGCTGGGCGCTGCTGCTCGCGGGACTGGCGGCGATCGCCGCCGGCGTGGCGCTGTTCGTCATCAGCGAGCGCAGGCGCCGCCCGGGCCCTTAGGGCGCTTGGCCGCGACTACGCCACGACCTCGATGCCGATGCGGTCCTCATCGCCGGCGTCGCCTGGCGACTGCACCGCGAGCACGGCCTCGAGCGCGACGATCGCGACGGCCAGCTGACCGAGGTCGGGCTCGCGTGTCGTCAGCAGCTGCAGCTTCATGCCGGGCAGCATGAGGATCTGCGCCCAGCGCTTGCTGCGGTTGCGCCCGAAGCACTTGATGACCTCGAACGCGAGGCCGGCGATGAGCGGGATCCCGACCACGCGGGAGATCAGCAGCCAGTACCACGCGGGCGTGCCGAGCGGCGCGAACACCACGACGGCGACGATCATCACGATGAGCAGGAAGCTCGTGCCACAGCGGGGGTGCAGGCGGCTGAAGCGCTGCGCGTTCTCGGGCGTCAGCGGCACGCCGGCCTCGTAGCAGGAGATCGTCTTGTGCTCGGCGCCGTGGTACTCGAAGACGCGTTGCAGGTCCTTCATCCGCGAGACGGCCCACAGGTAGGCCAGGAAGATCGTGATGCGGATCAGCTTCTCGACGATGACGAAGACGACCGCGTTGGGCAGCAGGTCGCCGAGCAGGCCCGCGATCGCGACGGGCAGCAGGAAGAACAGGCCGATCGCCATCGCCAGCGCCAGGACGACGGTCCCCGCCCAGGTGCCGCGGGAGACGTCCTGCTCGCCGTCGGGCAACTGCATGTTGACCGAGATGCTCAGCGCGCGGAAGCCGAGCCGCAGCGACTCGACGAGCGCGACGACGCCGCGGATGATCGGCCAGCGCAGCCAGCGGTGGCGCTCGAGCACCGAGACGAGCGGGAAGCTCGTGACCTCGATCTCCCCTCGGGCGGGCTCGTCGCCGGCCATCCGCCGGCCGTTGGCGCGCTGCTCGGCGCTCGGCGCGCGGACCGCGACGGCCCACGTCGACACGCCGCGCATCATCACGCCCTCGATCACCGCCTGCCCACCGAGGGGCTCGTCGCGCGACGCGACGAGCGGGGGTGATTCGGGGGCTGTGTGGAGCGGCCGCTGCGGCCCGTGCTGGGCGGCGGCCGTCATGCGCTCAGACGGTGGAGGCCTACTTGCCGTCGGCGACGCGCTTGGCGGCGCGGCGCTTGAAGCGATCGACTCGTCCACCGGTGTCGACGAGCTTCTGGCGACCCGTGTAGAACGGGTGGCAGCTCGAGCAGATCTCGACGTGGATCTCTGGCTGCGTCGAGCGTGTCATGAACTCGTTGCCGCACGTGCAGCGGACGTGGGCAGCGACGTACTCGGGATGGATGTCGGTCTTCATGGTCCGTCCAGTCTAGCGACGGTCGTGCGCCGCTCTGGACGCTCATCCGACCGGGAGCGGGCACTGCCGACGCGCCCCGTTGCCCCGTTCCTCGGACTCCTCGACGCGCCGATCGGCATCCACGCGCACGACGAGGATGTAGACGGCAAGGCCGGGCCGCTCGACGTCGAGGGCGGCCGTGAGCGCGCCGGGTACGAGATTCGGCGGCTTGATGGCCGCGGCGTGGGCGGTGCCGGCGGCGGTCATCAGCAGAACCGCTGTGAGGATGAGCGCATGGCGCATGCGGGCATAGGACAACGCAGTGGGTCGCGAGTTGCGACGACGGAGCCGGCCGGGTGGGTGACGCTACGCAGCGAGGGCGATCGGCTGATCCGGGGTGACGGCACCCGACCAGGCGAACCCTTCGAGCTCGACCGCGTGGCCGCAGCGGCGCGCCTCGACGACGATTCCCCACGGCTTGGGGTGCACGACGACCTCGGCGTCCGGGTGACGATGACGCAGGCGCACGATCTCGCGCATCTGTTCGAGGGTCAGCTCACGACGGTCCACGGTGTTCATAACCGTCCTATCGGAAGGACGTTGCGCCGACCTTAGGCGAACTTAGAAGTCTCTTCGGTCAAGCGCCGCCTTCGCCTCCTCGAGCAGCTCGCGCAGCTCGCCCGCCGTGGCGGGGCCGCGGTTGACGACGTCGCCGTAGGAGAACGCGATGTGGTTCGAGCGCCGGCGCTGTGCGATGTCGTTCTCGTAGCCGTGACGGGTCGCGTGGAAGCCGTAGCTGTGCAGCTCGACGGTGAACCCGTACTGCTCCCAGTGACAGTCGACCTTGTCGCCGCGCACGTCGATGTTCGTCCCCTCGGCTACCGGCTTCGATGCGGCTGTGGTGATTTGACCCCGTATACAGGGGTCAACTCACCACGCGTGCTTCAGAGGTTCTGGTACAGCGGGCCGTCGCCGCCCTCGGGCGTCGTCAGACGCCCGCCCTTGGCGGTGATCGCTCCGCACTGCACGCAGTTGGTGTAGTTGACGATCACCTCGACGGGGCCGCTCTTCGGCGCGTCCTCGGGGATCTCATAGACACCGGCCGGGCACATCCAGGCCCACGTCTCGGCCACCTCGCGGGGCACGCGCTTGCGCACGCGGATGTGGTTGGGCGCGTCGTCGCGAGTGGCGTTGCCGCTGATGTAGACCGACGAGAGCTTGTCGAAGGTGTACTTGCCGTCGGGCTTGGGATAGCCGTCCTTGGTGTCGCCCATGAACATCGGCTTGGCGTCGTTGCGGTGCCACTTGCGCCGCCCGCCGGGGAAGCGGCCCTTGGTCAGGATCATGAGGTTGACCAGCGGCCCGCCGCGCAGGAAGCCCTTCTGGAAGGGCTGGCGCGTGTTGCGCACCTCGTAGAGCTCCTGGCCGATCGAGGAGTCGTTGACGGCATCCTCGTAGGCATCCAGCGACGGCACCGCGTCGCCGCGCTTCAGCGACTCGTAGATCGCCTCGGCGGCGAGCGTGCCCGACAGGATCGAGTGGTGCACGCCCTTCAGGGCAACCGTGTCGACCATGCCGGCCGAGTCACCGACGAGCAGCGCGCCCGGCATCGTCAGCTTCGGCATCGACCACCAGCCGCCCGCCGGCAGCGCCTTCGCGCCCCACGACACGCGCTCGCCACCCTCGAGGATCTCGCGCACGAGCGGGTGCAGCTTGAACTGCTGCAACAGATCGTGCGCGGAGGTCGTCGCGTCGGCGTACTCGAGATCCACGACGAAGCCGATCGAGACGAGGTCGTCGCCGGTCCTGGAGTCCTTCATCGGGTACAGCCACGTGCCGCCGATCTGGCCGTACTTCGCCTTGAGCTTCAGCGGCCACGGGCCGATCGTGTGGATCAGGCGGTCCAGCGGCTTGGGAACCTTCCAGACCTCCTTGACGCCGAGCTCCCAGACCTGCGGCTCGCGTCCGGCGGCCAGGTCGAACTCGCGGATCGCCGCGCCGGTGAGGTGGCCCCAGCAGCCCTCCGCCAGCACCGTGCACCTGGCCTTCACGTCGGTGCCAGGCTCGAAGTTGCGCAGCGGCTGGCCGTCCTTGCCACGGCCCTTGTCGCCGGACCGGACGCCCACCACCGCGCCGTCCTCGACGATGAGCTGCGAGGCGGCGGTCTCCGTGAGGATGTACGCGCCGGCCTCCTCGGCGAGGCGCTGCTGGTAGCGCGCCATGGCCGCGACCGAGATCACCTCGTTGCCGTGGTTGCGAAACGGCGGCGGCGTCGGGATCTTGATCGCCTTCGTCGCACTCGGCATGAGGTAGACGGCTTCCTTCTGCACCGCCCCGAACGCGAAGCCCTCGGCGCGCCAGTCCTCACGCGAGACGTCGGGGAAGAGCTGGCGCAGTGGTCCCGGGCGCATCACCGCGCCCGACAGGTTGTGCCCGCCGCAGGTCTTCGCCTTCTCGATCACCGCGACAGGCACCTCGCCGAGGGACTCGAGCAGCTCCTCGTCGTCGGCCAGCAGCGCCAGCAGACGGTTGGCGCAGGACAGGCCCGCGGTCCCGCCGCCGACGATCGCGACGCCGACCTCGATCAGCTCGTCCTCGTCGTCGAGGCCGCGCTTGATGAACTCGCCCTGCGGATCGACCGGGGGCGGGTACTGCGCCGGGGCCGGCGCGCCACCGTTGCTGCTCGACATGTCCCTAGCCCTTCTTCGCCTTCACGGCCTCGGTGAGCTTGGGCAGGATCTTGTTGAGATCGCCGACGATGCCCAGGTCGGAGTACTCGAAGATCGGAGCGTTGGAGTCCTTGTTGATCGCCACGATGTTCTCCGAGGACTGAAAGCCAACCTTGTGCTGGATCGCGCCGGAGATGCCGGCCGCGAGGTAGAGCTTCGGCGACACCGTCTTGCCGGTCTGGCCGATCTGCGTCGAGTACGGGTACCAGCCCGCGTCGACCACCGCGCGCGTCGCGGCGACCGCGCCGCCGAGCGCCTCGGCGAGCGCCTCGCAGAGCTCGAAGCCCTCGGGCTTGCCGAGGCCGCGGCCACCGGCGACGAGGATGTTCGCGCCCTCGATGTCGACGTCGGCGCCGCGCTGCTCACCGCGCGTCACCATCGTCGACCGCTTCGAGGCCTCCGACAGCTCGACGGTGACGTCCTCTACCTCGGCGGCGCTGTCGCCGGCGGCCGCGATCTCGAAGGCGTTCAGGCGGCCGATGATGATCCCGCGGTCCTTGTAGCGCGACGTGGAGATCGAGGAGTCGCCGTGGATCGGGCGCTCGGCGGTGAGCCTGCCGTCCTCGACGTTGACCTGCGTCACCTCCATCGTGACGCCGGCGTTCAGGCGCGCGGCGAGGCCGGCGCCGATCTCGAAGCCGAGCAGGCCGCCGCCGAAGAGCGCGTAGTCGTGGCCGTTGTCGTCCATGACCTGCGCCATGACGTCGACGACCGGCTGGGCGAGACCCTCGGGCGCGCCCTTGGCGCGGAAGACCTTGGTGGCGCCGTAGTTGCCCAGCGACGCGGCGAGCTCGTCGCTGACATCGCCGATGACGACGGCGTGGGCCTCGCAGCCGGCCTCGGTCGCGAGCCTCGCGGCCTCGGAGACGCCGCCCAGCGAGTTCTTGTTGAAGGCGCCCTCGTAGTGCAGGGCGTACGCCAGGATCCCGCTCATGACAAGAGCTTCCTTTCGTCGAGCCAGGCGATGATCTTCTCGACCGTCTCGTTGGTGTCCTCGTCTTCGATGATCTCGCCGACGGCCTTCTTCGGCGGAGCCTTGAAGTCGCCGCAGACGACCTTCGAGCCGGCCTCCCCGACACGATCGGCCTCGAGGCCGACGTCGTCGATGCCGACGGCGTCCAGCGGCTTCTTCTTGGCGCCCATGATCGCCTTCAGCGACGGGTAGCGCGGCTCGTTGATCGCGTCGCCGACGGAGATGACGGCGGGCAGCGTTATCTCGACCGTGTCGTAGCCGTACTCTGCCTGGCGCTCGCAGCGCAGCTTGCCCTCGGTGACGTCCATCTTGATGACCTGGGTGAGCGAGGGCATCTTCAGGTAGTCGGCCACGACGGCGCCGATCGTGTAGCACTCGCCGTCGTCTGACTGCTGACCGAGCAGGACGAGATCGGGCGATTCGCGCTCGAGCACCTTGGCGAGCGCGTAGCCGGTGGCCACGACGTCGGAGCCGGCGAGGGCGTCATCGGACAGGTGCACCGAGCGGTCGGCGCCGAGCGAGACGGCCTTGTGCAGGGCGCGCACGGCGGTGCTCGGGCCCATCGTCACCGCGATGATCTCCTCGACCTCGACCTCTCCGCCCTCCTTGACCTGCATCGCGGCCTCGATGGCGTGCGTGTCGTAGGGGTTGAGGTTGCGCTCGCCGCTGCGGTCCATGCGCCCGGTCGACGGATTGATCCGCTTCTCGACGGCGGCGTCGGGCACCTCCTTCACCAGGACGCAGATCTTCACTCAGGGCCTCCTTGGAGCAGACTGGGCATGGCTGCAGGTTAGCCGATTGACTGACCAGTCAATCGCGTTTCTGCGCCCGCCCTGTGAAGGCGGGCCGAGGGCGGCGGCTTCTAGTCCCGCGCGGCGGCAACGGCGTCGCGGATGAAGCCGATGATCGCCTCGGTGCTCGAGCCGGGCCCGAAGACCTCGGCCACCCCCAGCCGCTTTAGCTCGGGGATGTCGTCGCCGGGAATCGTGCCGCCGACGATGACGACGACGTCGTCGATCCCCTGCTCCTCGAGCAGGGCGACGATGCGCGGCACGAGCGTCATGTGAGCGCCCGACAGAACGGACAGGCCGACGGCCTGTGCGTCCTCCTGGATGACGGTCTCGACGATCTGCTCCGGCGTCTGATGCAGCCCCGTGTAGATGACCTCCATCCCGGCGTCGCGCAGTGCCCGGGCGATGATCTTCGCGCCGCGGTCGTGTCCGTCGAGGCCGGGCTTGGCGACGACGACGCGGATCTTCTGGCTGGAAGGTGCAGGCTCGCTCATAGGTGCCCGCAGGCCGCGTCGATACTAAACGGCTGAGCGGGGACGCGCCCTGCGGGACGCTAGTGGGCGCGGCCGGAAGTTCTGTGAGGTTTTCCGGGATGCCCGGCCGTGATCTGACGGGTCGACGGTGTCCCGCCTTCGTGCTGGTGGCACGGGGGCGGGCGCCGGCGCCCGTCAGGCGCGGATCGGGCGCCCGGAAAACCCGCAGAACTTGCGGACGGGTCCACTAGCCCCGGCGCTGTGCCGCTGCCACCGGCTTGCCGGTCGGCGACAGGCACTGGCCCCTCTTGTTCTCGCCGTGCGCGCAGAAGTGGCGAATCTTCTCGCAGTTCTTCGTCTTGAAGGCGCCGTTCGTGCGGATGCGCGCGGTGTCGATGCCCGGTCCGCAGTCGATCGTGCCCTTGCCGTAGTAGGCCCAGACGTAGTCGGTCCCGGGACCGCCCTTGACGATGCTGCGCCCGTGGCTGGGATACAGCCAGTCGTTACCGGGCCCGCCGTCGAGGACATCGCGCTGGCGGGTGTTGTTGTTCTTCGGGTCCCAGTCGCCCCAGAGAATGTCGTGGCCGCCCTTGCCCGACAGCTTGTCGCTGCCGTGATGGCCGAGCAGCTCGTCGTTGAGCGGGCCGCCGGCCTTCGTGCGTGGCGTGCGGCTGTCCTCGACGACCTGCCAGAGGATCCCGCTGACCTTGGGCCAGACGCGCGTCGCGCGCTGGCCCTTCCTGCTGTTGAGCCCGTCGTTGTGGGGAACCTTGTCGCCTCCGCCGGGCGCTTGGCGGTCGTTGCCCG
>JBBSMC010000038.1:0-31436 GCA_038233375.1 Solirubrobacterales bacterium
CGGGCGGCGCGGGCGGCGCGGGCGAGGCCGCCCGGCCGCACGCCGCGAACAGCACCTTTCGCACGTCGCTGATCTCGGTCTGCGTGGCGGTCCGCGATCGCGCACGAACGCCGGCGTTGAGCTTCGATGGCCGGCCCCTGCCATTCGAGCTCGCCACCGGCGACGAGCCGGGCACGCGCCCGCGCTGCCGGCGCGACGAGCTGCGCCTCCTGCGCCTGCAGTCGTTGAACATCGGCGGCGAGCGCACCTACGTGCGCCGCGGCGGCTGCGCGCTGCCCTGCCGCGTGCGCCAGGCGACGGTGCACGTGCCCGCGAGCGCGCTGGCCGATCCCGTCGCAGTGCTGTCGACGTCGGCGCGCAACGGCAATGGCGCGCCGGTCGCCGGCTGCGATCAGGGCGCGTACAACGCGCCGCAGCACGTCGGCCGGGCGCTGCGGCGGATGTACTACAAGACGCCCGCCGAACTACGTCGCCGGCGCAACGCCGGACGCTCCGGCGGCGACGGCGCGCGCTGGTCGAACTACGGCAACCCCGGCGCCACGTATGCATCCTCCGGGCGCGCCGCGACGCCCTACAACTACCTGCTCTGGAACCTGCCCCGCACGCGCCGCGGGCTGCTGCCGGGCGGCGGCATCGTCCAGGCGATCCTGCCCGCGGGGATGGCGATGTCGCTCTGCGCCGGCGAGCGCCTGACCCTCCCCGCGTTCGATCGCCGCGGCGCGCGCAACGGACGCGTCGACTTCGGCTACGCGAAGGTCCGGGTCAGGACGCCGGCCGGCGGCTCCTACGCGATCTACGGCTGGGCTCTGCTCGGCTACCGGTACGCAGCGCGGCGGTACACGGCCATGGTCACGATCGCCTGATGGCGCTTCGCCTCATGAGGGAGGGCTGGTCGACTTATGCATGCCCCACATGAACAAAGCGCCCAGGTCCTCCCCGCGAGGCGCGAACTCGCAGGGCTGGTCGACTTATGCATGCCCCACATGAACAAAGCGCCCAGGCCCTCCCTGCGAGGCGCGAACTCGCAGGGCTGGTCGACTTATGCATGCCCCAGGTGCACCTCGCCCCGGCCGGACCGGCCGCGGCGCCGGCCTACACCTCGACGACGACCGGCAGCACCATCGGCCGGCGCTTGATCTTGTCGTAGACGAACGCCGCGAGGTCGTCGTGGAGGATCTCCTGGAGCAGGTCGATCTCGCGGATCTCCTCCTTCGCCGCCCGGGCCAGCGAGCGCTCGACGCAGGCGCGCAGCTGATCGATGAGCTTGTCGGCGTCGGCGGCGTAGGGCACGCCGCGGAAGATGACCTCCGGCTCGGCGACCGACGAGCCGTCCTGCTCGGAGATCGTCGCGACGATGACGAAGATGCCGTCGGCGGAGAGCATGCGACGGTCGCGCAGGGCCACGTCGGTGACGTCGCCGATGTCGACGCCGTCGACGAAGATCATTCCCGACTGGACCTTCTTGCCCCAGCGCGCGCCCTTGGCGTCGAGCTCGAGCGGCAGGCCGTTCTCGCCCTTGAAGATGTTCTCCGGCGCGACGCCGACGGCCTCGGCGAGCTGGCCGTGCAGGTGGATGCGCTTGTGGTCGCCGTGAAACGGCATGACGTAGCGCGGCTTGGTCAGGTTGAGCATGAGCTTGATCTCCTCCTGATAGCCGTGGCCGGAGGCGTGGATCGGAGCGTCCTTGGTCGTTATCACGTGACAGCCGATGTGGTAGAGGCGATCGATCGTCTCGTTGACGGCGCGCTCGTTGCCGGGGATCGGGGTCGCGCTGAACACGACGGTGTCGCCGGAGTGAAGCTCGACCTGCGGATGGTCGCGGTGGGCCATCCGGCGCAGCGCGCTGAGCGGCTCGCCCTGTGAGCCCGTCGAGATGATCACGATCTTGTGATCGGGGAACTGGGCGATCTCGCGCGGCCCGATGATGATCCCCTCGGGCACCTTGATGTGGCCCAGCGAACGGCCGATGTTCGTGTTCTTCTTCATCGACCGGCCGACGAGGACGACCTTGCGGTCGAGCGCCGCCGCGGCATCGACGACCTGCTGGACGCGGTGGATGTTCGAGGCGAACGACGTGACGATGATCCGCCCCTTGCAGCGGCTGAAGACGTCGCGCAGGTTCGGGCCGGCGACGCGCTCGCTGGGCGCGAAGCCCGGGCGGTCGCCGTTGGTCGAGTCGCCGCAGAGCAGCAGCAGCCCGTCGCGGCCGAGCTCGGCGAGCCGCGAGACGTCGGCCGGCCGGCCGTCGACCGGGGTCTGGTCGAACTTGTAGTCGCCCGTGATCAGGACCGTGCCGAGCTCGGTCTTGATCGCGACGGCGCTGGCGTCGGGGATCGAGTGCGTCATGTGGATCAGCTCGAGGTCGAACGGGCCGGCCTCGATGATCTCGCCGTCGGCGATGTCCTCGACGTGGACCTCGCGCGAGAGCTTGTGCTCGTCGAGCTTGGAGCGTGCCATCGCCATCGTCAGGGGTCCGCCGTAGACGGGCGGGGCGTCATGGACGCCGAGCTCGCGCAGCAGGAAGGGTAGGCAGCCGAGGTGATCCTCATGGCCGTGGGTGACGACGATCGCCTCGATGTCCGAGACGCGGCCGCGCAGGTAGGCGAAGTCGGGCAGGACGAGGTCGATGCCCATCATCTCGGCGGTCGGGAACCGCAGGCCGACATCGACGAGGACGATCCGGTCCTCGTACTCGATGACGGTCATGTTCTTGCCGATCTCGCCCAGGCCGCCGAGCGGCAGGACGCGCAGAGGACCGCTCACGCTGGAGCGCCGACGAGCAGGCCGCGGTCCTGCAGCATCGCTCGGATCGTCGCGGTCTCGTGCTCGTCGGCCTCGACGTACGGCAGGCGCGGCACGCCGACGGCGTGGCCGAGCAGGTTCAGGGCGGCCTTGTTGCTGACGGCGGCGGGCGCGACGCTCAGCGCCTCGAAGACCGCGAGCAGGCTCTCGTGGATGGCCGCCCGCTCAGCGGGCTCGTCGACCATGCGACGCATCTCGGGACCGACGATGTGACTGGACGTGAGGATTCCTCCGGGCTCGCCCATGTCGAGGACGCGGGCGAGGATCTCGTCGTTGCCAGCGTAGATCTCCAAGCCGTCGACGGCTGCGAGGTTGTCGTTGTTGGCCTGCTTGACGGCCTCGATGTGGTCGAGCTGGGCGAGCTCGGCGAGCAGGTCGTTGGGCATGTCCGACCCGGTGCGCTGCGGGATGTTGTAGAGCACGATCGGGCGGTCGGCCGCACGGCTGACCTCGCGATAGTGGGCGACGACCCCGCGCCGGTTGGGGCGGTTGTAGTACGGGTTGACCGACAGCAGCGCGTCGGCGCCGCGCGCGCACGCGCCTGCGGTGAGCGTGATCGCGTGGCGCGTGTCGTTGGAGCCGACGCCGGCGACGATCGTCGCGCCGGCCGGCTTGTTCTCGACGGCGACCTCGATGACGCGCAGGTGCTCCGCGTCGTCGAGCGTCGCGGCCTCACCGGTGGTGCCGCAGACGACGAAGCCGTCCGATCCGTGGCTCGCGAGGTGGCGCATGAGATCGACGAGCGCCCGCTCGTCGACGGCGCCGGCATCGTCGAACGGGGTCACGATGGCGGTGAGGATGGCTCCCAGCTCGGGCACACCCCCAAGGTATCGCAGGCAGCGGCGAAGCCCGGGCCCGACCGCGCGCGGCCGCGATCGCCGCGCGATCAGGCTTCGAGGGCTCTCGAGAACGCGGCCAGCTCGTCCTCGAGCGCGATCAGGCGGTCGCGCCCGAAGCGCTCCTCGACGTAGTCCTGGACCTCCGCCCACCGCGCCAGCGCGCCGGTCAGCATCGCCGAGCCCTCGAGCGTCATGCAGACCATCCGGACGCGGGCGTCGTCGGCACTCTCGTAGGTGCGAATCAGCCCGCGGTCCTCGAGCACCTTGAGGTTGCGCGTCAGTGTCGTGCGGTCCAGCGCGAGCTTGTCGGCGAGCACGCTGAGCGGCAGATCGCCCTCCGAACCCAGCCCGACGAAGATCGGCAGCTGCGTGGCCTTCAACCCGCTGGCCACCATGCCGTTGTCGTAGAGCGCGGTGACGCCGCGGGTGACCCGCCGGAGCTGGTCGCAGGCGCACATCTTGCGGACCTGCCAGCAGAGCTCCAGCTCGTCGGGCGTGAGGTAGTTCGTAGCGTGGACGTCCATAACGTGTAGTTACACTGGATCTGGCGCGCCGTCAAGCGCTCGTGCCACACTGGCGCGATGGACCGCCTGCAGGATCCCCCGCCCCGCGATCTCGCGGCCGGCGAGCTGGTCGCGGAGGTGATGGGCGTGCGCTGGAGCGTCCCGGACGGCGATTTCGCGGTGCTCGACGCGGTCTGCGACGACGGTGAGGCGGTCGTGCTCGTCGGCGCACTGGGACATGTGCGCGAGGGCGAGTCGGTCGCGGCGGGCGGCGGCTGGCGCTGCCATCCGCGCCACGGCTGGCAGTTCGGCGTGCAGCGCGTGCGGATCCTCGAGCCGGTCAGCGACGCGGCCGTCGCCTCCTATCTGGAGTCCGTCAAGCACATCGGCCCGCGCGGCGCCGCGCTGCTCGTCGAGCGCTACGGCGCCGGCGAGGTGCTCGCCGCGGTCGACCGCGACCCGGAGGCCGTGCTGCGCGGCGTGCCCGGCATCGGCGCCCGCCGGCTCGGTGCCGCCGTGCGGTCCTGGCGCGACCAGCGCGGCCTGCGCGAGCTGCGCCTCTTCCTCGACACGCACGGCGTCGACGCCGCCTCCGCTGGCCGGATCGCGCGCCACTTCGGCGCCGGCTCGATCGCGCGGCTGCAGCGAGCGCCCTACGCGATCTGCGAGCTCGACGGCATCGGCTTCGCGACCGCCGACGCGCTGGCGCGCGCGCTCGACACCCCGCGCGACGCCCCCGACCGGCTGGCCGCGGGCGTCCTCCACGCGCTGGACCAGGCGCAGGCCGACGGCCACTGCCATCTCCCCCGCGCCGAGCTCGCGGCGCGGGCGGCGCGCCTGCTGGGCGGCGAGGTCGACGTCGACGACGCGATCGACGCGCTGGCAGCGCGCGGTCGGATCGTCGCCGACGAGGCCGGCCGGATCAGCGAGGCGCGCCTGCATGCGATCGAGCAGCGCCTCGCGGGACACGTGCGGCGGCTGCTCGACGACGAGCCGGCACTGAAGCTCGGCGCCCTGGAGCGCCCGGCGAGCGGGGCGTTCGTCCCGAGCGACGACCAGTGGCGGGGCGTCACGCAGGCGCTCGAGCACCGCCTCTCGATCCTGACGGGCGGGCCCGGCACCGGCAAGAGCGCGACGATGCACACGCTCGTGGACCTGCTCAAGACCCACAAGAAGAGCGCCCGGCTGTGCGCGCCGACGGGCAAGGCGGCGCGGCGGCTCAGCGAGCTGACCGGCGTCGACGCGACGACGATCCACCGGCTGCTGGAGTGGATGCCCGAAGTGGGCTTCACGCGCGACGCGCAGAACCCGATCGCCGGCTGCGACGTGCTCATCGTCGACGAGGCGTCGATGCTGTCCGTCCACCTCGCCGAGGCGCTGCTGGCGGCGGTCGGGCCGCGCACGCACGTGCTGCTCGTCGGCGACGTCGACCAGCTCGCGCCGGTCGGCCCGGGACGCGTCCTCGAGGACCTGCTCGAGCTCGAAGCGGACCGCGGGGCGGCCGGTGGCAGCAGCGGCGAGCGCACCGTGCCGGCCACCCGCCTGACCGAGGTCTTCCGCCAGGCGGCGCGCTCGCTGATCGTGCGCGCCGCGCACGCGATCAACGCGGGCGAGCTGCCCGACGGCGTCGCCGGCGAGGGCGACGTGCGCGACTTCTTTCTGATCACGCGCGACGGGCCGCAGGCGATCTTCGCCGAGGTCTGCGAGCTCGCGGCGACGCGCCTGCCCACCCACTACGGCCTCGACCCCGCCGCCGAGGTGCAGGTGCTCGCGCCGATGCACAAGGGCCCGCTCGGGATCGACGCGCTCAACGCCGAGCTGCGCGCGCGGCTGAATCCCGACGGGAAGGCGATCGGCGGCAGCGGGCTGCGCGTCGGCGACAAGGTCATGCAGACGCGCAACTCCTACGAGCACGACCTCTTCAACGGCGAACGCGGCGTGCTGCTGCACCACGACGACCGGCGCGAGCGCGTCCTGTTCGCCGGCGAGGACGGCCGCCGCGTCTCGCTGCCCGTCGACGCGCTCGACACGCTGCGCCTCGCCTACGCCGCCACGGTCCACAAGGCGCAGGGCTCTCAGGCACGGGCGATCGTCGTGCCCGTCTTTCGCGGGCACCAGATCATGCTCACGCGCAACCTCGTCTACACCGCCGTGACGCGGGCCCAGGAGGTCTGCGTCGTCGTCGCGGAGCGCGCGGCGCTCGCGGTGGCGGTCGGGCGGACCGATGCGCGGCGGCGCCACACGCGCTTGCGCGAGCTCGTCGCGACCGCGTGACGAATCCGTCGCAAAAGCGCGTTGGAATGTCTGAGTCAGGCTGCCACAATCAGGCACATGGCCGAGAGGGAGTTCCTGCGCAGCATCGATGCGCGCGTCGCGCGCACGAACGAGATCCTCGAGGCCGACCGACTCGAACGCGAGCGCGCGTTGGCCGGCCAGACCCAGAGTCTCGAGGACATCCGTGTCGAGCTGCGGCAGCAGAGCCTGCGGGGCGAGCGGCTCGCTCAGGGCTATCTTCGCAGGCTCGAGGAGATGTCCGAGCAGGCGCGAGTGGAGTCCGCAGAGAAGTCCGCGGCGATCCGTCACCTGTCCGACCAGATCCGCGCGAACACGCGCGCCGTGCTGCTGATGCTCGACGAGCGCGGCGGTGGCGGGCCGGCCGCCGCCTGAGTGCTTAGGAAGCGGCCCCTAAGTTCCGTGGAGTTCTCCCGGATGCCCGGCCGCGATCCGACGGTCGATGGTGACCCGCCTTCGTGCCTGGCGGTACGGAGGCGGGCGCTGGCCGCCGTCAGGCGCGGATCGGGCGCCGGCAGAAACCGCCGAACTTGTGGCGGGGAGTGAGTCGCGCTCCGCAAGAGCCCGCGGCGCTCCTCGATCACGCCTGCGGCGGGCCTCCGAGCAGCAGCACGTCGGCGAGCAGGAAGATCGCGACGAGGCCGACGACGACGGCGAACGCCCGTCCCAGCGCCGCCTGCGGCACGCGCTGCGCCGACAGCGACCCGAGCAGTGCGCCGAGCGCCGTCGAAAGTGCGAGCGCGACGGTGATCGGGACGTCGACCGTCGCGCCGAGCGCGAGGTGGCTCGCGAGCGCGGCAAGGCCGGTCAGCATCAGGATCACGAGCGATGTCGCGACGGCGCGGCGGAAGCTGAACCCCAGCCACAGCGTCAGGACCGGCACGATCATGAAGCCGCCGCCGACGCCGAAGAATCCCGTCAGCGTGCCGACGCCGAGACCGGCGACCAGGAGGCGGCCGGCACGGACGTCCGGGCAGCTGCCGGCATCCTCGCCGCTCACGCGGCGCGCGCGTTGCCATGTCGCCACCGACGCGGCGAGCATGACCGGAACGAACGCGAGGATCAGCGCCGCTGGGCTGACGGCGGTGTTGACGAGCGTGCCCAAGACCGATCCCGCAGCGGCCGGCAGCGTGAACGTCAGCGCGATCCGCCAGCAGACGTGGCCGCGCAGCGCGAGCGCACCCGCCCCCACGCCCGCGGCGATCGCGACCACGACGAGCGACGCCGTCGAGGCGGGTCCGACGCCCTCGCCGAGGGCATAGACGAGCACCGGCAGCGCGAGTACGCCGCCGCCGCCGCCGACCGCGCCTACAACGAGGCCGATGAGGATCCCGAGCGGGATCGCGAGGGCGACGGCGCTCATCGTCAGGACGGCTCGCCGACTACTCCCGGTCGCGCCGCTCGCGCCAGCGACGAGCGGGGTCGACGAGCGCCGCGTCGTCCTCTGCGAGGGAGTCGGTGAAGCGCCGGTCGACGCGCTCGACGGCGTGATCGGTGACCGCGACGGTGATCCCCTCGCTCATCGCGCGCTCACGACCAGTGTCAGAAGAGCAGGTGCTCGAGGCCGACGACCGGTGACTCGTCGAGCTCGCCGACGCGGCGCACGGCCAGCAGCACGCCCGGCATGAACGACTCGCGCCCGTAGGAGTCCTGGCGGAGCGTCAGCGACTGGGCGACGTCGCCGAGGATGACCTCCTGGTGGGCGACGAGCCCCGGCAGCCGGACCGAGTGGATCGGCACGTCGCCCTCCATGAGCTGTGCGGTGCGCGCGGCGGTCCCCGACGGCGCGTCGATCTTCTTGTCGTGGTGCAGCTCGATGATCTCGGCCTTCGCCATGTGGCGCGAGGCCTCGGCGGCGAACCTCATCATCAGGACGGCGCTGATCGCGAAGTTCGGCGCAATGAAGACGTTGGCGTTGCGCGCCGACCGCAGCGGCTCGATGTCGAACCCAGTCGTGCCGATTACGACGTGCACGCCGGCCGCGACGCACTGCAGGGCGTTCGCCAGCGCGGTGTCGGGCTGCGTGAAGTCGACGACGACGTCGGCGTCGCCGAGCAGGTCGGCGAGCGTCGTGCCGAGCGCGGGGTCGGCCCTGCCGGTGAGCTGCATGTCCTCGGCCCCCTCGACGGCGGCCACGACGGCCTGCCCCATGCGGCCGGCGGCGCCGGCCACCGCGACGCGGATCATCGCGCGGCGACCTTGGCCAGCAGCTCGGGAGCGAGCGGCTCGATCGCGCCGCGAAAGACGTCCTCGTCGGCGCCCACGGCGGCCGCGCTGAGGCGCTCGGGCGCGAGCAGCTCGCGCAGCAGGTCGTTGAGCTCGCCGACCGTGACCGACTCGATCCGCTCGACGACCTCGTCGAGCGACAGCAGCGGCAGCTCGCTGAGGACCGCGGAGCCCAGGCGGCTCATGCGCGACGCAGTCGACTCGAGCGACAGCACGATGCGGCCCTTGACGTTCTCCTTCGAACGCTCGAGCTCTTCGTCGGTGACGCCGTCTGCGCGCAGCCGTTCGAGCTCGTCGGCGACGACCTGCAGCGCCGGCGCGACGTTGTCGGGCCGCGTGCCGAGGTAGACGCCGATCAGGCCGGTGTCCGCGTGCAGCGACTGGAAGGAGTAGACGTTGTAGGCCAGCCCGCGCAGCTCGCGAACCTCCTGGAACAGCCGTGACGACGACGTGCCGCCGAGGATGTTGTCGAGCACGCGCAGAATGAAGCGCCGGTCGTCGTTGCGCGCGAGGGCGGGCGCGCCGAGGGTGATGTGGTACTGCTCGGTGTCCTTCTTGAGGAAGCGCAGGTGCGGCGGCAGCCGCGCCGGGACCGGCGGCTGATGTGGCGCACGCGGACGCGTCGGAACGTCGAGGCCGCGGGCGAGCTCGACGACCGCGTCGTGGTCCAGCGAGCCGGCGGCCGCGATGACCACGTCGCCGGGCGCATAGTGGCGCGCGTGGAAGTCACGCAGGCCGGCGGCGCTCGTATTGGCGATCACGTCGGCGCGCCCGATCACCGGGCGGCCGAGCGGGTGGTCGCCGAAGACGGCCTCGCCGAGCACGTCGAAGACGCGGTCCTGCGGGTCGTCCTCGTACATCGCGATCTCCTCGAGCACGATCTCGCGCTCGTTGGCGAGGTCGGCGTCGTCGATGCGCGGATGCCAGACCATGTCGCCGACCACGTCGAAGGCCTGCGGCAGGTGGTCGTCGATCACGCGGGCATAGACGGACGTGTTCTCCTTGCCCGTGCCGGCGTTCAGCTCGGCGCCCATCGTGTCGAAGATCTGGTCGATCTCCAGCGATCCGTAGCGGTCTGTGCCCCGGAAGAGCATGTGCTCGACCAGGTGCGACAGACCGCCCTCGGACTGCGTCTCGGCGACCGAACCGGTGCCGATCCAGAACCCCAGCGTCACGGATCGGACGGTGGGCATCACCTCCGTCACGATCCGGACGCCGGAGTCCAGGACCGTCAATCGTGGTTCGGCCAGGGTCTCAGCCCTCGCCGTGGCGCGGGCGGCCGGAGCCGCGCCGTCCGCGGTCGCCGCCACGGTCGCCGCCGCGGTCGCGCGGGCCACGGTCACGCGGCGGACGTGAGCCGCCGCCGCCACCGTTGGTGACGGCCGCGAGCTCCTCGACCGTCTTGCCGGCGATGTCCGGATCGTCGGCGAGGCGCAGGCCGATGCGGCCACGCTCGCGGTCGACCTCGACGACGCGCACGTGGATCTCGTCGCCCTTGTTGAGCACGTCCTCGACGGTGTCGACGCGCTCGCCCGGCTTGACGTTGGAGATGTGCAGCAGGCCGTCGGTGCCCTTGGCAAGCTCGACGAACGCACCGAACGTCGTCGTCTTGACGACCTTGGCGGTGGGGAACTCGTCGCCGACCGCGACCTCCTTGGTCATCGAGCGGATCCGCTCGGCGAGCGCCTCGCCCAGCTGCCCGTTGGCGGAGTAGACGAGCACCTTGCCGTCGTCGTTGACGTCGATCTGCGACTCGAACTCCTCGGCCAGGCCGCGAATCGTCTCGCCGCCCTTGCCGATCAGCAGGCCGATCTTGTCGGTGTCGATCTGCACGGTCATGATCCGCGGCGCGTGCTGCGACAGCTCGGCGCGCGGCTCGGCGATGACCTTGGCCATCTCAGCGAGGATGAACGTACGCGCCTTGTGCGCCTGCGTCAGCGCGTCGCGCAGGATGTCGAACGTGACGCCGGTGATCTTGATGTCCATCTGCAGGGCGGTGATGCCCTCCGACGTGCCGGCGACCTTGAAGTCCATGTCGCCGAGGTGATCCTCGACGCCGGCGATGTCGGTCAGCACGACGTAGTCGTCGCCCTCCTTGATGAGCCCCATCGCGATGCCCGCGACCGGCCGCTTGAGCGGCACACCCGCGTCCATCAGCGACAGCGAGGAGCCACAGACCGACGCCATCGAAGACGAGCCGTTGGACTCGAGGATGTCCGACACGACGCGAATCGTGTACGGAAACTCCTCGATCGACGGCACCATCGCCGTCAGCGCGCGCTCGGCGAGCGCGCCGTGGCCGATGTCGCGGCGCTTGGGGCCGCGCATGAAGCCCGCCTCCCCGACCGAGAACGGCGGGAAGTTGTAGTGGTGGAAGTAGTACTTCTTCGTCTCGAGGCCGAGCGTGTCGAGGCGCATCTCGTCCTTGAGCGTGCCCAGCGAGGCCACCGACAGCGCCTGCGTCTGGCCGCGCGTGAACAGCGCGGAGCCGTGCGCGCGCGGCAGCAGGCCGGCGTCGATCGAGATCGGGCGGATCTCGTCCTCGGCGCGGCCGTCCGGGCGCTTCTTGTGGATGGCGATGCGCTGGCGCACGATCTGCTTCTCGAGCTTGTCGACGGCCATCTGCGCCGCGGCGCGACGGTCGGCGTACTCGGCGTCCGCCTCGTCGCCGGAGTGGGCCGCGACGGCCTCGTTCATGATCCGCTCGGACTCGTTCTGGCGCTCGAGCTTGTCGAAGACCTGCGTGGCCTCGTCGAGCGCGGCGCCATGCGACTCCTGCACCGCGGCGTAGAGGCCCTCGTCGACCTTCGGGATCTCGATCTCCATCTTCGGCTTGCCGGCCTTCTCACGCAGCTCGTGCTGCAGCGCGCACAACTTCTTGATCTCGCCGTGGGCGATGTCCAGCGCGTCGAGGATCTCGGCCTCGGGGATCTCGTCGGCGCCGGCCTCGACCATCAGGATGGCCTCTTCGGTGCCACACACGATCAGGTCGAGATCGGAGTTCTCGAACGTGTCCTGCTCGTTGGGGTTGATGACGAAGTTGCCGTCGACCTTGCCGATCCGCACCGCGCCGACCGGCATCGGGTACGGGATGTCGGAGAGCATCAGCGCGGCCGATGCACCGTTCATCGCGAGGATGTCGTACGGGTGCACGCCGTCGATGCTCAGCGTCATCGACACGAGCTGCGTCTCGCGGCGCCAGCCCTTGGGAAACAGCGGGCGCAGCGGTCGATCGATCATGCGGGCGACGAGCGTGCCCTTCTCGGTCGAACGGCCTTCACGCTTGAAGAAGGAGCCGGGGATCTTGCCCGCGGCATACATGCGCTCTTCGACGTCGACGGTCAGCGGGAGGAAGTCGACGTCGCGGAGGTTGCCCGCAGTCGCTGTGCTCAGAACCACTGTGTCGCCCTGGCGGACGACGACGGCGCCGGAGGCCTGCTTGGCCATCTTGCCGGTCTCGAAGGAGATCTCGGATCCTGCGATCTCGACGGAGACACGGGTCTCGGCAGTACTCATATGAAATTGTCCTTTGTTTCCGGGTGCGCCCGTCGTTGGTCGGCGCACCTGCGTCTTATTGCGGCTTCGGTATACGAACGCCTCCATCGTAGCCCAGTCGCGCCAGCCAGTCGCCATCGGGAACCCCCGCAACGACGCTCTCTCCGGCGAACATCGTGGGTGTCGTCGTGGCTCCCGCGGCGAGCGCGGCGCGTGTCTGCTCGCGTACGCGCGTGGCGGCTTCATCGGAGCGGCGGTCCTCGTCGAAGCGGGCCAGGTCGAGGTCGAGCTCGCGGGCGCGCTGCCACAGATGCGGGTCGTCGAGATGGCCCTGGTCGGCGTAGAGCGCGTCGGCGAACGGCCAGAAGGCGTCCTGCTTGGCCGCCGCCTCGGCGGCGAGCGCCACGGCGATGGCGCGCGGGTGCTTGGCCTTGAGCGCGAGGTGGCGGAAGGCGACGCGGGCGCCGGCGGCGACGAGACGCTCGTGGGCGAGGGCGCAGCGCGGGCAGGTGAAGTCGGCGTAGAAGAGGATCAGGTTGCTCTGCGGGCTGCCGCGCACGTGATCGTCGTCGCGCAGCGGGGGTGGCGGGGCGGTGCGCAGATCCTCGCCGGGGGTCATGGGAGCGGAGGGTACGGGGCTGTGGGGGCGGCCGGGGTGCCGGGATATATACGGAGTCGATTCGCCACGCGTCGGTTTCACGCTCGTGGGTAGGCCGATCCGCTCGCACCGACCTGCGCGTACCTCCTGCCCATGGACGACGAACAGATCCTGCAACGAGAGCAGCGCCTGCCCGGCACGCCCGAGCGGGTGTTCGGGTTCTTCGCCGACGCGCGCAACCTCGAGGCGCTGACGCCGCCGCTGCTGCGCTTTCGCCTCGTCACGCCCGCGCCGATCGCGATCGGCAAGGGGGCGTTGATCCGCTACCGCCTGCGGGTGCGCCGCGTGCCGGTCGGTTGGCTGACCGAGATCAGCGAATGGGACCCTCCGCATCGCTTCGTCGACGAGCAGATCAAGGGCCCGTACGCGCTCTGGCATCACACGCATACCTTCGAGGCGCTTGATGACGGCGGCACGCTCATGCGCGACGTCGTGCGCTACCGAATCGGCTTCGGCCCGCTCGACGTCATCGCCGACCGCCTCGTCGTGCGCCGCGATGTGGAGGCGATCTTCGACTTCCGCGCCCAGCGGATCCCGGCCCTGCTCGCCGCCGCCTGAAGCGACCGTGAGACAACTAGGCCTTGGCGCCGGCCAGTCCGTCGAAGATGAGGTTCGCGCCCGGCAGGATGCCGGGGTGCTCGCCTTCCCAGGACCACAGGACCGTCTGGTCCGGCCCGACGATGACAAGCGCGCGGTTCGACACGCCCGCCGGCTCGAAGAGCGCTCCGAAGGCGCGCGATGCCGCTCCCTGCGGAACGGCGTCGGAGAGCATCCGGATCGTCACGCCGAGCGACTCGCGGAAGGCGACCTGGCTGTCGGTCTGGTCGATCGACACGCCGTAGAGGTCGGCGCCCTGCGCGGCGAGGTCCTCGAGGACCTCCTGGTAGATCTGGAACTGGTCCGTGCAGACCGAGCTGAAGGCAGCCGGATAGAAGACCAGGACGGTCGTCCTACCGGCGAGGTCGTCACGCGTGAACGGCTCGCCGTCCTCGCGGCGCAGCGTGAACTCGGGAACGTCGCCTCCTGCGGGAAGGACGCTCACCTGCGCAGCCCGAGCTCCTTGATGAGGGCGCGGTAGCCCTCGAGGTCGTGCTTGTGAAAGTAGTTCAGAAGCCGGCGACGACGCCCGACGAGCATCAGCAGCCCGCGGCGAGAGTGGTGGTCCTTCTGGTTCGAGCGAAGATGCTCGGTGAGCTGGTTGATGCGCTCGGTGAGCAGCGCGACCTGGACGCGGGTGTTCCCGGTGTCAGTGTCGCTCTCACCGAACTGGCTGACGAGCTCCTGCTTGCGTTCTTGGGTCAGTGCCATGCGACGGGCAAAGGTAGCAACTCACGTCTGACCACGGCCGTAGATGGTCCGCGCGTCCTCGACGTCGAGGGCCATCTGGGCGATCAGGGCGTCGACGGAATCGAAGCGCTTCTCTCCGCGCAGGCGCTTGAGGAAGGCGATCTCCAGGCGGCTGTCGTAGAGGTCACCGAAGAAGTCCAGCAGGAACGCCTCGATCAGCTCGCCGCGGCCCGTGACGAACGTCGGTCGCACGCCGATGCTGACGGCCGCGGGCACGGTCTGCCCCTCCGCCGTCGTCGCCCGTGCGGCGTAGACGCCGTGGGCCGGCGTGACGTAGAGCGGGTCGGGCACGAGGTTCGCGGTCGGATACCCCAGCTCGCGGCCACGCTCGTCGCCGTGCGCCACGACGCCCGCCAACGTGAAATGGTCGCCCAGCAGCTGCCCGGCGTATTCGATCGCCCCGCCGAGCACGAGCCCGCGGATGTGGCTCGACGAGACGACCTCGGCGTCGATCTCCAGCAACTGCACGACGCGCGTCTGGAAGCGATCGTCGGCGCGCAGCAGGTCGGCGTCGCCCTGGGCCTTGTGGCCGAAGCGGAAGTTCTCGCCGACCGACACGTGCGTGGCGCCGAGCGCACCGACGAGCACCTCGTCGACGAACTCCTGCGCCGAGCGCGTGGCGAACGCCCGGTCAAAGCCGATCACGACGAGCTCCTCCACGCCCAGCGACGCGATCAGCTGCGCCTTGCGGGCGGGATCGGTCAGCAGCTTCGGCGCCGCGCCCGGGCGGATGACGGTCGTCGGATGCGGCTCGAACGTCAGCACCGTGTCGGCGCCCCGGATGACCTCGCGGTGGCCGAGGTGCACGCCGTCGAACGTCCCGACGGCGACGCGTCGCGGACGGGGATCCACGTCAGACAGTCGGGTCGCCTTCACGCGCGGAAGCCTACGACGGGCTTGAGCCCTTCCGCGCGCGGCTGGGCGATCGCGATCGGACCCTCGTCGTCGAGCAGCAGCACGTCCTCGGCGCCCTGCGGAGCGTCGGCGCCCACCGCGACGCCGTGCGCCGCGCGGCGCGCGTCGTCGCCGTCGAGGCGCACGCTGGGCAGGATCCGGGCCAGGACCTCGCCGAGCGGCACGAGGCGCCCGGGATCGGCGTCGGCGAGCTCGAACGGGCCGATCGCGGTGCGTCGCAGCCGTTCGCAGTAGGCGTCGGCGAGATCGGCGACGAGGACGCGCACGTACGTGCCGGTCGAGCACTCGATCTCGAAGGCCGCGCGATCGCCCTCGCGCCAGAGCTCCGCAAAGCGGTGGACGGTGACCGGACGCTCGTCGAGCACGACGTCCTCCCCCGCGCGCGCCAGCGCGTAGGCGCGGCGGCCGCCGACCTTGACGGCGCTGTAGGCGTGCGGGCGCTGCAGCAGCGCCCCGGTCGGCAGGACGAAAGGATCGGGCGGGATGCGGCCGGTGACCGTGATCTCGCCATCCGGATCGCCGGTCGTCGACGTCGCGCCGAGCCGGGCGACGGTCTCATAGCGCTTGGGCAGCGCCATCAGGTAGCGCTGTATGCGCGTCGCGCGCCCGACGAGCACGAGCAACAGGCCTGTCGCGAACGGGTCCAGCGTGCCGGCGTGGCCGATACGTCGGGGTGGGTGGGATCCGATCTCCCGGCGCACCGCAGCGACGATGTCGTGCGACGTCTTGCCCGCGGGCTTGTCGATGAGCAGGACGCCGTCGGACACCGGCCCCAGGCTAGTGGGCCGTCCACTAGTGCGCGTCAGCCTGAGGACCGGGGCGCGGCGGTCACTTCCTCGCGTCGATCACCTCGAGCGTAAGACCCTCGGGCATGATCGTGACGGTGTCGTAGTCGGCGTCGGTGATCTCCTCGAAGTGCACCTCGATGCCGCGCACCACGGGCGGCTGGTAGCCCTCGGGCTCGGTCACGACGCGTTCGAGCAGCAGGTCCTTCGGGTTGGAGCCCTGCGGCTCGATCTTCTTCAGCTCCGTCATCCAGCCCGCGCTCGGGAAGGTGCACCAGCCGTCGACGACGAGCACGCCCGGTCCGAGCTGAGCCTTCCAGTCGCGACACTTGCCGCGGAATGGCTCTGCCTCCGATGCTTCCATGAATCAGTACCTCCTGGTCAGGTGACGGCGCATCCTGTCAGGCAGCGGCTACCCGTCGAGCTGCGCGGCTACCTCTTGGCGCAGGAACGCCACCAGCTCGTCGGGCGACATCGTCGTCGCGAAGCCCGCCGCCTGGCGGTGGCCGCCGCCGCTCTGGGCGCGCGCGACGGCCGAGACGTCGACCTCGCCGTCGGTCGCACGCAGCGAGACCTTCGACCTGCCGGCGCACTCCGGATCGGTCAGCTCGCGCGCGAGCGCCGCGACCTTCGTGCCCTGCACGGCACGCAGATGGTCGATGATGCCCTCCGTGTAGGACTCCTCGGCGCCCGTCTCGGCGAAGTCCGCGCGCGTCAGGCGCGCGAACGTCAGCCGACCACCGTCGAAACGCCGTACGCGCTCCAGCGCGCGCGTGAGCAGGGCGAGCTTGGGTTCGGGGACGCCCTCGTAGAGGCGCCGGTAGATGTCGTGCACGTCGACGCCGGCCTCGATGAGGTCGGCCGCCATGAGGTGCGCCGCGGGCCCCGTGTTCTCGTACATGAAGCGGCCCGTGTCGGTGACGAGGCCGACGTAGAGCGCCTCGGCGATGCGCGGCGTGAGCGCGACCTCGAGGCCGCGCATGAGGTCCCAGACGATCTCCGCGGTGCACGACGCCTCGGCGACGACGTGGTTGATCGTGCCGAAGTGCGTGTTGTCGTGGTGATGATCGAGGTTGAGGATCGGCGCGTCGCCGATCTCGATGGCGTTGCGGTCGAAGTTGCCGCAGTCCAGGAAGAGGATCGTGCGCTCGCCGACGTCGTCGGGCACCTCGCTGACGAGGTCCTCGAACTCGAAGAAGGCGTATTCGTAGGGCAGCGGGAACTCCTGGGCGCCGATGAACATCAGCGAGTCCTTGCCGAGCGCGCGCATCACCCCCTGCATCGCCACGAGCGAGCCGAGCGCGTCGCCGTCGGGGTTCTCGTGCGTGACGAGCACGAAGCGATCGCCCTGACGAAGCGCATCGAGAAGCTCGGCGCGGGTGCTGGCGGTCGTGCCGGCGATGGTCACGTCTCCCGGGCCTCGCGGCGCAGGAGCTCCTCGAGGTGCATCGCCCGGTCGGTCGTGTCGTCGTAGAGAAACTCGAGCGTCGGCGTGTGCTTCATGCGCAGCTCGCGGGCCAGGCGGCGCTGCAGCGCGCCGTGGGCGGAGCGCAGGCCGGCCATCGTCGCCTCGCGCTCGCAATCGTTTCCGAGCACGCTGACGTAGACACGGGCATGGCGAAGATCTGAAGTGGTCTTGACGCTCGTCATCGTGACGAAACCGATTCTTGGGTCCTGCAGGTCCTGTGCGACGGCGTCGGACAAGACCTGCCTGACGGCCTCGTCAACGCGCCGCATCCGATCAGAGGGCATCCTAGTCCTCCTCAGCCCGCCACGTCGGCAAACGACGCGACGGTTCGCTCGACGTGGCAACTCTCCGGAAAGCGCTCCAGGAGGAACGCCTCGACGCGGTCGGCGGAGCTCTCCAGGAGGCCCAGCGAGCCGCTGGTCAGCGCGGCGGCGAGCGTCGCGCGCTGCCAGAGATCCTGGTGGCCGACCTCGGCCACCGCGACGCCCATCCGGGTCTGCAGCTGCGCCTTGACCGACGACAGGTCCTTGCGCTTGGCCTTCAGCGAACCGGCGTCCGGGAAGTGCAGATGCACCAGCAGGAGCGCGACGTACGCGTCCACCTCATCGCCGCCGGACATCGGCTACGCGAGCGCGCGGTCGACCTTGCGGGTGGCGTAGACCTCGAGGGTGTCGCCTTCCTTGACATCCTGGAAGTTGCGCAGCGTGATGCCGCACTCGAAGCCGGCCGCGACCTCGCGAACGTCCTCGCTGATGCGCCGCAGCGACGCGATCTCGCCGTCGTAGACGATCGTGCCGTCGCGCACGAGGCGCGTCTTGGCGCCGCGCGTGATCCTGCCGTCGGTGACGTAGGAGCCGGCGATGACGCCGATCTTCGACGCGCGGAAGATCTGGCGGATCTCGACATGGCCGAGCGACTCCTCGATCTCATCGGGCTCGAGCATGCCCTCCATCGCCGCGCGCAGCTCGTCGAGCACCTTGTAGATGACCGTGTAGCCACGGATGTCGACGCCCTCGCGCTCGGCGACGGCGCGGGCGTCGCCGACGGGACGCACGTTGAAGCCGATGATGATCGCGTCGGACGCGGCGGCCAGCATGACGTCGGATTCGTTGATGCCGCCGACGCCGGTGCGGATGATGTTGACCGCGACCTCGTCCTGCGGAAGCTTGGCGATCTCGTCCTCGAGCGCCTCGGCGGAGCCGGCGACATCGGCCTTGACGAGCAGGTTGAGCTCCTTGAGCTCGCCCGCCTGGATGTCCTTGAAGACGTCCTCCAGCGAGCGCTTGCGGCCGGAACGGCGCGCGTGCTGCTCCTGCTTGAGGCGCTGCTCGCGCTCGTGGGCCAGCGCGCGGGCGCGGCGGTCGTTCTCGACTACCCGGACGTGCTCGCCGGCCTCGGGGACACCGTCGAAGCCGAGCACCTCGATCGGATCGCCGGGCGCGGCCTCCTTGACGCGGGCGCCGGTGAAGTCGTGCATCGCGCGAACGCGGCCCCAGTTGGCGCCGGCGACGAGCGCATCGCCGATGCGCAGCGTGCCGCGCTGGATGAGGATCGTGACGACGGGGCCGCGACCCGGGTCGAGCTTGGACTCGACGACGACGCCGGACGCCGGCGCTCCCGCGTTGGCCTTGAGGTCCTCGAGCTCGGCGACCACCTGGAGGGTGTCGAGCAGATCCTCGAGGCCGACCTTCGACTTCGCGGAGACGTCGACGAACTCGGTCTCGCCGCCCCACTCGGAGGGCTGCAGGCCACGCGTGGTCATCTCGGTGCGCACGCGGGTCGGGTCGGCGCCCTCCTTGTCGATCTTGTTGACCGCCACGACGATCGGCACGTCGGCGGCCTTCGCGTGGTCGATCGCCTCGTCGGTCTGCGGCTTCACGCCGTCGTCGGCGGCGACCACGATGACCGCGATATCCGTCACGCGGGCGCCACGGGCGCGCATCGCGGTGAAGGCCTCGTGGCCGGGCGTGTCGAGGAAGGTGATGAGCTTCTCGTTGTGATGGACCTGGTAGGCGCCGATGTGCTGGGTGATGCCACCGGCCTCACCGGCGACGACCTCCGTCGAGCGGATCGCGTCCAGCAGCGAGGTCTTGCCGTGATCGACGTGGCCCATGATCGTGATGACCGGCGGGCGGTACGTCAGATCCTCGTCGGCGTCCTCGAAGACCGGGTCGGCCGCGACCTCGTCGGCCGCGTGGATGATCTCGACCTGCTTGTTGAACTCCTCGGCGAGGATGCCCACGGCGTCGTCGGACAGCGTCTGCGTGAGCGTCGCCATCTGGCCGAGCATCATGAGCTTCTTGATGATCTCCGGGACGGGCACGCCCATCGACTCGGCGATGTCCTTGACGGTCGAGCCGGAGTTGATCCGGACGAGATCGGTATGCGACGCGGCGGCCTCGTTCAGCGGAGCGACCGTGTCGTCGTACGTGCCACGGCGACGGCGGCCGCGGCGCTGACGGCGCGGCGGCTGGGACTGCTGACCGGGCGTGCGGCGGGAGGCCTGGGAGTCGATGACGACGCGGCGCCGGCCACCGGGACCGGCGGCGCCGGGCGTGCGCTCGCCGGCGAGCGAGGAGCGCGTCGGGCGGTGCTTGGCGGGCTCGCTGCCGTCGGCGGGCGCGGGCGCCGCGGGGTTGGCCGGCGTACCGGCGGAAGCGGGAGGCTGGACGGACGAGCCACCAGCCGCGGCGGGACGCGCCGCGGACGGAGTGGCCGCGGCGGCCTTCGCGGCGGGCGGCTGGCGCTCGCGCTGCGCGGCGGCGCGGTCTGACGCAGCCGGGGGTGCCGGCGGCGCACGACGCACGGTCGGGCGCGGCGGCGCGGGCGCGGCGGGCTTGGCCTCGGCCTGCGCGGCGGCGCCGTTGGTGGGCAGCGGGCGACCTTCGAGGGCGGCCTTCGCCTGATCCTCGTCGACGGCCGACGCGGGGGCCTTGACCTTGATGCCGGCCTTGCGCAGCTTGTCGAGCACGTCCTGAGAGGACATGTCGTGGGTCTTGGCGAGCTCGTGGACGCGGACTTTTGCCATTAGTGGCTGCTCCCGTGAATAGGCGCGCCGGCCCGGCGCTCGCTGGCGCCGGCCGGCAAAACCCGGTCCCGCCCACCCAGGAAGGTGTGCCTCTGGCACATCGACGACCGAGGACGCCGCGGGCACCGACGGCGAGCCGGCGGCGTCAGCCGATCGGATCGCCGTTGGTCGGCGATCAGCGGGCGTCTGACGGCGTGCGTATTCGCGGGGGTAGGCACTAGGGTGAGTGTAGAAGGTCAGGGTCGAGACTTACCGCCTGGCGAAAGGAGCGTGCGAAGCCTCCGCGGGCGAGCCCGCGCTCGGCGCAGGCGCGGTCGCACGCGTACGCGCCGCGCCCCGGAAGACGCTGTTCGGGGTCGCGCTCGAGACGCTCTTCGACGACGACGAACCGCTGTAGTGAGGACTTGTCGGTACTGGTGGCGCAGCCCACGCAGCGCCGTTGCGGCGCCGCTATGAGGTCTGCTCCACCGGCTCGTCGAGGGCGTCCTCGGCGGGCACTTCGACGGGACTCGAAACCCCGCCCGCTCCGGCGTCGGCCTCGGTCGCGGGCATCTGGTCGCCGGCCTGGTTGGCGAGCGCCTGATGGGAGTCCAGGCCGCAGTAGCGCGAGCTGGGCAGAGCCGCGTTGGGACAGCGCCGGCCCGTCGACATGACCGCGGCGCAGCGACCCTGCGTCTCCTCCTCCTCGTAGCCCTGCTCCTGCTCCTCGGCGGCGAACTCGGTCTCGGACTTGATGTCGATCCGCCAGCCGGTCAGGCGGGCGGCGAGACGCGCGTTCTGTCCCTCGCGGCCGATCGCCAGCGAGAGCTGGTCGTCGGGCACGATGACCGTCGCCTGCTTGCCGTCGTCGTCGACGAGAACCTCGCGGACGCGGGCGGGCGACAGGGCCTTGGCGACGAACCGCGCGGGCTCGTCGTTGTAGGGGATGATGTCGATCTTCTCGCCGCGCAGCTCGGAGACGACCATCCGCACGCGTGAGCCACGGGGGCCGACGCAGGCGCCGACCGGATCGACGCCGTCGGCGTGCGAGACGACCGCGATCTTCGAGCGGTAGCCGGGCTCGCGGGCGACGTTGGCGATCTCGACGAGGCCGTCGGCGATCTCGGGGACCTCGAGCTCGAAGAGCTTCTTGATCAGCTCGGGGTCGCGCCGCGAGACGATGATCGCGGGGCCCTTCGTCGAGGGCGAGACCTCCTTGATGACCGCCTTGACGCGCTGCGAGTGGTCGTAGCGCTCGCCGTCGACCTGCTCGGACTTCGGCAGCAGCGCCTCGACGCGCTCGCGGATCTGGACGAGCGTGTAGCGGCTGTCGGACTGCTGGACGATGCCGGTGATGAGCTCGCCGACGCGGTCGCGGTACTCCTCGAACATCATGTCGCGCTCGGCCTCGCGGATGCGCTGCAGGATGACCTGCTTGGCCGTCTGCGCCGCGATGCGCCCGAAGTCGCCCGGCGTCACGTCGCGCTCCTCGATCTGATCCTTGTACTCCTCGAACTTCGCCGGGTCGATCTCGGGATCGGTCGGCTCGACCATCTCGCCGGTCTCGGGGTCGTACGTCGTCCCCTCGTCGATCGTCTCGACGATGAGGTGCGCCTCCAGGCGCTCGGGGATGATCAGCTCGATGACGCGGAAGTCCGCCGTCTCGGGGTCGAGCTCGACACGCGCGTACTTGGCGCTGTCGGGCTGCTTCTTGTAGGCCGAGAGGAGCGCGTCCTCGAGCGCGCGGCGCAGCTTCTCGGGCGCGATGCCCTTCTCCCGGCCGAGAACGGTCATCGCATCAAGGATCTCGCGTGACATGTGCTCCTCCTAGTCCTCGATGAGATTGGATCGGTGGATCTCGGCGTACGGGATGGCGACGAGCGTGGGTGGGTCGCCATCTTCGGCGATCGTCACGGCGTCATCCGACGCCCCGACGAGCTCCCCGGTGAACGACTTGTGCCCATCAACGGCATCCCTCGTACGAACTCGCGCGCGGCGGCCGAGGTAGCGGTGGTAGTGCTGCGGCTTGGAGAGAGGGCGCTCGATTCCCGGTGAGGAGACCTCGAGCGCGTAGCGCTCGCGCACCTCGGGAAGCGCCTTCGTGACGCGCTCGCACAGCGCGAGCGTGACGCCGTCGGGATGGTCGATGAACACGCGCAGCGTCGACCCTCCGACGACCTCTGCGAGGAGCACCTCGACATCGGGCTCGCTGGCGGCGAGCCGGGCCTCGATATCACTCTGGATGGTGCTCACTGCAGACCTCCTCGAGACCACAAAAAAAGCGGGCGAGCGCCCACTTCCGGTACTGCCTCCGGCCCGAAGCCGGAGCGAAAGCTGTCGCTCGAGGATAGCACCGGTCCTCTAATCGGCGACCCGGCTGCGGGGTGCCCGGCGGCGGTCTGCCGGGCCTACGCCGCCCGCTCGCGCGAGCGGTCGCGATAGAGCCGGTAGTCCTTGCGCTCCGGGCGCAGGCAGCAGGCCAGCGCAAGCGGCTTGCGCGCCTCGGCGTGGCGGCCGAGCAGCTGCAGCGAGCGCCCGAGGCAGAACAGCGCGTAGTCGTTCGTGGGCGCGCGCTCGACGATCGCCTCGAACTCCTCGACCGCCTCGGCGTAGCGCTGCGAGCCGAAGAGCGCCCGGCCGAGCGCCTCGCGGATCGAGGCCTTGTCGGGCTCGAGCTCGCGTGCGCGTCGCAGCGGTACGGCGGCGGCGTGGAAGTCGTGCTCCTCGAGCAGTCGCGTTCCGTTCTGAAAGAGCTCGTAGACGTCGTGCGACGACATCCTTCGAGGATACGCGGCGTGGCGGGCGTACTGCGGCGCTCCAGGCTCAGCGCGCGCTTCGGCGAGGGCGGCGGACGGGACGCAGTGGAGGCAGCGCCCACCACGCCCGCAGGCGGCCGCCCAGACCGAGGCCGGCACCGAGCTCGTGGCGCAGCGCGGCCCGCTCGGCGTGGGTCGGCGCGCGGCGGCCGTAGCCGTAGCGCGCGTCGGCGAGCGCCTGTACGTAGGCCTGCGCCGGCGTGCCGTCCAGGCGCCGCGCGAGGGCGTCGAGCGTCATGTGCGGCGGCGCGTCGCGGCGGCTGCGGCGCAGCGCACGCTGCAGCTCGGCGAGTTCCGCGTCGGGACCACCCCCGGCCGCGGCGCCCCGGCGCCGGCGTACCCCGAGCACCACCAGCGCCACGATCGCCGCCAGGGCAAGCAGCCCGCCGGCGACCAGGCCGACCGGAGTCGAGTCGTCCTTCTCCTGCGCGGTCGCGGGCACGCTCGAGAGGCCGCCGTCGGGCGAGGGCCCGAGCGCGCGCTCGCTGCCGCCGAAGACCGCGGTCGGCGCCTCGCCGCCGGCGGCGACGTCGGCGACCTGGGCGCGCGCGGGCGAGTCGGCCGGCGTCGGGTCGCGGGCGACCCAGCCCACGCCCGGCACGAAGACCTCCACCCACGAGTGCGCGTCGACGTCGCGCACGACGTACTCGCCGCGCTGCTCGTCGCGTGCACCCGGCGCGAAGCCGCTCGCGACCCGCGCCGGGACGCCGCCCATGCGCAGCAGCAGCGCCATCGCGCCGGAGAACTGCTGGCAGTAGCCCGCGCGGTCGCGCAACAGGAAGTCGGCCAGCGGGGCGCGGCTGGGCGGCGGCGACTCGCTGTAGCTGAACTCGTCGCCGGCCAGGTACCGCTCGATCGCGCGCACGTACTGAAACGGCGTCGAGCTGCCGTCGCGCAGACGCTGGGCGAGCGCGTAGACGCGCCCGTACGCGGAGTCCGCGAGGACCGCCTGCGCGTCCGCGGCGCCGCCCGCCCCGATGACGACCGGCTCGCCGGTCTCGCTCCACCAGGGAAAGACGATCGCCGGCCCGCTGGCGCCGCGCGAGCGCGCGCGCGCCGCGGCGGGCGCGGCCGGACCGCCGCCGCTGTTCTCGGGCAGGCGGATGACGCCGTACTCGCGCGGGACGGCGGCGAAGTCGCTGCCGGCGCCGCGCAGCTGCGCGTTGGTCGGCCGCGGCGTGTAGACGATCGCCCGGTAGGCGTGGCCGCGGCGCAGCGGGTCGCCGGCGCTCTCGAACACACCCGGCGTCGTGCGGATCGGCGTGCGCGGGCTCTCGACGACGTCCAGCGCCGAGCCCGCGGTGACGAACTGCGACGTGCGCAGCGCGCGCAGCGTGACGCGGATGCGCTGCACCCAGTCACGCTGGTAGACCGTCGTCTCCAACGGGTCGCGCGCCTGGCCGCTGTCCTGCACCCAGCGCGTGCCGTCGAAGGCCGCGAGGTTGACGGCCTTCCAGTAGCTGCGCCGTTCGGCGCGGATGCGCAGCACCTCGCGGCCGTCGCGTGGCCAGTCCAGCGGACCGTAGCTGTGGTTCCAGCGGTACTGCGTCGTGCTGGAAGCGGTGAGCGACTGTGCGAGCTCCTCGTAGTCGAGCAGCGCGCGGTCGCCGTCGAGGCCCGGCGCCACGGCGTAGCCGCCGAGCGCCGCGACGGCGACGAGCGCGGCCGCCGTACCGGCGCTGCGCCGCTCGACGCGCTCGAGCCAGAGAAAGGCGGCCAGCAACAACGCGAACAGCAGCCCCGCGAGGTACGGCAGGTCGACGTCGTGCTGCATGACCGGCACCGTGTAGAGCAGGCCCAGCGCGAGGGCGGCGGCGATCGGCACGCCGAAGGCGCCGCGGCGGCGCGGCACGAACGCGAGCAGTGCCGCGACGGCGGTCAGCACGCAGCCGCCGAGCACGATGACGATCCGCGTCCACTCCTCCAGGCCGCTGTAGGGCGTGCTGACGCTGGCCACCGAGCCGACGCCCTGGCTGATCCCGGCGGCGAGGTCGTCCCAGCCGCGCGGGCCTAGGAACCGCAGCCCGATGCCCGAGGCGACGAACGCCACGAGCAGCAGGACGAACGCGGCGAGCAGCGTCGCGGCGACGCGCACGCGCGCCGGCCGCTCGCGCCGCGCGACGGCGCTCAGCAGGCCACCGGCGATCGCGGACACGACGACGCCGGCGAGCAACGCATCCGACGACGCGGGCCGCACCATCTGCGCCCACTGCAGCGCGCCGAACGTCGCCAGCGCGACGAAGCCGCACAGGCGGGCGACGTGGACGGGCAACAGCGCCGGGCCCTGCGGGGTGCTCTTCGCACCGCGCGGGTCGTGCGCGGGGACAGGTGCGGGCGAGACCGGCGCCGGGGGCGGCGGAGCCGTGATGCTCACGCGGGGCTCCCCGCCGGCCGCGCCACGCGCGGGGCGCGCCCCCGCGGGCCGCTCAGCTCGTAGCCGCTGCAGCCCGCGACGGCGAACAGCGGCTTGCGGTCGGGCAGCGTCCCGGGCACGACGACGATCCGCGTGGCGCCGTGGGCGGGCCCGAGCGCCTGCGGCATCTTCGCGCGCATGCGCGCGCTGACGAGGACGATCGGCCCGCGCCGCTGGGCCAGCGTCGCCAGCGACGGGCCGCTGACCGCGCCGATGAGCGCCAGCCGCGCGTGGATGTGCGGCCACCCCGCGAGCGTCTCGCCGAGCTCCACCGGCCGGCGATCGCCGGGCAGCAGAACGCTGCAGCCGCCGGCCTGCGCGAGCGCGCGGGCCAGCGACGCGGCGGCGCGGACCGCGGCGTCGAGCGCCTCATCGCTCACGGCGCCGCGCGGGTCGAGCACGACCACGGGCCGGCTCTCGCTCGCCGACGACAGGAAGCGCTCCTGCGGCTCGGCCCCGCGCGCGATCGCCGGCCAGAAGATCCGCGATGCGGGCGTTCCCTCGCGCAGCGGCCGGATGCCGTCGAGCTCGACCTCGGCGCCGACGGCCGGGATCCCGAGCCGGGCGATCCGCGTCGCGTCGCCGCCGCCCGCCGCTGCGACGACCGGCTCGATGCGCGGCAGCACGAGGACGTCGTCACCCAGCGGCGACGGCCGCGCGCCGACCTCGCGCGTCACCAGCCCGAGCGGATCGGCGACGACCACGCGCGGCAACGCGAGCACCCGGCGCCCGCGGCGTCCGAAGCGCACCTCGATGCGCACCCGTCCCCCAGCGGTCCCACCACGCAGCGCGACCGGGGCCGGCATCAGCGGGTCGGCGATCTTCGAAGGCGGCAGGCCGAGGCGCCCGGCGCGCACGTCCAGCACGATCGTCACCGGCTCGTCCTCCATCACCCGGCGCGCGCCCAGCGTGCGCGTGATGCGCACGCCGCGGGCGCCGAACCCGACCCAGGCGGCGCTGCCCACGCCGATCAGCGCGAGCGTCGCCGCCGGCACCCAGAGCGGCTCGGCGTCGAGCATCGCGGCCGCTAGCCCGAACGCGAGCGCGAGGGTGGCGGTGCCGAGCGCTCGGCGCACTACTGGTCACCCGGGCACGTCAGAGCAATCACTCACAAGGCCGGGATGGCGGCCACCGCGTCGGCGACGATCTGCTCGCCCGACGTCTCGTAGGCGTCCGGGGCCAGCACGATGCGGTGCGCGAGCACCGACTGGCTGATCTGCTGTACGTCGTCGGGGATCGCGTGGTCGCGGCCGGCCAGCAGCGCGTGGGCCTTGGCGGCACGCAGCAGCAGCAGGCCGGCGCGCGGGCTCGCGCCGAGCTCCACGCGCGGGTCGCCGCGCGTGTGGCCGAGCAGGGCGACGATGTAGCGCCGCAGCGGCTCGGACGCGTGCACGCGGGCGGTCGCGTCCTGCGCGGCGAGCACGTCGGCGGCGTCGGCGACCGGCTCGAGGCGCGCGACGCGGTCGCCGGACTCGTGAGCGGCGAGCATGTCCGCCTCGCCGGCGGCGTCGGGATAGCCGAGCGACAGCCGCACCATGAAGCGGTCGACCTGCGCCTCGGGCAGCGGGTAGGTGCCCTCGTACTCGATCGGGTTCTGCGTGGCGAGGACGAGGAACGGACGGGCGAGCTCGTGCGTGTGCACGTCGACGGTGACGCGCCGCTCCTGCATGCACTCGAGCAGGCCCGACTGCGTCTTGGGCGACGCGCGGTTGATCTCGTCGACGAGGACGACGTTGGCGAAGATCGGACCGGGCCGGAACTCGAAGCGGCTCTCGCGCTGGTTGAACACGTTGGTCCCGACGACGTCGGCGGGCAGCAGGTCCGCCGTGCACTGGATGCGCGCGACCTCGAGGTCGAGCGAGCGCGCGAGGGCTCGTGCCAGCGTCGTCTTGCCGACGCCGGGCAGGTCCTCGATGAGCGCGTGACCCTCGGCGAGCACGGCGACGATGAGATGGGCGATGACGTCGGCGCGCACCTCGGCGGCCTGCGCGACGTTGGCCGCCACGCGACGGGCGAGCGCGCCGGCCGCGTCGAGCTCCACATCCGTCAGCCGCCGTGCGCTGTCCGTGCGATCCATCTGCCGACCATCGTGGCAGCCGAGACCCGCCTGCGCGACACTCGTGCCCCGGCAGTGCGCAGAAAGTTGTCTCCTGACTTAAAGGGGCGCTGATGCGTTGCCGATAGAAGTGCATGCAAGCGGTCCCCGTCCCAGCCAGAACCACCGTCCTCGGTCCGCCACGAGCGGCTCTGCGACGCATGCCCGACGAGCGGCTCGCCCGTTGGGCGGCGCGGGGCAGCGAGGCGGCGTTCGGGGTGATCTTCGAGCGTCATCACCAGGCGCTGCACCGCTACTGCCACTCGATCGTCGGCAACGATCACGATGCCTCCGACGCGCTGCAGAGCACGATGGTCAAGGCCTTCCGCGCGCTGTCGGGCGAGACACGCGAGATCAACCTGCGCCCGTGGCTGTACCGGATCGCCCACAACGAGTCGATCTCGCTGCTGCGTGCCCGGCGCTCGGATACGGACCTCGACTCGGCGACGGAGGTCGGCGATCCGTCGACCGAGGGCCTGATCGAGTCGCGCGACCGGTTGCGCGCGCTCGCGGCCGATCTCACCGAGCTGACCGAGCAGGGACGCGGGGCGCTGCTCATGCGCGAGCTCGGCGGCCTGGAGTTCGTGGAGATCGCGGCCGCGCTCGGGATCAGCGCGGCTGCGGCCAAGCAGAGCGTCTACGAGAGCCGCTGCGTGCTCCAGATCCTGCAGGAGGGCCGCGACATGGGCTGTGACGTCGTCCGCCGCACGCTGTCGGACGGCGACCGGCGAATGCTGCGCGGCAAGCGCCTGCGCGGGCATCTGAGGGCGTGCGCCGGCTGCCAGGCCTTCGAGCGCGGGCTGCACGAGCGTCCCGCCGAGCTCGCCATGCTTGCCCCGCCGCTGCCGATGGCGGCCGCCGCCGCGATGCTGAGCGGCCTCTTCGGCGGCGGCGGCGGATTCGGAACCGGCGGCGGCCTGATCGCGAGCCTGACCGGTGGTGCCAAGGGAGTCGCGGGCGTATCGCTGGCGACGAAGGTCGCGACGGTCGCCGTCGTCGGCACGACGATCGTCGGCGGCGGCGCGATCGTCGTCGTACCCGACCGCGGGTCGAGCGCGCCGCCCGCGCGTGAAGCGCAGTCAACCGGCGCCGGTGGCACGGCCGGCGCCAGCGTGGCGGCGCCGCGGATGTCTACGACGCTCGCCGCGACCCGCACGGCCGAGGCGGCTCTCGTGCGCGAGAGCGCCGCGCGCGTCGCGTCGGCGGCCAATGGATCTTCTGGCGAGAGCGCCCGTGCGGGCGCGACCCCTCGCAGGTCGGCGGCCGCGCCCGGCCAGACCAAGGGCCCCGGCCCGAGCGGCGCGGCGCGGGCACGCCGCGGACCGTCCACGACGGGCGCGGCACGCCGCTCGGAGCGCGCTGCGACCGCACTCGGCACGTCGGGCCGCACCGCCGGCAAGGTCCCGGCGCGCACGGCCCTGTCGGCCACCGCGCTCGCGCGCGCCAAGGCGAAGGCCCTCGCGCTCGCACGCGCCAAGGCGAAGGCCAAGGCCGAGGCCCGCGCCGCGCAGCGCGCGACACCCGCCGGGCCAGCCATCGCCGGCAGCCCCTCGGCGACGTCGCCCTCCGCCAGCGGCAGCGCGCCGCGCTCGCCTCGCTGAGGCGTCGCGAGAAGTAGCTCCTTACGTTCTTGCGGGGCCGGCGTTTGTGCTCTGACTGGACGACCCCGCCGCCAAGGAGGCACCCCCATGAACCACAAGCTCTCACGCATCGCCGCTCTGGGATCGATCGTCGCCCTCGGCGCGCTCGGCGCCCCGGCGTTGGCCACCCCGCCGGCCGGCTCCCCCAGCGCGTCGCACAAGCCTGCCACCACTCCTGGTCCGGGCGGCAGCCCCAGCTCCAAGGCCCACGCCTACGGCAAGTACTGCGCCAATCAGTCCAAGAAGCACGTGGCCGGTCAGAAGGGCACGCCGTTCAGCCAGTGCGTGACCGCGATGGCCAGGGCCGCGAAGGCCGCGAAGGCTGCCGAGGCCGCGAAGGCCGCCGGCACCACTGTCACGAAGCCGTCGCCCGCCAAGGCCTGCGCGGGCGTGTCCAAGAAGAAGGTCGCAGACCAGAAGAAGACTCCGTACAGCAAGTGCGTCGTTGCCGCGGCGAAGGCGATCGCCGACACGACCGCCGCGTAGTCATCGCTCGTCCAGGGGTCCGGCGCCACCGGCCCGGGCCCTGATCGAGGTGAGCGTCCAGCTCTCGTCGCGGACGGATCCGCGGCGAGTGCTGGGCGCTCGTCTCGTTTAAGCGGCCGGTTCGGCCGGCGCCGGCCCGGGCGCGAGCGAGCGCGCACGCAACCTGACGACGGCGCCGAGCACCGCCCGCGCGATCTGCGCCTTGGACGCGAGGGCGACATGCGACTCGCCGGCCGCAGTGAGGATCGTCACCTCGTTGTCGGTGGCGTCGAAGCCGATGTTCGGACGCGAGACGTCGTTGACGACGACCGCGTCCAGGCCCTTGCGCGCGAGCTTGTCGCGCCCGAAGTCCAGCGCCCCGTCGCCGTGCTCGGCGGCGAAGCCGACCACGGTCTGGCCCGGCCGGCGCTCGGAGGCGAGGCCGCTGAGGATGTCCGGCGTGCGCTGGAGGTCGACGCGCATGCGCGCCTCGTCGGACTTCTTCAGCTTGCCCGCAAAGCTGTGCGCCGGCCGAAAATCGGCGACCGCGGCGGCCATGAGCAGCACGTCGGCGTCGGCGAAGGCGGCGGCGCACGCGGCTTGCAGCTGTGCGGCGGTCTCCACGTCTACGTATGTGACGCGCGCGTCGCGGGGGAGCGCCACGTTGGCGGCGATGACCGTGACGTGGGCGCCGAACGCCGCCGCCTGCTCGGCGAGCGCGAAGCCCATCCGCCCCGACGAGCGATTGCCGACGAAGCGCACGGCGTCGATCGGTTCGCGAGTTCCGCCCGCGGTGACGAGCACGCGCAGGCCCACGAGCTCGGGGGCGGGCGCGGGGACGACGGGTCGCGTCAGCGCCTCGATGGCCTCCAGCAGAGCCGCCGGCTCGGGCAGGCGCCCCGTGCCCTCCTCACCCTTGGAGGCCAGCCGGCCGCTGCCGGGCTCGAGCACGACGGCGCCGCGGCTGCGCAGCGTGGCGACGTTGGCCTGCGTCGCGGGGTGCTCCCACATGTGGTTGTTCATCGCGGGCGCGACGAGCAGAGGGCACGTCGCGGCGAGCGCGGCGCTCGTCAGGAGGTTGTCGGCAAGGCCGGTCGCGAGCTTCGCGACGGTGTTCGCCGTCGCCGGCGCGACCACGAGGATGTCGGCGTTGCGGACGAGCTCGAGGTGGCTGAGCGGGTCGTGCTCAGGCGATCGATCGCCCGGGAACGCGCCGCGCGCGGGCTCGCGCTCGAACTCGTCGTGCAGGACCGGCGCGCCGGTCAGCGCGGCGAACGAAGCGGGGCCGACGAAGCGCTGCGAGGCGGGCGTCTGGATGACCCGCACGGCGTGGCCGGCAGCAGTCGCCAGGCGCACCAGCTCGAGCGCCTTGTAGACGGCGATCCCGCCGCTGACGCCGAGCAGGATCCGGGCCATGGTGCACTCGGATCCGAGCGGGCCTAGCGGTACTGGTACTTGATCTTGCCGGCGGCGACTTCCTCGAGCGCGATCGTGAGGTAGTTCTTCGAGCCGGTGTCGACCATCGGGGGCGGGAACTCGTCGAACGTTCCCTCGCCGAGGTTGTGGTAGTACGAGTTGATCTGACGCGCGCGCTTGGCCGCGACGACAACGGAGGCGTAGTTCGAGTCGACGTTCTCGAGCAGGCGGTCGATGCGGGGAGAGATCATGCC
>JBBSMC010000039.1:0-31095 GCA_038233375.1 Solirubrobacterales bacterium
CCGGATGATCACCCGACGCGCGTTCGGCTTTCACAGCCCCGCAGCCCTGATCGCGCTCGCCATGCTCTCACTCAGCGGCCTGTGCCCAGCTCTTCCACGATGAAACCGCGTTCACCGACCCACGGGAACGTCAGGAGACCCAGAAAAGGCTGCTGACCCCACGGTTCGTCAATAACTACCGCCGCGCGGCGGATCTGGCGCTTCCCAGGCGATAGTCAGACAGATCCGATTAGAAGTGTCGCGGACAGCTTCCGAAGGTAGTTACGATCGTCGCAGCGGCTGTTGTCGTCGTCAACGAGGAGGGAAACGTGCGAGGCGTCCACGCATATGAAGACTTCTACGCGAGCCACGATCACATGCCGGGGAGCGACCGCGCGTTGCGAGTCAGCGGGAGCGTCATATTCGTCAACGGGGGGTGGTCCGCCAGCCTCAAGGGCACCGAGGGCAACTCCGGCATCAACCCGAAGATGCTGAGCCTAGACCTTGTGCTTGAGCCGCCTGCCAACGGCAGCGCCGTCACGGACGCCTTGACTCCGTGCGCAGTCGAATGGAGCATAGATAATCCCCCCATCGACTACGAGCAGGTCGAGTTCCGCATCGTGGGCACCGAAGACGAGCCACCGCCGGTGCTCGACATCGAACATCCGGAATAGGTGCGTCGAGCCCTGGCAGCGCACCGCGCCAAGCCAGATCGAACGGTAGACGGACGTGCGCAGCCCGGCTTCGGCTCGCCCGCGCCTGGTGCGTTGATGAGTCGCCTGGGCATCTACCGGCAGTCCGCCGTGAGGCTAGGTATGCGTCTTCGCCTGCCTGATCCAGCGAGCCACTTCGGCGTATTGCGGTGGGCTCCCGACGATCGAGAACGCCTCGTTGATCCCCGCGATAAGACGGGTGAGGGCGAGCGGATTGAAACGACTTAGCGCTTTGACGGAGTCGACACGCGCCTCGTCGAGGAGATTAACGCCGTCGATCCCGACGCTCTCGAGGTGGGTCATCATCCACGCGAGCTGTCCCCACCGCTTGACGAGTTCCGAACGGGCGCCCACGGCGTCGGCGAGCACTCGCGCGTCCTGCTCGTTGCCGGCGCGCTCAGCGAGCTCGCTCGGCGTGCTAATACCCTCCCTCGCGAGCCTTCCTGCGAAGGACGGCCCGATGCAGCGGACGCGACCGAGCACGCCAGCTAGCTGTGCCGGGCGCTCTCGGCCGAGGGTGGCCCAGAACTCGGGGGCCTTCTTCTCGCGAAGCTCCTGCAGCGCGAGATCGGCGATTGCCAGATCCACGAGATCGCCTGTCTCCACGGCATATCGCAACTCGAGGAGCGCTTGGCGCAGCAGCCTGTCGGGGTCGACCTCCACCTGCGACATCGCAGCCAGCGCCGAGTAGTAACACGCGAGGTTGAAGCGCGCGCGGTAACTAACCCGCGCGGGATCGTTCAGCAAGAAGCCCTGAACCAAGTCCTGCGGCAGATATTTCTCGGCCTCGGCCTCGGCCTCGGCCTCGGCCGCGGCGATGACGCCGTCGCGATCGAGTGGAGGGACGGGGTCATCCAACGTCACGCCTCTGCCGTCAAGGCGCCTGCTGTGAAGACCGGCCAGCAGCACGAGTGCGGGGCCCTCGACGGCCGTCAGCTCCGCTCGGCGCGCCTCGTCCTGCGGGTCGAGCGAACCGGTTTTCGAGTCGATGAACTTCAGCGCTTGCTCGAGATCTCGCACGAGAAGGCGAGCCCACAGCGTGGCGCTAGGCAATTCGCTCGCTAGCTCGCCGCGTTCTTCACGTTCGAGATCGCACTGGATGTACGCTGCCGCGAGGTTGTAAGTTGCCTGAAACCACAAGATGTCGCGCGCAGCCAGCTGCCCCTCGGTGGGGCGCGGGCTTCTCAGCGCCTGTTGCGCACGGTGGGTCATCTTGCGAGGTCGCACTCGAGGCGTTGAAGCCGCTCGATCGCCTGCTGGACTTCGCCGCGACGGCGGTCCACCACCGCGAGGTTGAAGAGCGCCTGCCGATTGGCGGGATCCCGATCTACCGCCAGTGCGAACAGGGCTTGGGCGAGGTCGCGGTCGGCGTCACGGGTAAGCACCTCGAGACCGACCTGAAGGTACGCATAGCTCTGCCAGTCCGCGGTGCCGAGCTTGGCGGTCAGCCCCGGCCCTCCGATCCAGTCGAGCCACACGTACTGCGCCCAGGCAGCGCCGGCGATCGCGAGCCGGTCCCAGGGCGGGTCGGGCGGGTCGTCCTCGTCGTCGCCCGCTGGCGGCACGGGGCCCAGCTCGTAGGTCTGCTGCCACAGCGTGATCGTGCGGATGACGTGGCGGCCACGTGCCACCGTCAGGCTTAGGCCGGCGCCGCGCCGGCCCGATGGCAGGGCGATCCCTTCGATGACCAGGGGCGCGCGCGCCACGAGCAGCCGGAGGAGCTGCCAACCGCCGGTGATGAGCCTCGCCTGGGGCAGCTTCGCCAGGGCTCCGCCGACGCCGGCGAGCAGCTTCTCGGCGTGGTCCGACCCGGTCGAGAGATCCACGCCCTGCCCGAACGGTGCACTGGCCTGGCCCAGCGCGTCGCGAAGTTGCCACGCGAGGTCGACCTCTTCGCCAGCGATCTTGCCGACCACGAGCGGCCGACGGACGAAGCGTCTGACGACCGCCATGCTGTGGAGGCACCGTCCGAACCTCTTGCTTTTGATCAACCAGCGCAGAGCCAGCGAGCCGAGGATGGCCGCGGCCAGCAACAGCGCGGCGACGACGACGACGATGCGACCGGCCTCGTCCGCGCGGTCGAAGACGCTCTTCTTGAGCGACTTGCCGCTGCTATCGATCCACTCGCCGAAACCGCGTAGCCACCCCGCCTCATCCGGCGACAACCTTGCAAGCTCTTTGCTGGCAGTTGCGCGGCCGGCATCGTGGGCGAGGGCCTCGGTGTAGGCGGCGATCGCGATGCGCTCCTGTTCGACCGCTTCGCTCTCGGCGTCCGCGGGAGCCGCGGGCTTCTTCTGCTGCTCTTCGGGTTTCGGTTCGGCCCCCGCTGGCGGTTCCTTGGCGGTCTCGCGCAGCCTCGCGGCCTCTTTCACGGCATCTTTGCCCTGCTTCTCCTTCTCGTTTGCCACTGCGCGCTCGCCAGCCACTGCCGCCAGACCAAACTGCGCGCAGACCAACGTCGGCCGTCGCTTCAGCGCCGCGCTGTAGAAGGTGTTGGCGTCTGCGAGACGGTGGCTCTTGAGCAGGGCGTCACCGGCAATGCATGGATTGGCCGTGGCGGGCGTCACGCGCTCGGCCGCCTGTGCGACCGCGCCTCCGGAAAGCACCGCGCCGACAAGCACGATGCAGCTACCGCTAGGGACGGTCACCTTCACCGTGCGAGTCTAAGCTAAGTTGGGGTTAACCCTGCTGCAAGTCGAGTGCGGCGGCACCGGCCCCCAGTAAGCGGTCAGCGACCGCTGCAGGCTCCCGGCCATCTGATCCGCAGGGTTTCTACTGTGGACTACGTGGGCTATCGACGGAGACGTCGGTAATCGACATCGGCCCGTCGCGTGCTGGATGCGTCCGATTGGGCCGGTCCGAGGGAGATCCCGCCAGGGCGGGCGGACGCCGGGGCTCCGCGAGCTACATGACCCGGAACCTGCGCTTGGCACGCACGACGAAGAGCAGTCTGCGCGCGGCATGCCAACGGCGGGACCCATGTACCCCTACCTCGATCGCGTTCGAGCAGTCGCTCACGCGCAAACCGCGATACGGCTCAACGTCTTCCCGCGAGGTGCGACTCAGAGTCCGGCCACAGCGCGAGCCATCACGACTCGGAACAGTGCGACCTTGCCCGCCGCGAACTCGAAGATCCCGGCCGCACGCACCTACAGTGCCGTCTGCCATGCGCACGAGGACCGGCACCGCCACGCGCTGGCCATCTTGACGCCGCCCCGTCCTGCTCGACGAATACTCCCAACTCGTCGTTGGCATCCCAAAGTGGTTGGCGCCGTTCAGCCCATGCATCGTTTGCCCATGGGCTTGCGGACCTCGACGTCGTCGGCCAATAGCGATGACCGTTCCACGAGGGGCTCCGTTCCACACGCGATGCAGCACGATGCGCGCGATTTCGGCGCAGTGCCCCTTCTGGACGATTCTGACACTCTCGAGCCGGAGCGCAGCAACCCCAATGTCCTCGGAAAGGCGGAAGTCGACCGCGCCGCTCTACGCCCTGACGTGATGCGCCCGTAAGCGAACGGAACGGTTCGCTGATCTGTTCGGAGTGGGGCGCCGGAGCGCGCTCGCCGGGTCGCCGCTGGCACCAAGGCACATTGTGCTGGGCGTCGCGCCTGGAGGGCAACGATTATCCCTTCAGTCCGCGCGTCAGCGCACCGATTCAGCTGCTTGGTCGCGGCTTGGTGGGCTCGGTCGCCCGGTCGTGGTCGCCGTTGAGAAGGTCGTCGAAGGCCTCGCCGTGATGGCTTCGTTCTCGTCCGCGCAGCGACTCGGTGTAGATCCGCAGCGATGTCGAGGGGTCGCTGTGTCCGCCCTGGTCTGCGACCCAGCGCGGCGGCGCACCAGCTTCGTGCAGGTACGTGAAGTACGTCTTGCGCAGGGCGTGGGCGGTCACGCCGTCTTGGAGCGCGGGCTGGTTGCGTTCGGCGAGCACGACGTTGGTCTGGGCGACGAGCGGTTTGATGATGCTCGATCCCGCGCTCGTGCGGTTGTACCGGCTGCCGTTACTGGTGGGCAGCAGGAGCGCTGAGGCGAGCCGCTCGGAGGTCATGTCCAGGTAGCGCTCGAGGTCGGCGACCGTGTCCGGAGTCAGCTGGACAGTCCGCACGCCCGCGGGCGTCTTGGCGTGCCCGACACGCAGGCATTTCGCGATGAGGTCGACGTCGCTGCGGCGGGCTCTGCAGGCCTCGTCGATTCGTAGTCCGGCCGCGCACAGCAGCCGCACCCAGACGCGAAAGAACGGAATCGGGTCGCCGGCTTGCTCATAGCGCGCCTGGCGGTAGTGCGCCGTCGAGCGTGAGATCGACAGGCGCACCGCGATCTGCGGATAGCTCAGGCCCTGCTCGCGCAGGTCGGCGACCTGCAGCACCTTGTCGGTGAGCCCGGTGCTGCGCCGGTCGAGGCGGTCGGCGGCCTCGAACATCGCGCGAACCTCGTGGGGTTCGAGGATCGGCCGGCGTGGACGATGGTGGCGCAAGCGACGCACCCTCCGCGCTGGGTTGTCGCGCAGGTAGCCGCGCTCGACCGCGTCGTCGAGGATGCGGCTCAGCAGCGCCAGGCACTTGTTGATCGACTCGTTGGACAATGGTCGCAGCGGCATGTTGTGCGCGTCGCGCTCGACGACGCCCGCATCGAGCAGTTCGGCGATCCGCCGGCTCTCCTTCAACAGCGCCGTCTTGACGGCCGTGACGCGCGGGATGTCAAACGTCGACAGGCGCTCATCGCCGAGGTGCGGCAGCAGGTGGCTGCTCAGACGCCATTTGACGTCTGCGATCGTGCTGGGGCGCCACTCCAGGGCGTTGTCCTCAAGCCAACTGGAGGCGTACGCGCGAAACGTCGGATCGCTCTCCTCACCAACAGCAGGCCGTGCTGGCGCTGCCCATGTGCCGGCCTGGACGGCCTTGATCTGCTCTTCGAGCTCGACCTGCGCGCGGGCGGGTGTCCAGCCGTCGCGGTCGGTGCCCAGGCGCACGCGGTGGCGGCGTCCGTCGACGGTGACGCGCGCCCAGAAGGTGCGCAGGCCGTCCTTGCGCTTGACGATCTCAACGCTGCCGCGTGCCGGGCGGGGCATCCGCCGCTCCTCTCACGTCGCTGCTCGCGCGCCGCGGACGGTCGGCGAGCGTCTGCTTGGCGGGCGGGTACGCCAGCCGCCGCGTGCTCGGTCGCGTGCGGGGCGTGCCGAGCACCGTCGGGTCCTTGTCGTCGTGGGGCCCGAAGATGCCGATCGTGACGCCGCGCGGGGAGAAGCGCCACTCGTCGCTTCCGGGCAGCCGGAAGCCGCCCAGGCGCCCGGCGTTTGCGTGCACCCAGTCGCGGCGGCGCCCGAGGATCCGCGCGACCTGAGCGGTCTTCAGCAGCCCGACCTCGCCGCCCGGAGTCCGAGCCGCAGCACTGAGCAGTTCGACGAGTTGCTCGGGTGAAGCGACGCCATCCATCTGTGTGCTGCTGTCGTGCGGACCGCGACTTCGACCCCCCAGCAACGCGCCGGACCGCCGTCGCGGGCGACGCGCCGTCGCTGTGCGCAGGCGAAGGCCGCGCCGCAGGCACGTGCCCGTTGCGGCCGGCCGACGTTTAGGCCATCGGATGGCCGAAACACCCGGCCAGATCACGTAAAGACCGGCAGGATCCGGTAGGCCGGCCCTGGCTACATCGCTCGTTCTACCTGCAAATGAGCGGGTTTGCTGATGAACCTGTCGCGCTTCACACGCGAGAGGTCGCAGGTTCGAAACCCGCCGCGCCCATGGGAAGGAATACCTGCAAACTAGATGGTTTGCAGCGGCCCGACGACCTGCGTCACCTGCAATCGACCGGATGGCGGCGCCGATCGGGCTCGGCGGGCTCGTCGTCCCGCACGTGGCGCGGATGATCACGGGCGCGGAGGCGGGCGAGACAGGACGATTCACAGACTCGTAAGGTCCGATCGGCGCTGGCATGGGTACCTCCGATTCACATGACCTCGCATCCGCGATCGCGCGTCCTCCTCACGGCCCTGGCGATCGCTCCTGCGCTCGCCGTCGCCGGCTGCGGCGACGATGGTTCCGCGCAGGGTTCGGCTCCCAGCACCGTCGCCGAGCGCGTCGTCGCTGCGGCGCCGCGCACCGCGCGGGACCAGCCGCGACTGGCGCGCGCCCGCGGCGGCGCCCGCGTCGGCACGGTCGCGACGGGGCTCGAGGTGCCCTGGGATCTCGCGTTCCTGCCCGACGGCCGCGCACTCGTCACGGAGCGCCCCGGGCGGGTGCGGCTGCTCAGCGCCGAGCGAAGGTTGCGGCGCGATCCGCTGGCGCGGATCGCGGTCTCGGCGCAGGGAGAGGGCGGTCTGCTCGGCGTGGCCGTCGACCCGCGCTTCGGTGAGGGCAACGACTTCGTCTACTTCTACTACACGACGTCGAGCGGGATGGAGGTCGCGCGCTACCGCCTGCGTGGGACGCGGTTGACTCGCGACGCGACGATCCTCGACGGCATCGAGGCGGGAGCGATCCATGACAGCGGGCGCATCCGCTTCGGTCCGGACGGCCGGCTGTACGTGTCGACCGGCGATGCGGGTCGACCGCAGCTCGCGCAGGATCCGGGCAGCCGTAACGGCAAGTACCTGCGACTGGATCCGGCCGAGTACCGTGGCGCCGGCGGGCAACCGGAGATCTTCTCGCGTGGACACCGCAACGCGCAGGGATTCGCCTGGCAGCCGCGCAGCAAGCGCCTGATCTCGACCGAGCACGGGCCCGACGGCGACGACGAGGTGAACCTCGTCACGCGCGGCGGCAACTACGGCTGGCCGCGGGCGCGGGGGCGCGAGCATGGGGGCTTCAAGGCGCCCTTGGTCGTGTACTCGGAGGCGATCGCTCCGTCGGGCGCGACCTTCGTCACGCTGCCGCGCTCGAGTTGGACCGGTGACTTCCTGTTCGCGGCGCTGCGCGGCGAGCAGCTGCGACGCGTGCGCCTGGATGGGCGCCGGGTGACGCTGAACCGCGCGCTGTTCAGGGGTCGCTTCGGGCGCCTGCGCACCGTCGTCGAGGCCCCCGACGGCTCGCTGTACGTGTTGACCAACAACCGCGACGGGCGCGGCTCGCCGCGCTCCGGCGACGATCGGATCCTGCGCGTCATCCCACCCGCGGGGTGATCCGGGCAGCCGGATCGCCCGGTCGCGAGCAACTCCTGCGCAAGGCTTTGCGGGATAGCACCCGATCCAATCCAGCGAGAGGAACACCCACATGAGCAACGCCGCCAACATCGCCGCCCTCGAGCGCATGGCCGAATGCGTGAACACCGGCAACCTCGACGCCCTCGACGAGGTCATCGATGCCGATGCGATCGATCATGACCCCGCGCCCGAACAGAAGCGCGGACCCGAGGGTTTCAAGGACTTCTTCGGCACCTTGCTCGCGGCGTTCCCTGACCTCGAGCTCGCGCCCGTGACGGTCGTCGCCGACGACGATCACGTCGCCATGGCGTACACGATCAGCGGCACCCACGAGGGCGAGTTCATGGGCATCGCGGCCACCGGTGAACGGATCTCCGCGCGCGGCGTCGAGATCGTCAAGTTTCGCGACGCCAAGGTGATCGAGCGCTGGGGCAGCTCGGACGAGATGGGGATCATGACGCAGCTGGGCATGACCATGAAGGCGTAACCCGTGAGCAGCGGACCCTTCGATCGCGACTTCTGGCGCAGCCCGCTGCGCGGCCCCTGGCTCGCGTCGCTGCTCAGTGCCGCGCTGCTCCCGCTGATCGTGATCACCGCGCTGACGGGGTTCCTGTCGCACGTGGCGTATGAGACCGAACTGCCGGGCAACGCGATCGGCGGGTCCGACGGGATCCTCGCGCCCGTCTACCGGGCGCTTGACTGGCCGGCGGGCTGGGCCTGGCTGTACGCGGTCAACCAGGGGGTGCACGTCGTCGCCGGCTTCGCCGCCGCGCCGATCCTGCTGGCCAAGCTGTGGGCCGTCATCCCGAAGCTGTGGGAGCGGCCCGCCGTGCGCTCAGTCGCGCACGCCTTGGAGCGGCTCAGCCTGGCTCTGCTTGTCGGGGGTGCGCTGTTCGTCTTCGTCACCGGCGTCTTCAACATCCAGATCTACTATCCGTGGGAGTTCTCCTTCGTCCCTTCGCACTACTGGGCGTCGTTCGTCTTCCTCGGCGCGCTCGCCTTCCACATCGCGCTGAAGCTGGGGGTCATGCGCAGGGCGTTTCGCGAGCACGGCGTCGTGGCACCGCTGCGCCAGGATCTCGCGCACACCACTGCCGAGGCGCCGGCGGCGAGCGAGAACGTGCCGACCGACCCCAAGCCGGCCACGATCTCTCGGCGCGGCTTCGTGACCGTCGTCGGCGGGACCTCGCTTGGCCTGACGGTCATGATGGCCGGCCAGTCGATCGGCGGGCCCTTGCGCAACCTCGGCGTGCTCGCCCCGCGCGGGCGCGACTACGGGTCGGGGCCCAACGACTTCCAGATCAACAAGACGGCCGTGTCAGCAGGGGTCACGACAACCGACACCGGACCATCCTGGACGCTCGAGCTCGCCGGCGCTCGCGAGGAGACGCTCACCCGTGACGAGCTGCTCGTCATGAAGCAGTCCACCCACGATCTGCCGATCGCCTGCGTGGAGGGCTGGACCACGACGCAGAGCTGGAGCGGCGTGCCGCTGCGCGACCTGGCCCGCCTGGCCGGCGCGCGCCCGGACGACATCCTGCTGGTCGAGTCCCTGCAGGAGTCGGGTTCGTTTCGCGACGCCGCCCTGACGCCGGCGCAGATCAGCGACCCGCGCTCGCTGCTGGCGCTGAAGGTCAACGGGGTCGACCTGTCGCTGGACCACGGCTTCCCGGCACGGATCATCGTGCCGGCGCTGCCGGGCGTCCACAACACGAAGTGGGTCGCCAGCATGACGTTCCGGAGCGCTTGAGCGATGGCCGGCTTCGCCAGGCTCTACGGCGCCGGTCCGTTGCACCTGTTGTCCGTGCTCGCCAGCTTCGCCGTCGCCGGCTACGCGGCCTTGAGGATCCGCGACCTGGGCGCCGCGGGCAACGTCGCCGTCTGGTTCGTCGGCGCGATCGTCGCACACGACCTGCTGCTGCTGCCGCTGTACTCCCTCGTCGAGCGCGTGGCCGCTCGGCTGGCGCGTGCGTCGGCGCGGCCGGCGCGGGCCGGCTCGCCGCCACCGCCGGGCGTCCTGGCGCTCAACCACGTGCGCGTGCCGGCAATGATCTCCGGCCTGCTGTTCCTGCTGTTCTTCCCGTCGATCCTGGGCCGCAACGAGGGCTACGTCGGCGCATCGGGGCTCGAGCCCGACGTCTACGTCGGCCGCTGGCTGGCGCTGACAGGCGCCCTGTTCGTGCTCTCCGGCGTGCTCTACGCGATCCGACGCGGACGCTCGCGGGCCGCCTACCCAAGGTCAGGATGACGCTCGAGCCGGGCGGGAGCTCGTGACGTTCAGGGATCACCTGAGCGATGTCCAACTCGCCGACCGGCGCGACACGGACCGCGTCGCGATCACGCTGAAGTTCGACGCGGAGTATCTCAGCTCCGACGAGCCGCGATGACAGCCGCACGCGCCCGGAGGTCATCACCCGCCTTGAGCTCGGCTCGGGCGAGGAGGTCTACGTCACCAGCGGCGAGACGGAATCGTCCAACACGACCGGTGAGGCTGCGGCGCAGAACCTCCACGCGGTGGCCCAACCGGATGAGCGCGCCGCCAGCGTCGTTCGTCGGGTGTTCAGGTGGCTCACGTCAGATCGCGTTGTCGAGCAGGATGTACGCCCCGCTTGTCGCCAGGGCGAGAACGCCCTTGCCGTAGAGGTCGGTGAGCAGCTCGCCGCGTTCCCATTTCCATGGTGCGGGAGCGATTCCGAGCAACCGGTACAGCAGCGCGTCGCCGCCCCACACGACGGGGACGAAGACGACGGTCGCCGCCAGCGCGCTGAGGCCCGTGAGGTCGAGCAGCCCGCGGACCGCGCCCAGCGAGATGCCGTGAACCCAGTGCACGATCGGGTTCAGGCGCGCCACGAGCTCCGGGTGGGTCGCTGGATCCTTGCCGGCCAGCTTCGTTCCGACCTGGCCGGGGATCGTGCTGGACTGCCGACCCGTCAGCCGCTGTTCGACGCTCTCGGCGACGGTGAGGGCGATCGTGCCGATCACTCCCGCTGCCAGACCCAGCCCGACTGCCTCGACGAACGCCACGGATGCTCCTCGCTCACATTGGAGTTGTACCTGTGAGGCGGTGTCTGCCCCAAGGACCCGACCGGTACGCGCGCCGTCAGTGACTCCTGCTTACGATGGCTCGTCGTCGATCGTCGCGTTGATAACAGACGTCTCACGACGCTCCAACAGCTTCAGCCAGATCTCGCTGCGCGTGGGGAAGGCGGGAACCACTTCCCACAGCAGCTCGATCGGCGTCTCGCCGACGATCGCGATCGTCGCCGCGTGCAGCCACTCGGCGACGTCGGTGCCGGTGAACGTCGCGCCGACGATCACGCCGCGTGTCTCGTCGACGACGATCCGGCAGGTGCCGGGCGTGTTGCGGCCGTGAAAGCTCGCGCCGGGCGTCGCGGAGCTCTCGACGTCGTATGCGCGGGCCGCGATGCCGCCATCGGTCGCGCTCTGAAGGGTCATCCCGACGGCCGCGACCTGCGGCTCGGTGAACACGACGCGCGGTGCTCCCGCGTCGTCGCGCGTCGCGCAGCCGCTGCCACCGTCGAGAACCTCGGATAGGACGCGCGCCTGGTACTTGCCCATGTGGGTCAGAAGCGAGCGGCCGTTGACGTCGCCGATCGCGTACAGCCACTCGTGCCCCGGGACCTGTAGGCGATCGTCGACCTCGACCAGCTCCCCCGGTGTCAGCCCGATGCTCTCGAGGCCGAGGTCGTCGGTCAGCGGTCGGCGGCCGACGGCGACGAGGATCTCGTCGCCCTCGACGACCGCGCCGTCGCTCAGTGCGACCCGCACGAGGCCGACCTCGCGGCTGATGCTCTCGGCGCGCACGCCGAGGCGCAGATCGACCCCGAGCTCGCCCAAAGCGTCAGCCAGCTGCGCGCTCACGAACGGCTCTTCGCGCGCGAGCAGCCGCTGCTCGGCTTCGATCACCGTCACGACGCAGCCGAGCGTGGCGTAGGCCTGCGCCATCTCCACGCCGACCACTCCGCCTCCCAGGACGATCAGACGACCCGGGATCGCACGCTCGAGCGTCGCTTCGCGATTCGTCCACGGGGCGGCATCGCCGAGGCCGGGGATCGGCGGCATCGCCGCGCCGCTGCCGACCGCGATCACGACGGCCTGACGCGCCTCGTAGACGTCGTCGCCGACGCGCACGCGACGTTCACCGTCGAGCCGGCCGTGACCACGAATCAGATCGACGCCGCGGCTGCGCAGCCACGGCGTCTGGGCGGAGTCATCGAGATCGTGAACGACCTCGTCGCGGCGGCGCAGCACCGCCGGCACGTCGACGCCGCCGTCCACGGCCTTGGCGGCGCCGGGCACGCGGCGCACCTCGGCGAGAGCCTGCGCCGGACGCAGCAGCGCCTTGGAGGGCATGCACGCATAGAACGAGCACTCGCCGCCGACGAGGTGCGACTCCACGATCGCGACATCGCGACCCTTCGCGGCCAGGCGCCCGACGAGCGCCTCGCCGGCCGGTCCGGCTCCGATCACGATCACGTCGTAGGTCTTCATGCTCATGGTGTTCTCCTTCGATCGTTAGAACTGGCCGCCCGGCCAGGCGACGCCCGCGTAGCGCTCCAGCACAGGGCCGGGCGGCGGCGCGACCTCGCAAAACAGGTCGCTGCGCACGACGGTGCCGGGGAAGATCCGGGCGAACGGGTCCTCGCTCCAGGGCGCCGGCTCGCGGGTGACCGTGATCGCGCCGCCGTAGCGAGCTTCGTCGAGGGCCAGCGTCGTGAGGCAGATCAACGCGTCGCCGAGCAGCCCGATCCACCAGGCGAGTGCGTCGCGGCGGACCTGCTGCACCTCGGGCTGATCGAACTCCAGCACGGCGGCGTCGTCGGGCAGCGCGCAGACGTGGGCGTATGCGCCCTGCACTGCAGTGCCGTGCAGGCAGCGCGCGTCGACCATGAAGCAGCGCCCGGTGCCGGCGCCGGCGTGCAGCTCGCGGCCGTCGTAGGAGAGCTGGGCGGCGCCCTTCGGGATCCTGCCCATCAGCGCTCGAAGTCGTCGCGCACGGCGCGCGAGATCGCCCGCATGTCGCGGCGCAGATCCTCCATCGTCGGCCGCCCCCAGTACCAGTAGCCGTCATAGACGGCATGGATCGTCAGGTCAGGGCGCAGCGTGAACGCGGTCGGCCGGTAGGGACGGTGCAGCGTGTCGGTCTCCTCCAGCAGATCCAGTCGCTCCAGCCAGCGGCGCTCCGGATCGGAGAGGAAGACGAAGCGCGCGCCAAGCCCGGCGCGGAAGGCGGCCTGCACCTCGGGCGCGTCGATGGTGACGACGACGATCCGCGTGTAAGCGACCTCGAACTCGTTCTGCAGCTCGGTGATCTCACGCAGGTGGCGCTGCTCCTTCGGGCACCACCAGCCGCGCGAGAACAGCAGCACGACCGGGTCACCGCCCGCCAACTCCGACAGCAGCCGTGGCCGTCCGGTGTGATCGGGCAGATCGAGGTCAGGGAAGGCCTGACCTGGTTCGAGCGTCATGGCGTGGCCTCCTGCTGGTGTTCGGCGGCCTGGTCGATCGCCCACGCCGCCGTGATCAGGCCGACGTGCGAGAAGGCCTGCGGAAAGTTGCCCAGCAGGCTACCGTCGCGCGGATCGATCTCCTCGGCCAGCAGCCCGACGTCGTTGGCGTGGCTGACGACACGCTCGAAGACCTCCCGGGCGCGGGCGAGCTCGCCGGCCCGGGCGAGGCAGTTGGCCAGCCAGAACGAGCAGATCACGAACGCACCCTCGTCATCGCTGGTCCCGCTCCAGCGTCTGACGAGGCCGTTCACCCCGAGCTCGCGATCGATCGCGTGAATCGTGGCGAGCATCCGCTCGTCGTCGGCCGCGACCAGGCCCATGGTCGCGATCAGCAGGACGCTCGCGTCCAGCCGGTCGGAGCCGAACGCGCCCGCGTAGACGCCACTCTGCTCGTCGTAGGCCTGCTCGAGGATCGCGGCGCGCAGCTCGTCACGCTGCTCTTCCCAGTGCCCCGGGTGGACGCCATCCCCCAGCTGCGGCGCGAGCTTCACGGCCCGGTCCAGCGCGACCCAGCACATCAGCTTCGAGCTCGTGTAATGCCGCTCGCCCCCGCGGCCCTCCCAGATCCCCGCGTCGGTCTGCCCCCAAACGGCCGCGGCGCGGTCGGCGAGGTCGCACAGGAACGCGGCGGTTGGCGGCTCGAGCTCGAGGCTCTCGCGCATGACGTATGCCGCTTCGAGGATCTCGCCCATGACGTCGAGCTGGCGCTGGCGCCAGGCCGCGTTGCCGACCCGCACGGGCCGGCTGTCGCCATAGCCCGCCAGGTGGTCGAGCTCGCGCTCGCTGAGGTCGCGCTCGCCCTGCACCCCGAACATGATCTGGACCGGGCGGTCGCGCTGGTGGCCGACGGCCCGCGCCATCCAGTCGAGATAGCGTGCGGCCTCGTGCGGACAGGCCGCGATCCACAGCGCGCGCAGCGTCAGGCTCGCATCACGCAGCCACGCAAAGCGATAGTCCCAGTTGGCCTCGCCGCCGAGGATCTCGGGCAACGAGGTCGTCGGCGCCGCCACGATCGCGCCGCTGGGCTGATAGGTCAACGCCTGCAGGACGAGCGCGCTGCGATTGACCGCGTCTGCATAGGCTCCGTCGTAGCGCTCGTGCTCGCCCATCCAGGAGCGCCAGCCCGCGATCGTGTCCTCGAGCGCCGCCGCAACATCGAGCAGCGCGAAGTCGGTCTGCGCCATGCCCTCGCGATGGTGCACCGCGAAGGTTGCGCGCTCGCCCGCCCGCAGGGTGATCCGGGCGCGTGCGGTGCCGTCGGCGAGATCGAGCGCCGTTGCGGTCGCCAGCAGCAGGGTGTCCGGCCCGCCGACCGTGCGCAGGCCGTCGCTGGTCGGTTCCAGGCGGGGCACGACGAGGCCGTATTCGGGCCGCGCGGCGAACTCCACGGTGATCTCCATGCTCCCGCTGAGCGCCTCGGCCACCCGCACGAGGACGTGCGGCGAGCGCAGACCGATCTCGTGCCCGCGGGCGCCGGGCTCGAGCGCCAGGGCGTCGCTCAGGCGCAGCGTTCCTGACGCCGTCGTGAACGTCGTGCGCAGCACCATCGTGTCGGGCTCGTACTCACGCGCGATCTCGTAGTGCTCGACCGGGGTGATCGAGAAGTGCCCGGCGCTTGGGTCCAGCAGCCGCGCGAAGACGCTGCGCGAGTCAAAGCGCGCCGGACACCACCACTCGACGCAGCCGTCGCTCGAGACCAGCGCCGCCGAGTGGCAGTCGCCGAGCAGCGCGTAGTCGGCGATCGGCCGGCTCATGGCGCGGCCACCGCCGGCTCCGGCGGAGAAGCAGGCCCAGAACACCAGAGCTCGAACGCCGGGTAGCCGATCGTGCCCGCCAGCAGCCGTGTGTTGCCCGAGCGCAGCAGGGGCCGCGGATGCCGGCAGGGCGTCGCGGTCATGAGCGGTGGGGGACGAGCTCTTCGATCTTCTCCTTGAAGCTGCGGCGGATGATGTTGCGCGAGTCCGGGTCGCGCTTGAGCAGGGCGCTGGCCAGCGACCGGGCCTGCTCGAAGGTGATGTGTGGCGGCAGCGCGGCGATCTCGGGATCGGTCAGCGCCTCGATGACAACCGGGCGGTCGGCGGCGAGCGCGGCGTCCCACGCCGGACCGATCTGCTCCGGCGTCTCGACGCGGATGCCGCGCAGGCCGATCAGCTCCGCGTAGGCGGCGTATGGGAAGTCGGGCAGCCCTTGCGCGGCCTCGAACTTCGGGTCGCCGGCCATCGCGCGCTGCTCCCACGTGACCTGATTGAGGTCGCGGTTGTTGAGCACGAGCACGATCAAGCGCGGGTCGCTCCAGCGCTCCCAGTACTTCGTGATCGTGACGAGTTCTGAGTTGCCGTTCATCTGCATCGCGCCGTCGCCGACGAGGGCGATCGCCACGCGATCGGGGAACGCGAACTTCGCCGCGATCGCGTAGGGAACGCCCGGTCCCATCGTCGCCAGCGTGCCCGACAGCGATGCCTTCATGCCGCGACGCAGCTTCACGTCGCGGGCGTACCAGTTGGCGGACGAGCCGGAGTCCGCTGACAGGATGGCGTTCTCGGGCAGGCGCGAGGACAGCTCCCAGAAGACGCGTTGCGGGTTGATCGGGTCACCGTCGCGCAGCGCGCGCGCCTCGAGCACCTTCCACCAGCGCGCGACGTTCTGCTCGATCGTGTCGCGCCAGGCGCGATCGGTCTTGCGCTGCAGCAACGGGATCAGGGCGCGCAGGGTCTGCGCGCTGTCGCCGACGAGGTTTGCCTCCATCGGGTAGCGGATCCCGATCATCTTGGCGTCGATGTCGATCTGCACGCCGCGCGCGTCGCCCTCCTGCGGCAGGAACTCCGAGTAGGGAAAGCTCGACCCGACCATCAGCAGCGTGTCGCAGTCCTGCATCAGATCCCAGCTCGGCTTCGTGCCCAGCAGGCCGATCGAGCCGGTCACGAACGGCAGGTCGTCGGGGACCGCCGCCTTGCCCAGCAGCGCCTTGGCGATGCCCGCGCCGAGCAGCTCGGCGACCTCGATCACTTCGTCGGTGGCATGCAGCGCGCCGGCGCCGGCGAGGATCGCGACGCGCTCGCCGGCGTTGAGGATCTCAGCGGCCTGACGCAGCGCCGCCGCGCCCGGGACCCGCGCCGGCTCGCTGTAACCCGGCCCGGAATGCACGGTGCCGTGCGCGCGCGGCGCGTCGGGCACGGCGTCCTGCTCCTGCAGGTCGTTGGGGATGATCAGGCAGGTGACGGTGCGCTCGGCGCTCGCGATCCGGATCGCGCGGTCGACGAGGTGGCGGATCTGCGCCGGATGGGTCGCCATGTGGACGTACTCGTGCGCGACGTCCTTGAACAGCGAGACGAGGTCGACCTCCTGCTGATAGCTGCCGCCCAGCGAGGTCATCGCCTGCTGGCCGATGATCGCGACGACCGGCTGATGGTCGAGCTTGGCGTCGTAGAGTCCGTTCAGCAGGTGGATCGCGCCGGGGCCCGACGTCGCCAGGCAGACGCCCACCTCGCCGGTGAACTTCGCGTGCGCGCAGGCCATGAAGGCGGCCATCTCCTCGTGGCGGACCTGGATCAGCTCGAGCGGACCCGAGCCGTCGATCCCGCCGCCGGCGCGGTTCATCGCGCCCATGATCCCGTTGATCCCGTCGCCCGGATAGCCGTAGACGCGATGCACGCCGTTGGCGGCCAGGCGCTCCAGCAGGTGGTCGCCGACCGTTGCGCTCATCGCGCCGACCGAGACACCGTGGTTATGAAGAAGGGCACGAGCAGGAGTCCGAATCCGAGGTGCGTGAGCAGCCCGAACCACGGGTTGGGACCCATCGGGCTCGACGGGTCGAACCACTCGAAGACCACGCGCCCGAGGATCTGGTAGTTGACGATGTACAGCAGCCCGCCGAACGCGATGCCGCCGATCAGCAGCAGGCGGACGCTGCCGAGCAGCGGGACCACGACCAGCGCGAAGATCAGGCCGAACACGATCGAGAGCGAGAAGTGCGTGATCAGCCCCGCGAGCGGATACGAGGGGTTCATCAGCTGCGGCATGTCGTCGAAGTAGAAGATCGTGCCGATATCGAGAAACGGCGCGATCGCCGGGAGCTTCGGTGCGTTCGGAACGGGCAGCGCCGACTGTGAGGTGGCGTAGATCATGTTCGCCAGGATGAACGGGAAGCCGACGGCCAGCCCGGCCACCGCCCCCGTCGTCAGGAGGTTGCTGAAATCACGTGCTTTGGCGCGCGACACGGCGTTGTTGAGCAGGGCCATCATTGCCTTTCGTTGTGAACGGTGACGTTGGCGCTCATGACGAGCTCGCCTCGAGCGCCGCGAAGGCCAGCCCGGTGGCGATCGCGTAGACCGCGTGGTGACAGGCGTCGATCGCGATCTCCTTGGGCTCGGACTCCCACGGCGGCGGCGCGACGTCGAGCGCGGGCAGCATCGCCATCTCCGAGCCCCAGACCGCGGCGAAGTGGGCCCCGGTTGCCGTGGTGCCGTCCAACCCGATCGCGTGCAGCAGGCCGCGCACCGCGCCCCACGACGTCCCGTAGGCCCAGTGCACGACGGTCCCGAAGCGCGCCGCGCCGGCTTCGTCGCGCGGCTGCACGCCGAGCACCTTGCCGGCCGCGTCGGCCGGTGCGGAGCTCGAGCCGCGCCCACGAAGCTTGGCCTCGATCGTGCTGGAAACGGTCATCGCCACGGTGCCGGCCGCCCCGGCGAGCAGGCCCTTGCCAACCGCCGCAGCGGTGTCTACCAGTCCCACGACGGACCTCCGGTGGTGTGTGGTGAACGACGGCGCACAACGAACGTCGTGCCCACCGGCAGACGGTCCTAACGCGCCGTGACGGCAGGTTCACCTCCCCGTAAGGATCGTCGGCTGCGGACGGCGCCCGTTGTTAGCAATCGTTGTCGCGCTCGTGCCTCGGGCAGGCAGAATCGGTGGTCCATCCCGCGATATGGAGCGCAACGGACGCCACGACCTCCAAGGGTACGCGCGCGCAGGGGCATCGCGCCCATACGGTTTGCTTACGCCGCCGCGCGGGCATCCCCCGTCTGTCGTCAGGTCGACGAGGGGCGCCACGAAGCGACTCGCGCGACCACCTGACAGGTCGGAAACGGGTCGCGCCACGTCGTGGCGGTGGACCGGATCCTCGCCGATGCCACCCTCCCAACACATCCTGGGGCGCCTACCGCCCGCGGCCCTCTTGGACCTCAGGCGTCTGGCGATGCTTGCGGAGGTGGCGCGCTGCGGCAGCTTCTCCGCGGCGGCCGAGGCGATGTGCTTCACGCCCTCCGCGGTGTCCCAGCAGATGTCCGCGCTGGCGCGGGACACGCGCGTCGTCCTGTTCGAGCGCACGCCCCACGGGATGCGCCTGACGGAGTCTGCCGAGGCGCTCGTCGCCCACGCCCACGCTGTCTTCGCCCGCCTCGGTGACGCGCAGGCAGAGCTCGAGGCGATCGCCGGCGGGATCGGCGGGCGGGTGCGCTTCGGATCCTTCCCGACGGCGACGATGGCGTTCGGCGCGCGCGCGATGCAGGTCTTTCGCGACCGCTGCCCGACCGTGGAACTGCGCTTCGCCGATGGCGAGCCGTACGAGAGCGTCACGCGCCTGAAGAAGCGCGTGCTCGACCTCGCGGTGCTCTTCGACTTCGACCATTGGACAGCTGCCACCGACTATGACGGGCGGGCGGTCTGCGACGACCGCGACATCGAGTGCATCGAGCTGTTCGACGATCCGTTCTTCGTAGTGATGCCCCGCGAGCACGCGCTGGCAGGGCGTGCGCGCCTGCAGCTGTCCGATCTCGCCGGCGAGCGGGTCGTCGGCAGCCCGTCGGAGTGCTCGCCGTGGGGACTCGACCTGCGCCAGCTGTGCGCGCGGGCTCGGGTGCAACCCGAGTTCGAGTCCTGCTACCGCACGCCCGACTTCGGCGCGCTGCAGGCGATCGTCGCCACCGGCCGCGGGATCACGCTGGTTCCCGAGCTCGCCCTGACCGCGGCATACCCCGGCGTCGTCGCGCGACCGCTCGACGGCGGACCGGTGCGCCACGTCCGCCTCGCGATGCTGGCCGGTCTCGACCAGTCACCGGCCTGCTCGGCGATGGCGGGTGTGGTGCAGGAGCTGACGGCAGCTTGGCGCCAGCCTCAGACGGCCACCCTTGCGGTCGCAGGCAGATAGAAGCGCACGCTGGCACCACGCGGCGGTGAGGCCGCCCACAGCGTTCCGCCGTGAGATTCGACGATCGTGCGGGCGATCACGAGCCCCGGCCGGCTCGACCGGCACGTCGATCGAGACTCACCGTTCAGGGCGTTGCGCTGCGCCTCGGGGAGCCCGGGGCCATCGTCGTTGACCTGGACCTGCACTCCACCGGGATGCGCGTTCGCGCGCACCTCGACGATCCCGCCCGCCCGCGCATGGCTGATGGCGTTATCGATCAGGTTGAGCATGACACGAGCCACCTGGCTCGCCCTGCACTCGATGTCCGGCAGGGAGGGCGCGACGACGAGCCGCAGATCCACTCCCCGTTGCTCGGCCTTCGGGCGCATCGCTTCTGACCACTGCGCCAGGAACGAGGCGATCCGCACCCGCCCTGCGATCGCTGCACCGCAGCGGGTCTCGCATGAGCGGACCTGCTCGTCGAGCAGATCGCTCAGGAGCAGCACGTGGAGCATCATCTGGTCAAGGACCCCCGACTGCGGCGGAGCATTCAGCACGCCGTCCCGCAGACCCTCCACGATCAGCCGCAGGGCGGCCAGCGAGTCGCGCATCTCGTGCGAGCGCGACCGCACATCCTCGGGAGCATGATCGGCTACCCGTGCAATCGACACCGCTGACGATGGTGTCCGCATCCCGGTCAAAGCGCGACAACGATCACTTGCGAGCGGACGTAAGCCCGACTAACGCCGTCGCCTTAGCCTGCGGCGCCGTGGCCCCCGTCATCTTCAGCGGCATCCAGCCGACCGGCCGCAAGGACCTCGGCAGCCACACCGGCGCGATCACGCAGTACGTCACCGGGCAGGATCGCGGCGACCCGGCGATCTACTGCATCGTCCGCGCAGGAACTGGCGACGTACAGCCCGGTCGGCCCGCTCGCCGTCTTCGCGCTGATCGCCGAACCCGCATTGTTATCACCGTTTAGTACCGACCGCGCGCGAGTGGAAGAGCTCCGGATTCCCGCGTCATTATCGAAAGATGCACTACGAATCGCCATGAGTCCCCTTTCTAGCGTCATCATTCGCATATGATGCTTCGCAATGCTGCGCCGGATCCCACGCCTGTCCGACGTTCCGCCCGCTACGACCGTCGACGGGTTCTGGGAGCTGTTCGGCAGGATGGAGCACGAGGGCCTTGACTTCAAAGAGTCGGCCAACCACCTGACGGACGCGATCGCCGCGATGAGCATGACCGAAGGCGGAATGCTCGTCATCGGGATCAGCGATCGACGTGAGATCAAGGGCGCACCGCTCGACCAACGGACATTCGACCGCATCGCTCGTGCCGCTCAGGCTTGTAACGTCGACGTCGCGACGACCGAGGTGGCCGTGAAGGGCACATCGCTGAGCGTGGTGGCCATTCCCGAGGTCCGCGGACGTATCGTCACAACCCCGGACGGACGTCTGCTGCGACGCGTCGGTAGCGACAACCTTCCCTTGATCGGAGATGCGCTGGGCCGCTTTGTCCGCGAGCGCGAGGAGCGCGCAGCCGAAGCCGAGCCGGTCTTCGGGTTCGATCTCGACGGGGTCGACATCGAGTTGGTCAATCGGGCGCTCCAAGCAGACGGTCGGCCGAAGGCCACGCGTCGCAACTTGATGCGCGCGCTCGTCGACCTCGGTGTCGCCCAGGTCGCAGATCCGCCGCTGGACGCTCACCTCGTTCGCGCCGGAGTGCTGCTCTTCGCCCGCGAGCCAACCTCCGTGGTGCCAGCGGCGACCGTCCAGATCGTGCGGCGCGTCGGCGTCGGTCCCGGTCCCGGCCCCGTATCTGGTCGCCTGGAGCTCTCCGGGCCACTGCCGAAGCTCGTCGAGAACGTCTTGCGCGAGATCGACGACCGGACCGGCCGCTATGAAGCGGTCGTCGGTACGCACCGCGAAACGATCCCGGAGTACCCCGCTGCCGTGCTGCGTGAGGCGGTGCTGAACGCCGTTGCTCACCGCGACTACGGCCTCACCGGAGCCACCGTCGACGTCACCATCTGGGACGACCGCATCGAGGTACAGAGCCCTGGGCCGCTGCCCGGCCACATCACCGTGGAGAACATGCGCGCCGAGCACTACTCCCGCAATCGCCGACTCATGCGACTGCTCAAGTTGCTCGACCTCGTCGAGGAGTACGGCGAGGGAGTCGATCGCATGTACGCCGAGATGGAAGTCCGTCTCATGCAGCCCCCCGCGTTCGCCGCGACGCCGGCGTCGGTCACCGTCGTGCTGCACAACCGCTCGGTGCTGTCGGTGGAGGACCAGGCGTGGCTCGCGCTTCTGGGCCATATGGCCCTGACGCCGCTCGAGCGCCGCATGCTCGTTCTCGCCCGCCACGAGGGGCAGCTGACGCCGCGGCGCGTGCGCGCGTCGCTGGGCGCCGATACCGATGTTGACGGCTTGTTCAGCACGGCAATGGCCAAGGGGCTCCTGGTCCGACAGGGCCGCGGTGGCGGCGCGCACTACGTGGTCTCCGACGAAGTGATCATCCGAGCGGGCGGCGGTGGGCTCGAAGCGCGCAGCCGCACCCGTCAGATGGTCCTCGACGAGCTCACGAGACGGGGCAGCCTCTCGACAGTGGAGGCAGCTGAAGCCCTCGACACCGAGCGAGCCCTTGCCAAGCAGATCCTCGACGACCTTGTCCGGGCCGGGGCCGCTCGCGCGGAAGGCAAGACGCGCGGGCGCCGCTACTACCCGTCCTGAAGCCAGCAGGCGAGCAGCTCGTCGGCGTGTCGTAGGGCGCGGACGCCCATGCCGCCATGTCCGTTTCTGAGGATCTGACGGTTTGGTGAACACCGACGCGCAGGCCGTCGTCGGCATAGTGTCCGCTCGTAGAGTGCGCGCGGTGGCGAGAGTGTTCGCGGGGCCAGCAGTCATCGCGGCATCGATGGTGGGCTGTGCGAGCGCCCTGGGTCCGGCGGCGTCGCCGCGGTCGCGGCGGCGCAGGGGTGTCCGCTGATCGGCTGGGACGTGGTGCTGGACAAGGCGCCGCACGGCGGCGACGTCGTCGCGGGCGTCGGCGCTCTCGTCGCGCGCGGGCGTCCCGGCTCGATCATCCTCGCCCATGACGGCCGCGGGACGCGCGATCAAACGGTCGCGGCGCTCCCGACGCTGCTTGCGCGGTTGCGCGAGCGGGGATTTGAGCTCGTCACGGTGTCCGAGCTGATGCGTTCTACGGGGCCTCTACCGATCGGATGAGCTCGCCCGCCGCAGGCGTCCACGATCATGGCCGGTGGGCGTCCTGACGGCGTTGCTGCGCGTGCGCGGTCTTACGAAGACCGTCGGGCAGGGGCGCGCCGCGCGCCGCGTGCTGGATCGCGTCGAGCTCGACGTGCAGGCCGGTGAGCTGGTCGCGGTCGTCGGGTCGTCGGGCTCGGGAAAGTCGACCCTGCTGCACCTCGCCGGTGGGCTCGACCGCGCGGACGCCGGCACGATCGAGCTCGCCGGCGAGCGCCTCGACGGTCGCTCCGAGCGGGTGCTCGCGAGGCTGCGCGCACGGCACGTCGGCTTCGTCTTTCAGGCCTTTCATCTCGTGCCCGAGCTGTCGGGCGAGGAGAACGTGCGCCTCGCCGCACGCTTCGGCGCGCACGGGGCGCAGGCGCCGGCCCGGGTCGCGGCGCTCGTCGACGCGCTCGGGCTGCGGCCGGTCGCGCGCTCCGTGCCCGCGCAGCTGTCAGGCGGCGAGCAGCAGCGCTTCGCGATCGCGCGCGCGCTCGTCAACGACCCGGCGCTGGTCCTCGCCGACGAGCCGACCGGCAATCTCGACGCCGAGTCGGGCGCGGTCGTCCTGGCGCTGCTGCGCGCGGCCACGCGGGACGGGCGGGCCGTCCTCGTCGTCACGCATGACGCGGCCGTGACGGCGTCGGCTGACCGCGTCGTGACGCTGCGTGACGGGCGGCTGCTGTGCGGCGAGCGCTGACGCGGCTGCGGCGCGAGCGTCGCCGCGTGCTCGCGTCGGCGCTCGTCACGCTGGCCGCGGCGCTCGCCGTCGGCGTCTCGACGACCGTCGGCTACGCGCTGGCCACCGGCTATGAGCGCGCCGCGCAGCGCAGCGACCAGCCCGACGTGCTCGCGCGCTTCGCGCCCGTGCGGCGCTCCGCATTGGACGCGCGGCTGCGCCGCCTCCCGAATGTCGTGCGGATCTCCTATCGCGGTGAGGTCAACCGCGTCGGCCTGGCCGCGAACGGGCGCAGCACCCGCAACGGCGCCGTGCACATCGTGCACGGCGGCCGGCGCGGGTACGGCGTCGTCGCCGGGCATGACCTGGGCAGCCGCTCCGGCGAGGTGCTCGTCGAGCGCGGCGTCGCGACCGCGTGGGGCCTGCGCGTCGGCGACGAGCTGCGGATCGGCGGGCTCGGCGCGCTGCGGATCGCCGGGGTCGCGCTGTCGGTCGACAACGTCGCCTTCCCGCTGGCCGCGGTACCGCGCGTCTATGTCAGCGCGGCCGAGGTCGGACGGCGCTTCGGCCGCGAGCGTGATCCCGTCGTCAACGTCGCGCTGCTCTGGCTCGCCGACCCGGGCCGGCTCGACATCACCCTGAGCGCGGCCCGCCCGGCGATCTTCGGACTACGCACCGAGCAGCTGCTGACGCGCCGCGGCGTGCGCCAGGCGATCGACCAGGCGGCCGGCGTCGTGATCGCGTTGCTGATCGTGTTCGGCGTGGTCGCGGCTGCCTGTGCGGGCGCGATGCTCGCCGCGGCCGCTGACGCGCGGGTGCGCCGCCGCGCGGCCGTGCTCGGCATCGAGCGCGCGCTCGGCGCCTCGCGCGCGCAGGTCGTGGGTGACCAGGCGCTGGACGCCGTGCTGATCGCCGCGCCCGCCGCCGCGCTCGGGCTGACGGCCGGCGCGCTGCTGGCGATCGGCCCCGCGACCACGCTGCTCGGCTTCCTCAACGAGGTCGCTCCCGGTGCGGCGCTGCTCGCGCCGCTGGCAGCCGCGTACACCGGTCTGCTCGCCGTCGTGGCCGCCGGGGCGGCCTGGCCCGCGTGGCAGGTCACCCGCCGGCCGATCGCGGCGCTGCTGCGCGGCGGTGACCTGAGCCCGCCGACGCGCCGCATCCGCGCGGGTGCGCGGCCCGCGCTGCTGGGCGCTCGCTTCGCGACGGCGCGGCGCGGCCGCTGGCTGGGCTCGGTCGTCGTGCTCGGCGTGGCGATCGCGACGGTCCTGCTCGTCCTCGCCGTCGCGGACCTGCTCGTCGCGCTGCGCGACGACCCGGGGACGCTCGGACGGCGCTATGCGCTGACGGTCACCGGGGACCGCTCCGACCTTCCGGCCGTGCGCGCCGTACCCGGCGTCGCAGCCGCCGACCAGCGCACGACGATCGAGGCCGCCGACTCGTTCTCGCTGACCGAGCCGCTGCGCGTGATCGCCTACCGCGGCGACCACGTGCCCTTCGAGGCACCGCCGCTGCAGAGCGGGCGCAGGCTACGGTCGGCGGGCGAGGTCGAGGTCGGCGACGGGCTCGCCGACGCGCTCGGCCTGCGCCCCGGCGGACAGCTCGCCCTGCAACCGGTCAACGGGCGAGAGCTGCGCTTCCGGGTCGTCGGCGTCGTGCGTGCGTTGGAGAACAACGGCCGCGTCGTGTACGCCCGCAGCGCCCGCTTCGAGCGCGACGACCCAGACCTCGGTGGGCCGATCGCGGTGCGCCTGGACGCGGGCGCCGACCGCGGGGACGTCCTCCGGGCGCTCGCCGCGGCAGGGTTCGCCGGGCGGGCGAGCGCGGGAACCACGACGAGCAACCGCTCGTTTCTCGGCATCCTCGCGACGGTCCTGCGCACGGTCGCGCTGGCGATCGGCCTCGTCTGCCTGGCGGCGATCACGCAGGCGCTCGCGTTGACGGCCCGCGACCGGCGCCGCGCGCTCGCGCTGCTGCGCGCCGGCGGCGCATCGCGACACACGCTCGGGGCGCTGCTGGGCGGCGCGGCGGCCGCGGTCCTGCTGCCGGCGCTCGCCTTCGCGCTGGCACTCGAGCGCCTCGTCCTGGGACCGATCGTGGCACGCCTCACCGCCGACTACGCGACCCTCCCGCTGCACCCGGGCGGCGTCGGCCTCGCCGTGGTCGGCGGCGGGCTCGCGCTGGCCGGGACGATCGCCGCGCTGGCCGCCGCCCGCACCGCGACGCGGGAGCCCGTCGCGACCGGACTCGGGCGAGCCGACGGATGACCACCGCCGGCCAGGCAGCGGCGATGCGGCGTGCGGCATTCGCCGCCACGCTGCTCGTCCTCGCGCTGGCGGCCGGCGGATGCAGCGAGGACGCCGCGCCCAGGCCGGGTTCGACGCTGGACGCCACGCTGATCGACGCCGACCGCGACGGTGAGCTCGATCGGGGACCCGCGGAGCCGTTGGTCGCGCGCGACGAGCGCGGCCGGCCCGGCCGAGCGCAGCGCACGCTCGCGACGCTCGGCGTGATCTCCGATGCCCATGTCCGCGACGAGGAGTCACCGGCGCGCGCGCCCTTCCTGGACCGGCTCGGCAGCCCGCTGGACTCCACGTTCCGTCCCCAGGAGGCGCTCTCGGCACAGGTGCTCGACGCTGCCGTCCGCGCGCTGCGCTCACAGCGCCCGGACGCCGTCCTCGTGACCGGCGACCTCGCCGACAACGCACAGTCCAACGAGCTCGAGCTCGCGCTGACGATCCTGCGCGGCGGGCTCGCGCGACCCGACAGCGCAGCGCCCGGCTACGACGGCGTGCAGCTCGCCGCCAACCCCGACCCGCTCTACTACCGCCCCGCCGTCGACGCTCCGCGCCACCCGGGCCTGCTGAACGCGGCGCAGCGTCCGTTCCGTGCCCGCGGGCTCGGCGCGCGGCTGCTGCCCGTGATCGGCAACCACGACCTGCTCGTTCAGGGCGAGCTGCCGCCGAGCGCGCGCACGCAGGCGATCGCGACCGGCGACCGCGCGTTCGTCAGCCTGCGCGGCCGGCCCCGGCTGCCGGGCGCGTCGAGCCGCGGCGCGCAGCGCGTCGCGGCGATCCGAGCGCTGCTCGAGGACCCGCGCCTCGGGAAGACGCGGCGCGTGCCCGCCGACCCGGCCAGGCGGCTGCTCACTGCGCGGGAGGTTGCGGCGCGTCTGCGCGCAGCCGCCGGCCTCCCCGGCCGCGGTCCGACGCTCGACTACGCCGCCGACGTCGGATCGCACCTGCGCGTGATCGCGCTTGACATGGTCGACCGCGGCGGCGGCTCGGACGGCGTCGTCGCGTCCGCCCAGCTGCGCTGGCTGCGCGCGCAGCTGCAGCGTGCCGGCGACCGCGCGGTCATCGTCGCCAGCCATCAGCCGCTGAGCGGCTCGCGCGGCGCAGCCGCGGCGCTGCGCGTGCTCGACGCGAGCCCGAACGTCGTCGCGGTCCTCTCGGGGCACACCCATCGCCACCGGATCACGCCGCGGCGCACCACGGCCGGCGGGTACTGGATCATCGAGACCGCCTCGCTCGCCGACCACCCCCAGCAGGTGCGCATGGTGCGGCTCGTGCGCACCCGCGGCGGGGGGCGGGCACTGGAGACGTGGGTCGTCGATCACGACGGACGCGGCCTCGCCGGCATCGCACGCGAACTCGCCTACCTCGACGTCCAGGGCGGCCGGCCGCGCGGGCTGCAGGCGACCCGCCGCGACCGCAACGCGAGGCTCAACCTGCCCACGCGGTAAGCCACGCGCGTTCATTGTTTGGTCACCGGCCGTCGCTAGCGTTCATGCACACCATGGCCACGACGTCCTCCAGCCAGCAGCGCCACCAGCCACGGGACGTCCGCATCAGACAGGGCATCGCCCTGCTGGGCGGCGCGAGCCTGCTGCAGCTCGCTGTGGCCAGCGGTCCACTCAGCTTCTTCTGGACCCCCTGCTTCGTCGGCATCGCCTACCTCGCGGCGGCGCTCGCCGGTGGGCGACGCGGCGGCTACTGGCCGACCGCCGTCGTGTTCCTGACCTTCGGGCTGACGGTCGGCGTGCTCTCCGAGCAGCGCGGACTCGACGTTCGCGTTCCCGCGGCCTACATCGCCTCGGTCGGGCTCGCGGCGATGCTGAGCGCGCTGCTGCAACGCCGCGGATTCGTCATCGACCTGCTGGGCGTCGGCGGCGCGATCTTCCTCGCCGGCCTGTTCTACGCGCTCGACCGCTACTGGGTCGAGGTGCTCGGCCGCGCCGACACGTACGCCGCGCTGATCGCGCTCGTCGGGCTCTGGAGCCTCATCGCAGCGATTCGCGCGCCGGTCGCACCCAAGTGACGCGGCGTTCACGTCTGATGGCCGTTTCACGGTCACGACGCGCGGCGCCGCCCGCGCGTGCGCCAGAACGCAGCCAGGGCCGTTGAGGGCGACAATGCCGGTGATCACCGTGCTCGAGCGCCAGCAGCCGTAGCCGATCGGCGCCGGCAGCAGCCACGCCACGACAGCAGGAGGAGACTGGCATGACCGATTACGACCCCAGGACCGACACAGGGATACCGACCGAGCCCGTGGGCTCGCTTCCGCGCCCGGCGAAGCTGCAGGCCGCCTATGGCGAGTACGACGAGGGCAAGATCTCCAAGGAGGACCTCGAGAAGCTGCAGGACGAAGCCTGCAAGGACTCGATCGAGCAGGGCGAGGCGACCGGCGCGCCGATCATCTCCGACGGCGAGCAGCGCTGGTCGTCGTTCGCGACGTACCCGATCGCCGACACGCTCGCCGGCACGGGTCTGGCCGAGAACCTCGCCCCGGGCGGTCAGTTCTTCGCGATCTTCGCCGACGGCCACGGGCGCCAGCTGCCCAAGCTCACAGGCGGCCCGCTGAAGTACAACTTCTACGCCGCCGACACCCTGAAGAAGTCGCTGCCGTACGCGAGCAAGCCGATGAAGCAGGCGGTCATCGCGCCGTCGATGCTGGCGCTGCTGTACCCGCTGAAGGACCCGGTGGAGGGCTACTCGCGCGAGGAGTTCGAGGAGGACATCGTGCAGGAGTGCACGACCGACATCCGCAAGGCGTTCGAGGCCGGCGCCGCACGGGTCTCGATCGACTTCACGGAGGGCCGGCTGGCCACCCGCGAGGATCCGCGCAACCCGTGGACCGGTGCGGGGCTGCTGCCCCACTTCATCGAGCTCAACAACCGTGTGCTGGCGAACTTCTCCGACGAGGAGCGCCGCCAGATCGGCATCCACACGTGCCCCGGCGGCGACCGCGACTCGGTGCACTCGGCCGACGTGCCGTACAACAACCTGTTGCCGGAGATGTTCAAGATCAACGCCGGCTACTTCCTCATCCAGCTGGCGTCCGAGCGCGAGAAGGACCCGGTCTACGAGTCGATCGGCGAGCACAGCCGCGACGATCAGATGTGCTACATCGGTGTGACCAACCCGGGCAACCCGCGCGTGGAGAGCGCCCAGGAGATCTGCGACCGGCTCGTGCGAGCCGCGGACTTCATTCCGAAGGAGCGCCTCGGGTCGACGGACGACTGCGGGTTCTCGCCGTTCTCGATCGACGAGAAACCCAACCACGGGTCGCCGGACTACGCGCGCGAGGTGGCGTTCCAGAAGATCGCCAACCGCGTCGAAGGCACGAGGATGGCCGCCGAGAAGCTCGGCGTCGGCTGATACACGAGCAGTCCAGGCCCTTCGCGACTCGTCGCGGAGGGCCCTGGAGCTGTCGATCCGACCGCGATCGCGCCGCGGCGCGCAAGCCGTATGATCGGCGCGCGCCTCGTGACCGAACGCTCCTTCTCCTCTGAGGATGCAGTGTCCTCGCGCGATTCGGTCGACGCGGCGGTGCCGGCTGCGTGCATCGCAGCGGGGGCCGTCCTGCACGCTCGCGACGGGTCCGACGTCGTGGCGCATTACGGGTCGGTGCCGGGCGAGCTCGCCGTATGCCTGAAGACCGTCGGGCTCGTCGATCACTCTGATTACGGCGTCCGTGAGCTGCGCGGCGATCGAGCGCTGCTCGATCGCGCGCTGACCGACCGCTTGGGCGATCCGCCGCTGGCGACCGGCGCTGCCCGGCGCATGCGCAGCGTCTGGCACCTGCGACTCGACGCCCGCCTCGCCCTGCTTGTCGGGCCACGTGCGGCGCTCGCTTCCGCGCCCCCGATCGGCCGTGGCCGCGACCGCGCCGAGCTGCCCCAACGCGACATCGGCGCCTCGCTCGCGATCCTCGGGATCGTCGGCCCGCGGGCCTCGCGATTGGTCACGGCGGCCGCCCTGCAGGCCGAGCTGAAGATCGGCGCGATCGGCTGGGACAGCCCCGAACCGGGCGTCGTCGCGATCCTGCGCGAAAGCCAGCGACGGTACCTCGCGCTCATCCGCCGCGATCGCGCCGACGCGTTCTGGGAGCGGATGCTGGTCGCCGGCAAGCCACTCGGTGCCGCCTTCGTCGGCTATGACGCACTCGCCCTGCTGAACGCCTCGGCGGATACCGCGGGTTGAAACCTGCGGGCCGCGTCAGCGAGCCGATCCAGCTCACCGTCATCGGCGGATTTCTGGGCGCCGGCAAGACGACGCTGCTCAACCGACTGCTGCGCGACGCCGGCGACCGTCGCCTCGCGGTCCTCGTCAACGACTTCGGCGCGATCAATATCGATGCCGACCTCGTGCGGTCCCACGAGGGGCAGATGGTCAGCCTGAGGAACGGCTGCATCTGCTGTGGCGTAGCCGGCGACTTCATCGGCGAGCTCGCGCTTCTGCGCGACCGTCCGGACCCACCGGCGCACGTTGTCGTCGAGGCCAGTGGCGTCGCCGACCCGGGGCAGATCGTCGTACTCGGCGACCTGCCCGGCTATCGCAAGGACGCGGCCATCGTCGTCGCCGACGCCGAGACCGTCTGCGCGCGCGCCGCCCACGAGACGACCGGCCATCAGGTCAGAGGCCAGCTGCGCGCCGCCGATCTGCTGGTGCTCAACAAGACCGACCTCGTCGACGCCGAGCAGCTTGCGCAGACGCGCGTGTGGTTGCGCGAGGTCACCGGACCGTCGACGGCGATCGTCGAGACGTCGTTCGGCGCGGTCCCGATCGATGTCGTACTCGGGGTACGGGCGGTCGACCAGCCGGAGCGCGAGCCACGCGATCACGATCACGCCGGGCACGACCACGGCGACGACCACCACCATCCGAGCTTCGAGAGCTGGAGCTGGCGCGGAAAGGAGGCGATTCGGGGCGCCGGCCTTGTCGAGGCGCTCAAGGAGCTGCCCGACGGGATCGTGCGTGCGAAGGGGCTGCTGCACCTGCGTGAGGATCCCAGCAGCCGCTACGTGCTGCAGGTCGTCGGTCGGCGTTTCAGTGTGACGGCCGACCGCCCGTGGGCCGACGACACGCCGGCATCGAAGCTGGTCGTCATCGCACTGCCCGGATCCCTCGACGAGCGCTGGCTGTGGGCAACGGTTGAGCGGATGACGGCGCCGGGACCGTAGCCGTTGGTCCACGTCGGCGGGATCGCCGCGTTCATCGCGACCGGCAGGCCGGCGCCTTAGGGTCCGTGACACAACAAGTTGAGTCACGGGCCTTTAGAGCCTCTTCTCAGCGAAGTAGTCGGCGATGTGGTTGCCACTGTAAGGACCGATCTCGACGTAGCTGCAGGCCGCGAACAGTCGCTTGCTGTGCTTCTGCTGCGGGCCGGCGTCGACCC
>JBBSMC010000040.1:0-30145 GCA_038233375.1 Solirubrobacterales bacterium
GCGAATGTGATGCCGGGGTGGACATCGGGCGCATCCTGCCGGATGGGGCGGCGCGCTGGTGTGGCCGAGCTGTCGCCTCAGACCAGGGCTCGATGAGCCAAGATGAAACGCGATGGGAGGCACGATGGAGATCGAGCGCAAGTTCCTGCTGGACGGCGTGCCGTCGACGATGCGCTTCGCCCGGCGCGAGCCGATCCGCCAGGGCTATCTCGCGCTCGACGGCGACACCGAGGTGCGGCTGCGGATCACGGCAAGGGGCGCCGTGATGACGATCAAGGCGGGCCGCGGCGGCGTCCGCGTGGAGGAGGAGATTGCCCTGCAAACCAAGCAGGGCGAGTCGCTCTGGGAGCTCACCGAGGGTCGCCGCGTGCAGAAGACGCGGCGCAGGGTGCGCCTCGCCGGGCCGGCCGACGGACCCGAGCTGACCGCCGAGGTGGACGAGTACTCCGGCGCTCTGGACGGGCTCGTCGTCGTCGAGGTCGAGTTCCCCGACGAGGAGACCTCACGTGGATTCGAACCGCCTGCGTGGTTCGGCCGTGAGCTGACCGACGACTGGCGCTACGCGAACCGCAGCCTCGCCAGCGACGGGATGCCCGCGGAGTGACCGCGGCCCCGGCTGCGGCCGTTCGGCACCACGATCCTCAGCGAGCTGTCCGCGTTCGCGACGCGGACGGGCGCGATCGACGCCGAGCGCCTCGTCGCGCCGCTGCGCACCGGCCGCGCCGCGGTCGGCTAGCGTCCCGGCCATGGCCAAGCTCTCCGACAGCGCGAGCACCGAGATCGACGCGCCGATCGACGCCGTCTGGGCGATCGTGCAGGACGTCGCCGCGTGGCCCGAGTGGCAGGCGACGCTCGGCTCGCTCGACATCCTCGAGACCGACGTCGACGGGCGGGCGGCGCTGAGCGCCGTCGAGTTCGACGCAAAGGTCACGAAGATCAAGATGAAGCTCGAATGCTCGTACTCGCCTCCGACGACGATGTCGTTCGATCGCGTCTCGGGCGACCTCTCGGCGCTGTCGGGGTCCTGGAAGCTCACCGCCCTCGGCGACGGACGAACCGGCGCGACCTACCAGCTCGACGTCAACCCCGGCGGCGTCCTGAACTTCCTGCTCAACGAGGAGCGCCTCGGCAAGCTGCGCGAGACCCTCGTCGACGCGCGACCGCCGGAGCTGAAGGCGCGGGCCGAGGCGGCGTAACGCCATCGATGGCGGATTGCCCCCGTATAGCGGGGTCAAGACGCCACGCAGCACGCTGTCAGAGGCCCTTCTCCCCGGAGAACGTCGGATCCGGCGGCTACGGACCGACCGGCGTGCGCTCGTGATCCCACACGGCGCGGGCGCGGTCGAACTCCGTCCAGAGCTCGTCGGGCGGGCCGCCTGCGGGCTCGGGCGGGGCCGGCGGATCGGGGCGCTTGCGCGGTCCACCGCCACCGTCCTGGCCGTCGTCGTCGTCCTCGCCGCGGTGCGTGAAGCGCGACGTCAGGCCGAGCCACAGGCAGCCGGCGACGACGACGAGCGCGATGCAGCCCGCGACGCCGGACTCATACCAGCGGCCCAGGAACGACAACGTGATCGCGGAGCTCATCGCCAGGCCGCCGCCGCACACGAGCACGCGGCGCGCGATCCGCACGCGGCGCGACGCGCCCTCCGGCACGGGCGTGAGCACGGCCAGCGAGAGGCTCAGGGCGACGACGTAGAGCGCGGCGTTGAGGGCGAGCACGATCACCGCCATTGTGGTTCCCCGCGACGCCGGGCACAAACCGGAAGGACGCACGTACGTCGCCGAGGCCGCAGATCCGTCGGCCGCCCGTCCACCGCTCCCGGCTGGGCCTGTCGTTCAGCGGCCCGGGTCGGGGTCGACCCGGGCCCACCCAGGCGTCGCCGGCGCCGGGAAGTGCTCGAGCACCCACTCCGGCCCCAGGACCGGCCGCCGGTAGGAGCGCCCGCCGACGCGCACGTAGTCGCCGGTGCGCGGGTTGAGCGGCAGGTCGCGCTCGACCGGATACCAGTCGTTGTGCTGGGCGATGAGCTCGTTGAGGTCGTCGAAGCGCCACGCCCGCGCGAGCTCGCGCCAGCGCGCGGAGAAGAGCTCGCCGTCGCCGTCGCACTCGGCCTGCAGGGCGCGGTAGGCGCGGTCCAGGCGCCGGCGCTCGAAGGCGATCCCGGCGTCGATGTCCGCCACGCGCTCCATCCAGCGCGGTCGCACGCCGGCCTTCAGGTAGGCGTCGATCGACCGCGAGGTCTGCGCCGCCCGGCTCGAAAGCGGCTTGCCCTTCCCGGTCTCCTCGTCGAGATCTCGCCCGACGATCCGCTCCACCTGGGAGCGCTGTTCGTCGTCGTACTGACGCATCTGCCATAAGGCTAGCTAGGCTCACTCGTAGACGACGAGGTCCGGCGGCGGGCGCAGAGCGAGCACCTGGCGCGGCGTCATCAGCTTCGTGTCCTCCTCGTAGAAGAGCTTGAAGCCGTCGTGAAAGCGCGTCAGCTCCGACGTGAACTGGTCGTACTTGGAGACCTTGTTGGCGCGGTTTCCGAAGCCGTCGACGTTCATCGTCAGCGCGAGCCCGAGGCGCTGCTGGACGCGCTCCTTGTTCTCGATCATCGAGCTCGTGAACTGGTGCACTACGAAGAGCTTGTCGGGCAGGTCGTGGTCGGTGACGAACGCCGAGACGTAGGCCGTGACCGCGTTGACCTGCTCGGCGGTGACCGAGCCGATCACCTGGCCGGGGACCTCGTCGGGGCCGACGTGCCACTCCGGGTCCAGCGCGATGCCGACGTCGGGCTCGCGCAGCCAGCGCTCGAGACGCCGCGCCTCGCTGAGGAAGTCCCCGCGGCCGGGCTGGATGTCGAGGATCAGCAGCGCCTTCGCGCGCCGGGCCGCCGCGAGGTAGCGGCCGATGACCTCGTCGGACTGGTGGATGCGGTGCATGCCGTCGTCGCCCGGCGCCTCGGCGGCGATCGTCGAGATGAGCTCGAACGCCGGCAGCACGGGGCGCGACGTGCGCGCGTAGCCGCGGGCCGCCCTGCGCAGCCGCGCGGCGGCCTCGTCGGGGGTGCCGATGCCGAGTGCGCCCAGCGCGTCGTCCTGCGGGGCGCCGTAGAAGGCCACGACGCGGTAGTCGGGGAAGATCCGTCGCCCGCCGCCGGGCAGAGCGGCCTCGCTCGCCGCCGCCTCGGCCGGCCCGGGATCGCCGCTCGTACCGTCCGCCTGGGCGCCCTCCTCGCCGCCGCAGGAGCGCAGGGCCAGCACGCACGCGAGCACGAGGCATCCGACCACCATCAGCGCGAGCAGGCGGCGCCGGCGATAGGTCTCGATCGACTCCTCCACCCGACCATCCTGCCCGGCCGAGGACAAATGTGCGAGCGGCCTTGAGTCTCGGCGCCCAAGTGCCGAAGGAGCTCGTGTGCAACATCGCTTCGAGCGCGTCTCCATCCAGACCCCGCGCCACCGGATCGTCGGTGTCGCGACCCTCGCCAGCGACGGCTACCGCAGCCGCCTGTCCGATCTCCTCAACGCCCCCGAGCGCGACTTCATCCCGCTGACCGACGCGACGGTGACCGAGCTCGACGGTGACCAAGAGGTCACCCGGCACGAGTTCATCGCGGTGCACCGCCAGCACGTCGTCTTCGCCGTGCCGCTCGGCGAGGTCGCCGAGCCCGCGGGCGGCGCCGTCGTCTGAACAGTCACGTCGGTCCGGTCAGTGCACGCGCACCTCCGGCGCGAGCCGGAACGGCGCCACGAGCTCGATCCGGTCGCCGCTCCAGAACGCGCCCGGGTCGTAGAAGCTCGCCGGCCGCTTGGCGGGCAGCAGTCCCATGGCCTGGTAGGTCGTGGCCACGAGCTCGGCGCAGTAGATCGTCTCCAGAGGCGCCCTCGGCCGGCGCCGCACGCGCCCGGTCACCCAGCGCCCGGCGAGGCTCAGCATCGTCGGAAACGCCTTGCCGTCGAAGCGCTCGACGACCTCCATGAGGCGGTCCTCGTGCCCGCGCTCCAGCGTCCCACCGGTCAGCTGGCGCACCCAGCCGCGCTGACCGTACTTCTGCGACCACGTCGTCACCGCGTCCTCGAGGCGGTGCAGCTGCACGCCGCGCTGGCGCTCGCCGGTCCACACGTCGGGCAGCGAGCGGCCGAGCTCGGCGTGCCAGAGCAGCGGCGGGAGATCGTCGAGGGCGACGACCATGCCGACGTGGTTGACGGGGCTGTTGGTGACCGTCTGGATCGCGCGGTCGCCGATCGAGCGCCCGCGGAAGAGCCAGACGTCACCGGTCTGCGCCGCGGCGACCGCGTCGGCGAGCGAGAGCGAGATGTCGGCCTTCGGGGTCACGGCCCGTAACCTACGCGTCGATGCGGCCGCCCTGGAAGCTCCTGGGTCTCGCCGGTGTCGCGGGGGTCGCGGCGACCGGTGTCGTCGTCGCGCGCAAGCGCCGTGCCCACGTCGAGCTCGAGCCCGACGAGCTGCGCGAGCGGCTGCGGGCGCGCCTGGCCGAGGTGCCGCGGCTCGAGGCCGACGGCCCCGACTCGCCGCCGCCGACCGGCGCCTGACAACGGGGGTCGTCCGGGTTAGATGGTTGATTGCGAATTGACGTGCCCGCGGGGGCAGGTCAGGGCGGATGCCGGGCACCGCACGGACGCGAAGCAGGTACCGGTAGTACCTGCGAGCGTGCGGGTGGCGATCCGGCGCCGATCCTGGCCTGTCATCCGTGGGTGCGTGAATTTGAAATCAACCATCTAGGCTTTCGGCATGTGCCGAAACATCCGCAGCCTGCACAACTTCGAGCCGCCGGCGACCGAGGACGAGGTTCGCGCGGCGGCGCTGCAGTACGTGCGCAAGATCAGCGGCTCCGCCAAGCCCTCGGCCGCCAACGCCGAGGCGTTCCAGCGGGCGGTCGAGGCCGTCACGGCGGCGTCAACGGAGCTGCTCGACGCGCTCGTCACGACGGCGCCGCCGAAGGATCGCGAGGTCGAGGCCACCAAGGCGCGCGCCCGCGCGGCGCAGCGCTACGCGGCGTAATCAGCCCTCCTCCGCGCCTGCGACGATCGACCGATGAGCCGCCGCGATCTCGTCCATGTGCTCGACGTGCTCTGGGAGCGCGCCGCCGGCGAGGCGGGGGTCGGCGTCGCGCTGGCCGACATCGACGCGGCGATCGGCCGCGGGCACGACGACATGCGCACACCGCTGAACCTCGGGTCGCTCGCCGAGGACGGCCGCGCCGTCCGGCTCGACGACGGCCGCTGGGCGCTCACGCCCGAGGGCGTCGCGTGGCTGGCGCAGGATCGCGACCTCTCCGATCGCTGAGGACTCACCGGGCCGGCGCTCAGCGGGAGAGCGCCGCGGCCAGCACCCGCTTGGCGAGCGGCGCCGCCGTGTCGCCCCCGAAGCCCGCGCCGATCAGCATCACCGCGACAGCCACCCTCGGCTTGCGCGCCGGCGCGAACGCCACGAACCATGCGTTGGCGTCCTTCGGGTCCTTCGAGTTGGGTCGCAGCTCCGCGGTGCCCGTCTTGCCCGCGACCTGCACACCGGGGATCGCCGCGGCCGTGCCGGTGCCCACGCGCACGGCTTCGACCATCATCGCGCGCACCTGGCGCGCCGTCCTCGGCGAGACGACGCGGCGGCGCACGACCGGGTCGCTCGTCGCGATGCGGGGCCGCGCGCGCTGCCCACCCGCCGCGATCGTCGCCCCCACCGCGGCCATCTGCAGGGGCGTGGCGAGGTCGCGATCCTGGCCGATCGCGGCGGCGCCGACGGCGAGGTCGTCGCGCAGGTCGGCAGCCGCGGAGATCGTGCTCGCCTTGGCGGCCGGCACGCGCGGCGTCTCGCCGAAACCGAACGCCCGCGCCGCCTCGACGAGCCGCTTCGCGCCGAGCTTCGCGCCCAGCGGCGCGAACACCGAGTTGCACGATTCGATGAACGCCTCGGTCAGCGTGCCACCGCAGCGCTCGCCGTTCGCGTTGCCGAGCTTCACCCCCGACAGCGTCGCGAACGTCGCCGGCGGATAGCGCGTCGACGGCGTCGCCACCCGCTCCTCGAGCGCGGCCGCCGTCGTGATGATCTTGAACGTCGAGCCCGGTGGTTGCGGGGCGGAGACGGCCAGCCCGGCGAGCGCCTGGATCGCGCCGTCGCGCGGGCGGATCACCGCGATGCCGCCGAGCCTGGCGCCGAGCGCGGCGTGCGCCGCCCGCATCAGGCCCGGCCTGAGCGTCGTGCGCACCGAGCGCCCGCGCACCGCCTGCGTGCGCGCGACGACCCGGCTCCCGAACACGAGCTGCGCCGAGGCGTGGCCGGCGAGCCGCTCGTCGTAGAGGCGCTGCAGGCCCGTCGGCTTCGGTGAGGTGGCGCCGGCGAGCTCCGCTCCGAGCGCCGTCCTGTCGAGGCGCCGTCCGGCGGCGTCGAGGATCTCGCCGCGCTGCGGGCTGCGGCCCGCGCGCCGCCGCACCGACTCGCCCTCACGCAGGCCGGGCAGGCGCAGCTCGGGCCGCCACACCACGCCCGCGTCGTCTCCCGCACCGGACACCGGCAGCTCGATCGTGCCGCGCATGTCGCCGAAGTCCCGCAGTGTGAGCGTGACCGGCAACGCCACGCGCTGGTCCTGCTCGACGCCGAGCGTGCCCGCGCGAACGGACGTAGCGCCTGAGGCGCGCTCGCTGTTGCCGTAGAGGTCGGCGAACCGCGCGGCCGGATAGCGGGTGCGCGCCGCCGGCGTCAGCGCGCGCCACATCGCGGCGCGGTCGCCGCGTTCCCACGCCGCCGCGAAGCGCTCGGCCGCCGCGTGACGGGCGTCGCGCGCCTGGATCTGCACCTGCCACAGGTACCCGCCGCCCCCGAGCGCGGCCAGCACCACGACGGCAACGAGCCATCGCCTGGACGGTCGGTGCCGCGGCCCGTGCCCGAAGCTGGGACGGCGACCGCGACGGCGCCCGGCCGGACCCCCTCCGAGCAGCACCGATCCACGCGGGATCGATCCGACGCTGCGCACGTGACGGCGGCGAGCCATGCCTATCGTTGTACGTGCTCACGGACGCCGAGTCGACGGCTGGACCGAACCGCCCAGCCATCAGACGTCCCACCTGGCCGCACACAGCCCGCGGGTCATGGTTGACCAAGTCGACCATCGAGATTACCCTTGCCGCATGGAAGACTGGGTTCCCCTCAATGAGGCCAAGACACGGCTTTCCGAACTGATACGCCGCGTCGAGGGCGGCGAGGAGATCGTCATCCGCAGAGGACCAACGCCGGTCGCGCGGCTGATCCGCGAGCCCAGCCGGCGAGTGCTGCCGCCGGGATCGATTCCCGGCATCAGCGGCCGTCTCGCCGCCGATTTCGACCAGCCGCTCGAAGACTTCGCCGAGTACCTCGACGACGCTGGATGAGATCGGCTCTGCTGCTCGACACACACGCAGCCCTCTGGTGGCTGCTGGCATCCGCCGAAATGCCCGACCCCACCCGGCAGGCAATCACCGCTGCCAGCGCCGTGCATGTCAGCGCCGCGACCACCTGGGAGGTTGCGATCAAGCGGGCGATCGGCAAGTTGGAGCTCACGCTGCCTGACGGGATGACGTTCTCCGGCGCCTGTCGAGCCCATGGATTCTCCCTCGCTGATGTCAGCCACGCGGACGCCGAGGCGGTCGCGCAGCTGCCGCGCGCACGGCGCGACCCCTTCGACCGGTTGATCGCCGCCACGGCCCGACGTCGCAACTGGACACTCGTCACCCGCGACCCAGGCTTCACCGAACTCGCGGTACCCACGCTCTGGCTGGCCTGATCTCGGACTGAAGGGGGCGACCCGAGAGGCCACTCGGATGGCGAGTCGAGACGCCTTTCGGGCGACAGGTCCCGAGCAGGGGCCGAAACGGAGAGGGAGGGATTCGAACCCTCGGTGGGTTGTAGCCCACACACGATTTCCAGTCGTGCCCGTTCAGCCGCTCCGGCACCTCTCCGAGGCCGCTCAGGCTACCGCGCGCGGCGGGCCGGCTGCGAGCGGACGCGCCGTCAGATCTGCCAGGCGCCGCCGCGCAGCACCGGCACGCGGTCGCCGTCGGCGGTCACGCCGCTGACGTCGACCTCGGGCGAGCCGATCATGAAGTCGATGTGGATCTGCGAGCGATTGATGGCGTCGACGTCCTCGGCGCCGACGGTGAACTCGTAGGCCGAGCCGAGCGCGATGTGCGAGGCCGCGTTCTCGTCGATGAGCGTGTCGTAGAAGACGGTGTCCAGCGGGCCGATCCGGCCCTCGCCGTCGACAAGGGCGACCTCGCCCAGGCGCGACGCGCCGTCGTCGCGCGCGGCGTAGCGGGCCAGCAGCTCACCACCCTCGTCGGCCTCGATCGACACCGCCCGGCCGCCCTCGAAGCGCGCGCGCAGGCCGCGGATGATCGTCCCGCCGGCGACGAGCGGCTTCGTCGAGCGGACGGTGCCCTCGACGCGCCGCGGGTCGGGCGTCGTGAAGATCTCCTCCGATGGCAGGTTGGGCATGTGCTCGATGTCGTCGATCGTCGAGAAGCGCGCCGAGATCCAGCGCGAGCTGGGCAGCAGGCCGACGCGCAGATCGGTCCCGGGCCCTTCGAAGTGCAACGTGTCGAAGTGGTGGGCCGTCAGTCGCTCCGCGGCGCCGCTCAACGTGTCCTGGCGCCCGCGCCACGCCGCCACCGGGTCGTTCTCGTCGAGGCGGCAGATGTGCTCGACCTGCTGCCAGAGGTGCTCGAGCGCCCGCTCCGGGGGCTCGTCGGGGAAGACGAGCTCGGCCCAGGGCCGCGTCGGACACGGCACCGCGGTCCAGTTCGTCGTGCGCTCGTTGACGACCTGCGCGGACTCACGCAGGAACGGCAGCTGGTCGCGGCCCGCGCGGGCGGGGTCGAGGTCGCTCAGCAGGCCCGGCATCGACGGACCGCTCAGCCCGATGCGCGCGGCGCGCGCCTCGCCGAGCGCGAGCGCGCGCTCGCCGTACCACGGCGGCACGAAGTCCAAGGTGTCCTCGTCGGCGTGCAGGATCCGCGAGCGCTTGACGTGCAGATCGAACCAGGCCACGTCGACGAACTTCGCCCCGGCGCGGTACGCGCTGTCGGCCAGGGCGCGCGTCATCTCGACCTTGCCGGGCTCCGCCGAGATCGCCACGATCTGGCCCGGCTGCACGTTGGCCGCGAAGCCGACGATGAGGTCGGCGAACCGCTCCAGGCGCCCGTTACGGCCGGCGCCCCGGCCGGGCTGGTGTCGGCCCTCGGGCCCGTCGTCCGCCGGCTGGTCGCCTCGCATGAACGTGATCGTACCCACGCGATACCGCGGACACGACGGTCCCTGCGATCGCGCGAGCGGGTTGATGAGTGGGCCGTATGCAGGGTCCTTGTAGATTGGCCCCCATGGCCGTCCTCGCCCCAAGCCAACCTCTGACCGAACGCTCCGCGACGGATCTCGCCCACGCGATCCGCGCGCGCGAGACGAGCTCGCGTGACATCATCGAGGCGCACATCGAGCGCATCGAGCACATGCACGAGCGCATCAACGCCGTCGTCGTCGACCGCTTCGACGCCGCCCGCGCCGACGCCGACGCCGCCGATGCCCGCGTCGCCGCGACCGCCGACCTCGACGAGCTGCCGCCCTTCCTCGGCGTGCCCTGCACGATCAAGGAATCGCTCGCGATGGCGGGGATGCCCAACTGCGCCGGCCTCGTCTCGCGCAGCCAGTACCGCAGCACGGAGAACGCGCCCACCGTCCAGCGCATGCTCGACGCCGGCGCGATCCCGCTCGGCGTCACGAACACGCCCGAGCTGTGCCTCTGGATCGAAACCGAGAACCGCCAGTACGGCCGCACGAACAACGCCTACAGCGCCAAGCGCACGGCCGGCGGATCGTCCGGCGGCGAGGGCGCCGTCATCGGCGCGGGCGGCTCCCCCTTCGGCCTCGGCGCCGACATCGGCGGATCGATCCGCCTCCCGGCGTTCTTCAACGGCGTCTTCGGCATGAAGCCGTCGCCCGGCGTGGTGCCGAGCACCGGCCAGTTTCCGACGACGCACACCGAGATCGCGGCGCAGATGCTCACGATCGGGCCGCTCGTCCGGCGTGCGGAGGACCTTTGGCCGATGCTCAAGGTGATCGCCGGCAAGGACGGGATCGACCCGTTCATGCGTGACGTGCAGCTCGGCGATCCCGCCGACGTGAGCATCGCGGGCATGAAGATCCTGCTCAGCGAGAGCACGTCCTACATCAACGTCAGCCGCGAGCTGCGCGCCGCCCGGCTGCGTGCCGCAGAGGCGCTCGAGAAGGCCGGCGCGATCATCGAGATCGTCCCCATGAAGTCGATGAAGAAGGCCATGGAGCTCTACCTCGCGGTGCTCAAGCTCGAGGCCGGCGTCAGCGTCGCCGAGCTGATCGTCGCCGAGGGCTCGGTCGCGATGAACCTGCGCGGCGGTCTGCGGCGCAAGGGGCCGCACACGCGTGCGCTGCGCCTGCTGCTCATGAGCGAGTGGCTGACCGGCAAGATGCCGCAGGGCCGGCTGAAGAAGGCCGCGGCCACACGCGAGGCGTTCGCCGAGGAGATCGCAGAATTGATCGGCGACGGCGTCCTGCTGCACCCGTCGCACCCGCGCGTCGCGCCGCGCCACGGCCAGACGGTCGGCAAGCCGTGGCTGCTGACGGCGACCGCGGTCTTCAACCTCGCCGGGACGCCGGTCGTGCAGATCCCGCTCGGGCTGAACTCCCGCGGGCTGCCGCTCGGCGTGCAGGCCGCGGCGGGGCCCGACAAGGACCATCTCGCGGTCGCCGTCGCGCTCGAGCTCGAGCGTGCGTTCGGCGGCTGGGTGCCGCCGACCGATCCGTCATGAGCGACGCGGCCGTCGAGCCGGTCGTGCACCACTGCCTGTTCTACGACTACGTCGAGGACGTCGTCGAGAAGCGCGCGCCGCTGCGCGCCGACCACCTCGCGCTCGCGCGCGCGTGGAGGGACGACGGTCGGATCGTCATGGCGGGCGCGCTCGGCGACCCGCCGCGCGGCGCGCTGTTCGTCTTCCGCGTCGACGACGCGGCCCAGATCGACGCGTTCGTGGCCGCCGATCCGTACGTCTCGGGCGGCATCGTGACAGGGCACCGCGTGGCGCCCTGGAACGTCGTGATCTGAGCGCTTACAGGCCCTCGGGCCAGTCGTAAGCTCGACGGCACCGGCTTGGGCTCCCGGGCGGAGGTGCCGTAGCCGATCACGATCGCTGGCGCTCCGCGAGCACGATCCGCGTCGGAGCGGGGCGCCAAGCCGGGTATGAGGCCGTAGCCTAGGCGCATGTCCGATGACGACCGGCTCGACGAGCTCAGCTCCAAGGAGCTGCACGACATGGCAGTGCGCTACGCGCTGCGCCACCTCGACATCCCGTTCTTCGTCCGGTTGATGGAGGCACTGCCCGTGGCCGAGGCCGCGGCGGGCGAGGTCGATGAGGCCGAGGCTGACGCGCTGACCCTGCGTGCCCACCTCGACGACATCACCGACTCCGGCCAGGGCGAGGTCGCCGAATTGCTGCGCCCGCTCTACCTCGACTACCTGCGCGAGCACGGCGTCACCGCGCACTAGCACCAACGGCGCGATCGCCCCGCCGTCTTAACGCGGCCGGGCGAGACGGCTGGCCCGCCCGGTACCGCCCGGTCATGGATCACCACTGAACTACTACGTCCCCGGAGTGTGTGTCACCGGGGTTGACGTGACACTCCCGGCCACCGGGCCGAGACGCGCCCGCGCCAGCAGCGGCCCCGCGACGAGCGTCGAGACGAGCCCGACGAGCGTCAGCGTCGCGTGCAGCCGCTGGCCGATCACGCCCGCCTGCAGCACGTCGAGCGAGATCGCGATCGTCATGATCGCGCCGCACTGCAGCAGCGCTCCGATCGCCCGCGCCTCGCCGGCCGCGAACCCCGCCAGCCGCGCCGCCGAATAGACGACCGCGAGCTTGATCGCGGTCACCGCCGCGATGATCGCCAGCGCCGGCCCGAGCGTGCCCGCGCCGAGCTCGCGCAGGTCGGTGTGCAGCGCCGCGACGCCGAGGAAGACGGGCAACAGCACGCGCCGCACGACAACGCCCATTCGGGCCTCGACGAGACGCGCCGTGGCGCCGCTCGCCTGGACCGCGACGCCGACGACGAGCGGGCCGATCAGGGCGCTGGAGATCAGGCGGTCGCCCGCCACCGCCGACAGCACCACCAGCGTCAGCACCGCCGCGACGGCGAGGGCACGCGGCAGCGCGCGGCGGCGTCGGCGCACCAGCCCGAGCACGAGCACGAGGACGACGAGGCCGCCGCCGATCCGCACCGCCACGCGCCCGCCGGCCGACGCGTCACCGCCGTCGATCGCGATCGCCGACGCGATCAGCGCCAGCCCCGTCACGCAGGCCGCCGAGACGATCACGATCGCGCCCACCTCCGAGTGCAGCAGCCCGCGCTCCTCGAGGATGCGCGCGACGATCGGCACCCCGTTGGCGGCCAGGCCGGCGGCGAGCGCGAGGACGAAGGCACCCTGCGCCACCCCGGGCGGCTTCCAGCCACCGGCATCGACGAGCCACGGCCCGGCGACGAGCGCGAGCGCCACCATCGAGCCGATGATCGCGACGCCGAGCAGGCCGATCGCGCCCGCGCGTCTGCGCATCGGCGCGGGGTCGATCGTGATCCCCACGAGCAGCATGTAGAGCACGAGGCCGAGCCCGCCGACGAGCGCGAGCACCGACACGACCGGCTCCGGGAAGAGGGCATCGACGGCGCCGCGACCGGACTGCCCGGGCACGATCTCCGCGATCCGGCCGCCGAGCAGCGTCGGCCCGAGGCAGACGACGGCGAGCATCTCCCCCGCGATGCGCGGCTGACCGAGCCGGGCAGCGAGCGTGCCACCGAGCTGCGCGACGGCGACGATCAGCGCGAGGTCGACGACGACGAGCAGCCAATTCGGGGGCACGGGGCGCACCGTTTCACAACCATCGCCTGTTCGGCCACCCGCCCTCCCGTCCGGGAGGGACGCGTCGTACAGTGGGCGACCGGGTCGATGACATGGTGGCCGGCTGGAGCGTCGCGCGCGCCCGTGACAACGCCTGGACACAGGCCCAGATCCTCGCTGCGATCGGCGCCAACACCTTCCTGCGCAAGCAGTTCCTGATCGCGCTCGGGCGCAACGTCGGCTTCGCCGGCCGCACCCTGTTGACCCCACTGGGGTAGCCGCGCGTTGCTACCGTCAGATCCATGACCGATCTGGGGCCGGACTACTTCACCAAGCCTGTCGGCGAGGTTGATCCCGAGATCGCGCAGCTGCTGCGCGACGAGGCGCGTCGTCAGGAGACGACGCTCGAGATGATCGCCTCGGAGAACTTCGTTCCCCAGGCCGTCATGGACTGCCAGGGCTCGACCCTGACCAACAAGTACGCCGAGGGCCTGCCCGGCAAGCGCTACTACGGCGGCTGCGAGTTCGTCGACGAGGTCGAGCTGCTCGCCATCAGCCGCGCGAAGGACGTCTTCGGCGCCGCGGCCGTCAACGTCCAGCCCAACGGCGGCGCCGCGGCCAACGCCGCGGCGATGATGGCGCTGCTCGATCCCGGCGACCGCATCCTCGGCATGCGCCTCGACCACGGCGGCCACCTCACGCACGGGATGAAGCTCAACTTCTCCGGCAAGCTCTACGAGATCGTCGCCTACGGCGTGCGCGACTCGGATTCGCGCATCGACATGGACGAGCTCGCCCGAGTCGCCGAGGAGACCCGTCCCAAGCTCATCCTCGCCGGCTGGTCGGCCTACCCGCGCCAGCTCGACTTCGCCCGCTTCCGGGAGATCGCCGACTCCGTCGGCGCCTTCCTGATGGTCGACATGGCGCACTTCGCCGGCCTCGTCGCGGCCGGCGAGCACCCCAGTCCGGTGCCCCACGCCGACGTCGTCACGACGACGATCCACAAGACGATCGGCGGCGCCCGCGGCGGCATGATCCTTTCCCGCGAGGAGTTCGCCAAGAAGATCAACACCGCCGTGTTCCCGGGTCAGCAGGGTGGGCCGCTGATGCACGTCATCGCCGGCAAGGCGGTCTCGCTGAAGATCGCCGGCACCGAGCTGTTCCGCGAGCGCCAGCGCCGCACGCGCACCGGCGCCGAGGTCGTCGCAGAGGAGCTCATGAGCGCCGGCGTCAACGTGCTGACCGGCGGCACCGACGTGCACCTCGTGCTCGCCGACCTACGCGACTCCGAGCTCGCCGGCCCCGACGCCGAGGAGCGTCTGGATCGCATCGGCATCACGGTCAACCGCAACGCGGTCCCCAACGACCCGCGTCCGGCGATGATCACGTCTGGCCTGCGGATCGGCACCCCCGCGATGGCGACCCGCGGCCTGCAGGTCGAGGACTTCCGCGAGATCGGAAAGGTAATCGCCGAGGCGCTGACCGGCCCGTTCGAGCACGCCGACGTCGCGGCGCTGTCGGAGCGCACGCGAGCGCTCGCCGAGCGCTACCCGCTGTATCCGCACCTCAACGCGCCGGCCGCGGTCTAGCCAGCTGTCCGACGGGCTGGCTCCGCGCCTGGGACGGGCGTGGCGGTAGGGCTACTGCGAGTACGCCCTACGAGTACGCGAGCGCGCTCGGTTCAGCGTCTCAGGCGGGCGTCCCGGTGCGCGCGCCGAGGTTGAGCTTCTCGTGGATCGCGGCGACCGAGTGGGCCTTGTTGAGCGAGTAGAAGTGCAGGCCCGGCACGCCGTACTCGAGCAGGCCCTCGCACTGCTCGGTCGCGTAGTCGATGCCGAGCTGGCGGGCGGCCTCGTCGTCGTCCTCGACTTCGGCGAGCAGCGCATCCAGGCGCTCGGGGATCCTCGCGCCGCACATCTTCGTGAAGCGGCGGACCTGGGCGACGGACTGGATCGGCAGCACGCCAGGCACGATCGGGATCGTGACGCCCATCTCCCTGAGGTCGTGGCAGTAACGGAAGAAGTCGTCGTTGTCGAAGAACAGCTGCGTGATGATCACGTCGGCGCCGGCGTCGACCTTGTCCTTCGTGTATTGCAGGTCGCTCTCGCGGCTGTCGCTGCGCGGGTGGCCCTCGGGGAACCCGGCGATCGCGACCGAGAAGAACTCATACCAGCCGTGCTGCCCGCGCTTGGCGGCTTCGATCAGCTCCTGCGAAGTCCGGAAGCCATCGGGATGCGCCTTCCACGGGGCGGTCGGGCCCTCGGGCGGATCGCCGGCGAGCGCGATGATGTTCTCGATCTCGCAGCCCCACAGGTCGCCGAGCACGCCCTTGACCTTATGGAAGGGCTGGTTGACGATCGTCAGGTGGCACATGACCTCGAGCTTCTCGGCGTAGCGCAGGCGCTTGACGATCTTCAGCGTCGTGTCCTGGGTCGAGCCGCCGGCACCGTAGGTCACCGACACGAAGGCCGGGTCGAGCTTCTTGAGCTCCGCGACCGCGGTGAAGAGGTTGTCCACCCCTTCGGGGGTCTTCGGCGGGAAGAACTCGATCGAGAAGGTCAGCCCGTCGCGGGCGTAGATGTCGCGTAGCTTCGTCACGGTGTGATGATCTCTCTGCTGAGGGCGGCGTGGGGAACAGCGTAGACGTTCCCAATCGGGCGCCAGAGGCAGACCGAGATGTCCACACGGTCAGAGTACGGAGGCCGGGAGCGAACGGATGCACGCTTGCGCCCGCCGCACGGTACCCGCCGTGTCAGCGCCTGGCGGCAGCGAGCCGCGTGCGCATGCAGCGGCTGTAGCGCGCCTTGCGCGTCTTCTTGGAGGCCTTCGTCCGCTTCGCGATGCGATGGCAGCGCTTGCTGATCTGCGCCTTCTTCTTGGCGGAGATGCGCTTGGTGGACCTCTTCGCCGACGAGGCCACCGCGCGGGTCGGCGACGAGGCCGACGGCGGCGCGCCACGCACGCCGAACTCCGTCGTGTAGGTCGCCGAGATCGCGGGCAGCGAGCCGACGGGCGATCCGCCGACGATGCCGACACCGATCTCCTCGAAGCGCCGATCGAGGATGTTGTCGCGATGGGCGGGGCTCAGCATCCAGTTCCTGACGATGGCAGCCGGCGTGGCGAGCGTGCCCTCGCCCCAGGCGAGGTTCTCGCCCGTCGCCCAGTTCCCCGCGGAGGCGACGTAGGTGCGCAGGCGCTGGCTGAGCGTCTGGCCCCCGGGCGAGACGTGGGCGAAGAAGCGCTGGCGCACCATCGCCTGCGAGTACGCGGTGGCGGCGCTCTCGAGCGTCGCTTCGCTTGCGAGCGGGGCCAGCCCGTGTGACGCGCGCTCGCTGTTGAGCAGGCACAGCGTGGCGGCCTTCGCGGTGGGCACGGAGGCGATCGCGGGCAGGAGGTTCGCGCCGGCGCAGTCGGCTGCCTGTGCGGCAGGCGCGGCGATCGCAAGCGACGCGATCACGGTGGTCACGACAACGGAAACTCGGCGACAACGTCCATACATGGTGTGTGCGAGACGTGGACTGGGCCGGGGCGGGATGCCCTGACTTCATCTCTGCCGTCCTCATCGACTGGACGCCGCGGTCTGGCCACCGCCTGGACTCCCGGCTGGACGCCTGTTCGACGGGCCGTCTGGACCGGTTTGGACGTTCGAGGCGCAGACACAGGCCGCCGCCCGAAGACGACAACGACCTCATGGGCAAGGCCATCCCGAGCGGATGAGCGTTCGCATGGATCGTCCCGAGCGCAGCGATGATCGACGTCCGCCGACGACCTCGTTTCGACCGGCGGCAGGTGACACGCCGACCCCGCATCGCTCGCATGGATAGCGTCAGCGGAGGGGGAGGGATTCGAACCCTCGGAAGGGGGGTTGCCCCTTCAACGGTTTTCGAGACCGCCCGATTCAACCACTCTCGCACCCCTCCGAGGTGCCACGACGGGCGTCGCGCAGGATAGCTACCGACGCGACCCGAAGAAGTCCGTCAGCAGGGTGGCGCACTCCGCGGCGAGCAGGCCGCCCGCGACGGCGGGTCGGTGGTTCAGGCGCGGCTGGGCGAGCACGTCGAGCACCGAGCCGGCGGCGCCGGCCTTCGGGTCGGTCGTCCCGTAGACCACCCGCGGCACGCGTGCCAGCACGACCGCGCCCGCGCACATCGTGCAGGGCTCGAGCGTCACGTAGAGCACGGAGTCCAGCACGCGCCACGAGCCGAGCGCGCGGCTGGCCTCGCGCAGGGCGATCAGCTCGGCGTGGGCGGTGGGATCCTGGCGCAGTTCGCGCTCGTTGTGGCCCGCGCCGATGACCTCGCCCTCGTGCACGACGACGGCGCCGATCGGCACGTCGTCGTGGTGCAGCGCGGCCTCGGCTTCGCGAATCGCGAATCGCATGAAGTACTCGTCGCGAGGAAAGAAGGCGGCCGCCATCGCGAATGGACTATCGCAGCGTCGCTCCGACTCGCCGTATCTTGTGTTTTGTAGCAGCAATCCTGGCCTTCTTGTGAACTCACTCCTTCGACTGCTCCGCACTCCCATCGCCGTGGCCGTCGCCGCGGTGCTGCTCTCCCCCGCCACGGCCGCTGCGGCGGTCACCGGCGAGGACGGCCTGTGGGCGCAGGCCGCCTATACCCCCAACGACTCCGGCATGGCCACGGCGGCGGCCGACGGAGGCTGGGCGATCACGCAGTGGGAGCTCAACGGCCCGTTCGGGATCAACGCGCCGCTGGCCTGGTCGCAGGCCAGCGCGCTGGGCGGCAGCGGCGGGCGCGGCGTGACCGTCGCCGTCCTCGACAGCGGCATCGCGTACGCCGACCGCGGACCCTACCGCCGCTCGCCGGACCTCGCCCCCGGGCGCTTCGTGCGCGGCTATGACTTCGTCGACGACGACCCGTACCCCAACGACCAGTACGGCCACGGCACCTTCGTGGCGAGCACGATCGCGGCGACGGCGAACAACGCCTACGGCACCGTCGGCGTCGCCTACCGCGCGCGGATCATGCCGCTGCGGGTGCTCGACAACGAGGGCCGCGGCTACCCGTCGGTGATCTCGCGGGCGATCCGCTACGCGATCCGCAAGGGGGCCGACGTCATCAACCTCTCACTCGAGCTCTACGACGGGCCGCTGCTGGCCCCCCGCCCGCGCAGCGTGACCGCCTCCAAGAGCGTGCGCTCCGCCCTCGCCGACGCGCGCCGCGCCGGTGTCGTCGTCATCTCCGCCGCCGGCAACAACTCCAACCCCAACGTGCCGGCCAAGCGCTACGACACGCTGGCGATCAACGTCGGCGGGACGACCGAGCACGGCTGCCTGGGCGACTACTCCAACCACGGCCCGGGGCTGGACGTCGTCGCCCCCGGCGGCGGCGCCGACGCCGAGCTCCCTCGCGATCCCAACTGCCAGATCGGCGCGCCGGCGGGACGTGACATCTCGGGCATCAGCTTCCGCGCGCAGTCACCATCGCGCTTCGAGATCCTGCCGCGCTTTCGCGGCACCTCGAACGCCGCGCCGCAGGTCGCCGGCGTCGTCGCCCTCGTGCTCGCCTCGGGCGTGCTCGGCGACGATCCGACCCCCGGCGAGGTCGAGCGCCACATCGAGGCCACGGCGCGCGACCTCGGCCGCCCCGGCCGCGATCGCCACTACGGCGCGGGGCTCGTCGACGCGGCCGCCGCGACCGAGCCGCTGCCGGCTACAGCGTCCGGATGATCAGCACCGAGCACGGTGCGTGGTGGGAGACCTTGTTGGGCACCGAGCCCAGCAGGAAGCGCTTGGCGCCGGTCATGCCCTTGTTGCCGACGACGATGAGGTCGCTGCCGCGCTCCTCGGCGACGTCGAGGATCGCGTCGGCCGGATCGCCCTGACGGGCGAAGACCTCGACCTCGACGCCGGCCGCGCGGATCTCGTCCGCCGCCACCTCGAGGGTCGCCCGCACGTCCTCGCGCGGGTTGATCATCCACTGCAGGTCCTCGGGGACCTGGATGGACTTCTCGCGCAGCCGCGCGTCTGACACCGGCTCGTAGGCGCTGACGAGCTCGATCCGCGCCCCGACCGAGCGCGCGAGCTCGGTCGCCTGGCGCACCGCCCGCCCGGCCGTGTCCGACCCGTCCGTGCCGACGACGATCGAGCGGAACATCGGGGCGTCAGCGCCTCACGTGGCGAGTTTCACGGTCGCGATGATCATCCCGAGCACGACGAACACGACGATCGCTCCCTGCACCCAGACCCAGAACGGCGACACGTCGGCTCCGATCAACCCTGCTTGAGCTTGGAGTTGATGGCGGCGATCGCCGCATCGATGCGCAGGTTGACCGTCTGTGTGGCGGTCTGGATCGTCCGCTGCGCCTCGGCGATCTTCGTCGAGTCCGGGTTGCGCAAGGCGGTGGTCGCCTCCTCGATCTGGTCGCCGAAGCCGCTCATCGCGGCGACGAGCTGATCGTGCTCGGAGCCCACGCCGTCGGGCACGTCGATGCCGCGCAGGTTCTTGACGACGTCGGCGATCGCGGCCTGGAACTGCTCGAGCGTCTTGCGATCCTGGCTGGAGGAGCTCTTCGGCGTGATCCGCTCGGAGACCGTCTGCACGGTGTCCGCGAACTCGTTCTGCGCCGCGTTGACCTCGCCGACGTAGGCGTTCTTGGCCTTCTGGTCGTCTTCGCCGCCACAGGCCGCGAGCGCAAGCGCCGCGACGGCGAGCAGCAGCGGCACGAGGATCCTCAGGGGTCTGGGCATCGGCGGCAATCTATCCAGATCGCCCGACGGCCACGCCCGTCAGGGCGTGTCGTCAGCGCGCCGGCTCGGCCGCGGCGGGGGGCAAGGCCTCGGCGGGCGTGTGCTGCGTCGTGCGGATCTTGCGCTGCAGGAACGGCAGCTCGATGTAGCGATACGTCAGCGCGCCGCTCAGCACGGTGAGGGGAAAGCCGATCCCCGCCATGATCGCCAGGCGCGTAGCCAGGCTCTCGTCGCTGCCGAGCAGGCGGTCGAGCTCGAGCAGCACCCAGATGTGCACGAGGTAGAACGAGTACGAGCGCGCACCGAGCCAGAGGATGCCCTGGTTGGCGAACAGCCGCGGCGCCCGTCCCGTGCCGATCTGCAGCACGATCAGGCCGAAGAACAGCAGGCCCGTGCAGAGCGCGGCGAGCATCGCGCGCACCCCGAGCGCGTGATGGATCGGCGTCTGGCGCGGGTCGTAGTCGCTCGTCGTGTAGACGATCGCGCAGAGCAGGCCGATCGCGAAGGCGCCCCAGGCGAGCTGCTTGGCGAGGCGGGCGCGCTCGCGCAGCGGGGCGGCGATGAGCGGCTCGACGATCCCGAGCGCCACGCCGGGCATGAAGCCGTACATGATCGCCGGGGGCGCCGTGAGCCAGGCGAAGTGGTACTTGTCGACCGCGCGCAGCGCGATGCTCACCACGAAGACGAAGCCGATCGCGGCCAGCGCGAAGCCGGCCCGCGCGTACTGGCCCTTCAGCCGCCTGCCGGCGAAGTACGCGCCGTAGGCGGCGAGCGGCATGACGAAGTAGAAGCCGACCTCCGAGCCGATCGACCACGCCGGCCCGATCGGGATCGACGCGGGCCCCGCGGTCTGGCCCTGGATGAAGAGGAACTGGCTCACGACCTGCCACCACTCGCTACGCGCTTCGGGCGCCGCCGCGCCGGCCTCCAGGCTGCCGTCGAGGCCGAAGCGCAGCAGCACGAGGATCGTGAAGAAGTAGAAGACGGGCACCACGCGCAGGACGCGGTTGCGCACGTAGGAGCGGATCTTCGGCCGCTTGCCGCCGGTGACGTAGGCGCGCGTGAACGGGCGCGCGATGAGATAGCCCGACAGCACGAAGAACGCCGACAGCGCGAGATCGATGTGGCCGAGGATCGGCGCCGCCCAGCCGTAGCTGAGCAGGTTGTTGTTGGCGACCGGGTCGGCGAGCAGGCAGACGTGCGTCGCGAAGACGAACAGCGCGCCGACGCCGCGCACCCCGTCGCCGGCGATCAGCGTGCGGATGCCGAGGTCCGTCCTGGGCTCTGCCTCCACCATCGTGGCCATCGGCGCAGGGTAGACGGTGATCTCGCGGCTCACGACACTGCCCGCCCACGCGTCGGACGGGCGCCAACCTCGTGATCACGCGACGACCTACCGCTACCGTGGACTACGGGATCACGCGACGATTCGAGGCAATCCGAATGCTCAACTTCCTCTCCAGGCACAAGACCGAGTTTCCGACCCCCGAGTCGGCGCTGCCGGGGCGCGACAAGGCGGTGCCGGTCCCCGAGCGCCACCATGTCCTCGAGGCGCCGCTGGAGGGCCCGTTCCCCGCCGACACCGAGCAGGTCGTCTTCGGCCTGGGCTGCTTCTGGGGCGCCGAGCGCATCTTCTGGGAGACCCCCGGCGTCTACACGACGGCCGTCGGCTACGCGGCGGGCATGACGCCCAACCCGACCTACGAGGAGGTCTGCAGCGCGCGGACCGGCCACAACGAGGTCGTCCTCGTCGTCTACCGCCCCGCCGAGGTCTGCTTCGAGGATCTCCTCGCGCGCTTCTGGGAGTCGCATGACCCGACGCAGGGCATGCGCCAGGGCAACGACGTCGGCACGCAGTACCGCTCCGGGATCTACACGACGACCGACGCGCAGGCCGCAGCGGCGGCCGCTTCGGCCGAGCGCTACCAGGCAGCGCTGACCGCCGCCGGCCGCGGCGAGATCACGACGGAGATCCTGGCGGCGCCGGACTTCTACTACGCCGAGGACTACCACCAGCAGTACCTGGCGAAGAACCCCAACGGCTACTGCGGGCTGGGCGGCACGGGCGTCACCTGCCCGATCGCAGCCGGCGCCGGCTCCTAGGCCGAACGGGCGGGTCAGCGGGCACCGGCGGTGCGGCTGACGTCCGCCCGGAAGAGGAAGTGCGGCTCGCCGGACGGCGCGGCGCGGTGCACGGAGATCGTGCCGGCAATCGGCACGAGCAGCCCCTGGGCGTGCATGTAGACCGTCTCGACCTCGGCGCTCTGGATATCGCCGGCCTTCAGCGCCCGCGCGACCTCCTGGTGGGCACTGAGGTTCTCGCGGTCGATGATCGACGGCCAGCGCGCCGCGCGCAGATCCTCCTCGCGGCAGCCGAGCAGTGAGCAGAACGACTCGTCAAGGCGCTTGAAGGAGCCGTCGAGCGCGATCAGGGCGGCGGCCTCACCGGGCCCGACGGCCGGCAGCTCCGGCCCCGGCGTGCCGTTGCGCGGCGCCGCGGAGGTAGCGGCGGCCGCAGCGCTGGCCGTGGGCGCGGGCACCGTCCACGGCGCGCGCTGCGCGGCTGGGGTGCCCTGCGTCTGCGCGCCGTCGTTGTCGATCGGCTCGAAGGCGAACTCGGCGCGGATCGCCGCGGCTGCGGCGCGCGCCTGCTCGGCCTCGTTCATGAGCTGCTGTGCACGCAGGCGCGCCTGCTCGCGCTCGGCGCGGACGTCGTCGGCGGCGGCCCGCGTCGTCTCGAGCTGCGCCTGCGTGCGCTCGAGCTCGGCGTCCTTCGCCTCGAGGTCGGCGTTCCTCGCCTCGAGCTGCGCACGGACGGCATCCAGCGCGGCGCGGGCGCTCTCGAGCTCGGCGTGCCTGCTCTGCAGCTGGGCGCGGACCGCGGAGGCCTCGCCGTGCGCGAGCGCGTTCTCGCCCCGGGCGGCGTTGAGCGCGCTGCGGGCGCCGTGCAGCTCGGCGCGCAGGGCGTCGGCGTCGCCGTGGGCGGCGCCGGCCTCCGCGCGCAGGGCGGCCAGCTCGGCGTCCGCGCTCTCGCTGTGCGCGGCGCGCTCGTCGTGGACGGCCTCGCGCATGGCCAGCAGCTCCGCGCGGAGGCGCTCGGCGTCAGCGTGGGCGGCCAGCAACTCGTGCCCGCGGGTCTCCAGACGCGCACGCGCCTCGTCGCGCTCGCCGGCGAGCTGCTGCACGCGGCCCTCGGCGTCCAGCGCGCTTCCCGCCTGGGCCTGCGCGGCGTCGCGCTCGGCCTGCACCTCGGCGAGCCTGGCGAGCGCCTCGTCGCGTTCGTGCAGAGCGGCGGCGGCGTCGCGCTCGGCGTCCTCGACGCGCTCGCGCAGCACGCGCGCCCGCTCGACTAGATCCTCGAGACCGGGGGCCTGGTCGGCGGCCTCGTCCTCGTCCTCGTCGTCGCGGTGCAGCAGGCGGCCGGCGGCCTCGTCGCGCCGGCGGGCCTGCTCGGCGGCGACCGCGCGCGCCGCGCCGCGCTGGTCGGCCATGCGGCGGTCGACGTCCTCGCGCGTGAGCGGCGGCGCGTCGGCGTCGCGGACGACGATGAGGATGCCGGCGAGGCGGGCCTGCGGATCGGGCTGGGTGCCGCGCAGGACGACGCCCTCGACCGCCTCCAGCGCCCGATCGTGGCGCAGGCGCAGCTCCTCGGGCTTCCATGTGCCGGCGTCGCGGCTGCGCAGCTCGCTCAGCAGCGAGGTGAACTCCCAGCCGAGCGCGAGCGGCACGCAGACGACCACGAACTGCAGCGTTCGCGTGGTGCCGTTGGCGCAGCGGGCGCGGAACGTGGGCCGCGACGAGGGATCGACGTGCGGCGCGCGCAGCATCCGGTCGAAGTCGTCGACCGCCTGCGGCTCGACACCGGCGACGAGGACTTCGGTGATCGGCCGGCCGACGAGCACGTCGGCGGGCACGCCGAGCAGGCCGACGACGCCGACACCGCTCTCGGCGACGGCGCCGTCCGGAGTGCTGAGCACGTAGCTGCCGTCGGCGAGGCCGAGCAGGACCTGCTCGAGATCGCGGTCGACCTCGGCTGCGGGCGCGGCCATCCGGCCGCCCAGAAGATTCATGCGATCCCTATCGGCCGAACGGGCGATTGGTTGAGTGCGGGCGACGTGGTAGGCGAAATGTCCAGGCCGCGACGATGGGCGGGTGGGTTACCGCGTGACGCGCGCGGCGAGCACGATGTAGCGCGTGCCGCGCGACTCCAGCGTCGACGCGTTGCCGACGTTGCCCTCGACGGTGTCGAGCATGCCGTTCTTCGGAGCCGCCCGGGCGATCGCGAGGTGCGAGGCGCGCACGCCGTTGCGGAACTTGTAGAAGACGAGGTCGCCGGGGCGAATGTCGGAGATCGCGATCTTGCGCAGGTGGCGACGGCCGGCGACGGCGTCCGCGTAGGAGCGGTGCGGGTCGATCAGCCGCTTGGACAGCCGCACGCCCGCGCGCAGGTAGGCCTGGTGCACGAACGCCCCGCACCAGACGCGGCAGGGCGGCAGCCGCAGCCCCATGTCGCGCTCCCAGCGGTTGATGATCGGCGAACAGTTCGTCGTGCCGTTCTCGCGCAGCCCGACATGCTCGACCGCCCAGGCGACCGCCTTCTGACGCACGGAGTCGCCGACGTCGTTGGACCCGCCGGCCGCAGGCACGAGCGACGCAAGCGCCACGGCGCAGACCGAGAACGCGAGGAGGGCGGCGAGGCGGCGGTGCACGGATCCAATGATGCCCGACATCACGAGCGCCGACGCCGGTTTGGCCGTATGTCGTGCGCGACCCTCAGCTCGCCCCCCGGCCAGGAGTGCGTGCATCGCAGAGGTATACCGGCCGATCCTGCGCAGAAGCCGCGCCGGCACGCCCACACGCGTAGCCAGGCGCGCTGGCGGGCACCCTCATATCTCAGATGTCCGCAACCCGAGGCGCGCGCGCCGCCGGATCCGGCGCCGAGACGCTGACCACGCTCGCAACGGCGATCGACGAGTTCGCGAACGCCGCGACGGTGGCCGACGTCCAACGGCTCGTGCACGGCGCCGCGCGGCGGCTGACCGGCGCCGACGCAGCGACGCTGATCCTGCGCGAGGGCGGCCAGTGCCGCTACGTGGACGAGGACGCGATCGAGCCGCTGTTGAAAGGCCGCCGCTTTGCGCTGGAGAGCTGCATCTCGGGCTGGGCGATGCTGCACGGCCAGCCGGCCGTCGTCGAGGACGTGTACGACGATCCCCGCGTTCCGCAGGCTACCTACCGGCCGACGTTCGTCAAGAGCCTGCTGATCGTCCCGATCGGCACCCGCGAGCCGTTCGGCGCGATCGGGCTGTACTGGGCCCAGCGCCACCGCGCGAGCGACGAGGAGATCGCGGCCGCGCGGGCGCTCGCCGGCAGCGCGGCGGCGGCGTTCGAGCGCGCTCGGCTGGCCCAGGAGGTGGAGCGGCGGCGCATCACCGAGTCCGACCTGCGCGAGCTGTGCGAGCGCGACGCGCTGACCGGCGTGCTCAACCGCCGGGCGTGGGACCAGCTCCTGGCCGGCGCGCTGCGCAAGGGCACCCAGCCGCTCTTCGTGGCGCTCATCGACCTCGACCACTTCAAGGACTACAACGACCGCCACGGCCATCCGGCCGGCGATGCGCTGCTGCGGCGCGCCGCCGCGGCCTGGCGATCGGCGATCCGCGCCAACGACGTGCTGGCACGCTACGGCGGCGAGGAGTTCGCCGTGTTGCTGGCCGGCTGCGAGGACGACGTCGCGCGGGACATCGCCGAGCGCCTGCGCGAGGCGACGGTCGGCGAGCAGACGGTCTCGATCGGCCTCGCGCGGTGGGACGGCCGGCAGACCGCCGCGCGCCTCGTCGAGCGCGCCGACCAAGCGCTCTACGACGCCAAGAACGCGGGCCGCAACCGCGTCGTGCGCGCGTCGTAGCGCGTCACAAGGCCCGCAAGCGCGCAGGACGCCCGGTGGGAGAGAAAGGCGCCGGGGACACCGGCGAGCACTGCCGCCATGAACCGGGCGTGCAGCGTGCTGACCGGGCAGTCAACGGCGTAGACCCCCGTGTGGACACGGTGCAACCAGCCCTTGCGCACCTGCCGAGCGACGGCGGCGCGATCCAGGCCGCATGCAGCGAGCTGATCGGATCGGATGCAGCCGTGCGGGCGCGCCGCTCTGCGGGCGGCGGCCAGATCGGGCGGTGTGGCGAATCGTGCACGGGGAGCGACGCTCATTCGCCACACCCCCCGACGCACCGGCTACGGGCGATCCGGGTCGAGTGGCTCGAGGGCGCTCGTCGTGTCGAGGTGGATCAGAACGTCGAACTCGCGCGTGACGTCGGCGAAGACGTAGTGGCTGACCCGCTCGCTGTCCGGCCGGTAGATGACGCCGATCGCGCGCTGCAGTCGCGATGACTGCAGTGCCGTCGTAGCCGCCGCGTCCTCGCCCATGACGAGCATGAGGTTCGGCGGCCCGCTCTCGTGCAGGAGCGCCTCGACCGCGTCCTCACGGGCGGGCGCGAGGGGCAGCGTCGTCGCCGTCGCGCCCCATTGGCCGGCGGCCATGACGGTGCCGGCGAAGGTGCTCTGGCCGACGAGCACGGCATCGCCACCGTAGGCCTCGCGCGCGAGCTGGCCGAGCGACAGCTGGCCCAGCTCGGCGAGCTCGGTCGCGCGCGCGTCGCCGACGTGTGAGTTGTGCGCCCAGACGACGACCTTGCCGGGCCGGGCGTCGCGGGCGAGCTGCGTCCGCAGCCCGTCGAGCGTCTCGGCCATGTGCCGGTCGCGCAGGTTCCACGGCTGCGGTCCGACGCGGGACATCGGTCGGTCGTAGCGCTCGGCGTTGTCGATCGACTGCGGCGAGGAGAGGTCGAGGCCGTGGAACCCGACGTCCTGCCCGGTCGCGCGGTTGTGCTCGCGCAGCCACTCCAGGAACGCGACGACCTCGTGGTTGCGCCACACCCAGTGCGGAAAGCGGGCGAAGTCGCCCAGCGCCGCGGCGGCGTCGGGGTCGTCCGGTGCGCCGCGCGCCCAGCGATCGGCGCGGCGCGCGCCGGGCCCATCGGCCTCCACCGCGACGGCCGCGAAGCCCTTCTCCTCGATCAGCCGCTTCGTGATGTGGGAGCGCGCCGCGTAGAACTGCGCGCTTCCGTGGGTCGATTCGCCGATGAGCACGCAGCCGGCGTCGCCGACGCGGTCCATGAGCGCGTCGAAGTCGCCGAAGGCGCCGGTCAGTTCATGCGCTGCCCCGCGGATCGCCTGAACGGCGTGCTCGCGGCCCATGCGTCGCGTGTACCCGCCCTGCGCGGCTTCACCGGCTCACCGTGCTGGCGCAGTCGACGTCGGCGCCGGCGGGCGTGGCGACGTGCGGTGGGGGCGGGGGTGGTGGCCACGTCGGGTGCCGCCTCGAAGATAGGTGTCTCAGACGAGACTCTCGGCGTGACCGGAACCCATCGCTACGCGGCCGGCGGCGCCCCCGTGAGATGGTCGAGGACGCGCTGGAACTCGTGCGTCGGCGAGAAGTCGACGTATTCGCTGTCCTCGAGCGCTTCGGGCGCATGCCCGGGAGCCCAGTAGAACGCCTCGCCGGCGGCGAAGTCCTGATGGCCGTCGACGGTGTGCATCCGGACGCGGCCCTTGAGCATGTAGCCCCAGTGCGGGCAGGGGCACAGGTCGTCGGGCAGGCCCTTCGTGGCGGGGCGCAGGTCGGCGCCGGCGGGCAGCCGGACGAAGCCGACCATCATGCCGTCCTGGTCCAGGACGCGGATCTCGAGGTCGCCGTCGGCGATGTGCCTGCGCGCGGAGATCCTCGACGCCCTCGGCGACAGCCGGGCGCCCGACGCGTACGCCACCGCGGCCGTCGCACTCGGCGATCCCGAGGCGCAGGAGCTGCGCGCTCGCCAGGCGCTCGCGCAGCTCAAGGCGAGCAACCCGCAGAGCGCCCTCGCACCCTTGCGGGCATCACCCCGAAGACGACCGTCGGCCGGCTCGCCGAGGCGCTGACGCTGAGCGCCGCCGCGGCGATCGGCGTCTATGCCGATGCGGCCACCGCCAGCGCGAAGGCTGATGAGGCGCACAGGCTGGCGCTCGAGCTTGGCGACCCCGGCGCGATCCTCGACGCGACCTGGGCCCACGCGCTGGCGGCGCATGCCAAGGGCGAGCTGCCGGCCCGGCTGCGGGAGTACCTGCGGGCGACGAACGACCTCCCCGAGCTCGCGACCCGCGTCTTCGACGGGCAGCTGTGCGTCACCGAGCGGATGCTCTACGGCGGCCTGCCCAACGACGAGATCATCGCGTTCGCGGACAACCTCGCCGCCGAGGCAAAGCGGATCGGCGCCGCCCGCGGCCATGCCTTCGCCCTCACCCTGCGCGGCGAGGCGACGATCCTCGCCGGGCGGCTCGACGACGCCGACCGCGACTTCGCCGAAGGGGCCCGGCTGCACGGGCAGATCGGGGCCGTCGCGGGGGAGGCGCTGTCGCTGCTGGGCCGCGCGCAGGTCGCGATCCAGCGGGGGCGACCGGAGCACGCGACGCCGTTTCTCACCGACGCGCTGCTCATGGCGCGGGAGTCAGAGGTGGGCCATCACACGCTCGACCGCATCTACGGCGCGATGGTCGAAGGCGCCGCTGACCCGGAGCGCGGCGTGCAGCTCGTGCGTGAGGCGGAGTCCGCGATCCAGGGACCCGCCGAGACGTGCCCGACGTGCCGCATCGCCTTCATCGTGCCGGCGACGATCGCTGCCGCCCGCGGCGGCGACCTCGAGCGCGCGCAGCGCTACCTCTCGCACTGCGAGACGGCGCTCGAGATCGTCGCGCTGCCACCGGCGTGGAGCGCTGCGGTGGCCGAGGCGCGCGGCTGGGTTGCGCACGGCAGTGGCCGCCCCGCCGACGCGCGCGAGCACTTCAACCAGGCGGCGGACGGCTTCAGCACCTGGGGTCAGCCGCTCGACGCGCAGCGCTGCGGGTCACTGGCACGGGGATAGGGAACGTCTCAGGAACGCCGGTCGCAGATCGTGGCGCCACGCCACCAACGACCGAGGAGAACCCCATGCGCTCCATCCCCCGCCAGGACGTGCCCGTCGCGAAGCGCAGCGAGGATCGAGCGCGTGCGGTCGGGCAGCGCGTCGAGCGAGGCGCGCCCGTGGACCAGCAGCTGCTCGATGGCCATGCCGATCGGGCCGTAGGGCGGTGCAGACGCCATCGCGGTGACGGTGAGCACCCGCCATCCGCTGTCGTGCGCGCGCTGCAGGACCTCGCGGCAGAACGCGGACTTCCCGATCCCGGTCGGGCCTCGCACGAGCAGCGCCGCGGTCGCGCCCTGCGCAGCGGCCGCGAGCTGTTCGGCCCCGGCGGCGAGGTCGCGCTCGCGGCCGACGAACGCCCGCTCGCCGAGGCGCACGCCCGCGGTGCAGCGGTCGTACAACGCCCGCGTCGCGGCGCCCGGCTGCGCACCGAGCTCGCGCAGCATGGCGATCCGCAGCCGCTCGTACCAGCGGATCGCGACGTGGCGCCGGCCCGCCTCGATGGCCGCGCGCATGAGCTCCTGGGACGTGGCCTCGTCGGCCGGCTCGAGCTCGACCAGCCGCTCCCAGTCGGCGTTGCGGCGCAGGAGCTCGGTGAGGCGCGCGTGGACCTGCCGTCGCGGCTGCTGGGTCCAGGCCTCGTAGGGAGCGCCGGGCAGCAGCTCGCCGGCGCAGCGCGCCGCGACCTTCGCGCACGCGGCGCCGTCGGCGTCGGCGTCGCGCAGTGCGGCTTCGGCGTCGCGCAGGAAGTCCGCGACGTCGGTCGTCACGCCGCGCTGCGGGAACAGCTCGACGCGCCCGGCGCGCAGGACGATCGTCTCGGGGTCCTCGAGCGTGCGGCGCGCGTGGTGTGCGGCCGCGCAGATTGGCCGCCCCAGCCTGCGCGCCGAGGTGCGGCCAGAGCTGCTCGATCACCTGGTCGCGCTGCAGCCGGCGACCGCCGGCCAGCGCCAGGAGCGCGGTGAGCTCGCGTGCCCGGCGTGACGGCCAGTCGTCCTCGGCGATCTCCCGACCGTCGAGGGCGACGCGGAAGTCACCCAGCAGCTCGATGCGAACGTCAACGGAACCCGCGTGCATGAGATCAATCCTCGCGCACGTCGCGGGTCCCGTCGTGGGTTGATCGTTATTCGATCAGCCGACATGCAGGCAGGCCGCCGCAGCGCGCGCGGTCTCCCGCGCGGCGGCCGCGTCCTCACCACGGGCGAAGGCGACCGCCATGCGGCGGTTGGGCCGCGCCTCGGGCTTGCCGAACACGCGCACTTCGACGCTGGGATCGGGCGGACGTGCAGCGCGAACTCGCTGAGCGCCTGGGTCGCCATGGTCGTCATGCCGGTGTCCTGCGGGCGCGTACGGATATCGCACCTGGCTCGACACGATCGTGCCGGGAGCAACCCCCCCTGACGCGCAAGGTGCGGATATCGCACCTGGCGCGTCATAGCCCGGATGAAGACCAAGCCTTATGACGCGCCGAGCGCGGATATGGCACCCGGCGCGTCACGAACTCGTCTCGGCCGCCACTGCGCCCAACCGCGAGGCGCTCTGGCGTGACCGGA